>JAUWLW010000028.1 GCA_030613505.1 Candidatus Zixiibacteriota bacterium
CCGGGCCATGGTACGTCTCGTGGCTCGATCGATTATCTTTGAGGTACGACGACTTGTAGATGTACGGAATGCCCAGCTCGGCGCAAACGCCCGCGGCGTACCGCGCCGTCTCTATCGCGAGTGCCTCAGTCTCGATGACGCACGGCCCACCGATGAGCGCGAACGAGCCGCCGCCTACGGTCACGTTACCTATTTTTACGGTCTTCGTTTGCATCGCCCCGGGGGTAAACACACGTTAGAGGTCCAGCCCTACGACCGCTAATTTCTCCTTCCACGTACGCAGGGCGCCGTCGGCGTAAAACCGGTCCACTAAAAACTCGAAGGCCTTGGGTTCGTCGAGCGGTTCGCCGTACTCACGCTCGAGGTAACCGTGCACGGCGCGTTGGATCACCCTGGCGAGCATATAATTCTTACTGTACATCGGGTAAAGGAGCGGGAAGTACTGCTCCGCCCACATCCCGTCGTCTTTATAGCGGTAGCCGAGGAAACGTTCGGCGTAGTCGTCCAGCGTCGCGGCGAGGTCGCCGCCGGCATTCCTGTAAGCGTCGATTTCGAAACTTTGGGTCATCATAAAACGCCGAACCCGGGCCGCAAACGACTTCTCCTCCGCATCCGCTACGCGCGAGACTTCGTCCTCCGACATCCCCGTAAACTTTCGCAGCCAGGCGGGCCTATTCACCAATAATCCCCAAGTGTCGGCCATCGCTTCCGCGAAGAAGCCGGCGTCGCCGACTTTCAAGGAGAAATCCTCGGCCGCCGTGAATTTACGGTGAACGGCGTGGCCGAATTCGTGATACAGAACCCGCAAGTCCGACATGCCGTCCTTTAAATTGAGGAGTATGCGGATGTCGTCGGGGACGCGGATGGCGAAGCACAGGCCGCCGTATGGGATGTCGGCGTCGGCGTGTAGGGCGATGCCCAGCGACTCGAGGTCCCGGCCGAACCCCTTGACGACCTCGGCCAACGACGGTAAGCCGATTTCCCCGGGGAAATATTTATCGTCGGCTGCGCAGAGCCGGTCGGTAACGTAATACGTATCCCAAGGCTCGATTTTATCCAATTGAAAACGGTCGACCCCCTCCGCCAACAGCTCCTCGTACGGTTGCCTCGTCACGCTCTCATATTTATTTATTAAATCCTTTAACTCGGCGACCGTAAGGTCCTCTCCTGCCAGCGCCAAAGACGGGTAATCTTCGTAACCCAAGGCTTGGGCCGCGTCGTTCCTTAAGCGGTAAAGCCGCCTCGCACGTTTAAATAACTCCCCCCTGAGTTTACCCTCCGATCGGAATGCCCGCCGGCGTACGTCCCGGTCGGTCTCCTTCAAAAGTATATTCGTCTTTAAATGGCGCGGAATTTCTTCTCCGTCAAGCGTCGGCTTGACGTCTATTACTATTTTCTGAATCTCTTCTTTGAGGTCGATGATCTCATCGGTTTCCGCGCGCGCCAACGTTACCCAGTCGGAGACTATCTTGGCTCGCCTATTTAACGACGCGTCGTAATCGCCGGCCAGGACCGCCTCGCAGGTCTCCGCAACTTCCGGAGTCAGCAACGCGTCCCGCCGCCTTTTCTCGTGGGCGGCGACGTCAACGTCGGCATGTTCGTAATAAAGTCTGAAGACGTCTTCGCCCTCGGCCGCTTGCAACGCTTCAAGCTTCTGCTCGATCTCCTTCAAGGTCCGTGCTTTGTCCTTAACCACCCGTTGCCTCCTCTACGTCCTTTCCCGAAATGGCGAGCGAAGACAAGTATTCCGGACCAGACAATTAACGCAACAATAATTTCGGGAGACCAAATAGGCCGTAAGGGCCGCGGCGACGAAGAACGCGGCGAAGATGACCGTAGGCCAGGAAAGGCGGAATATTAAAAGGTATAAAAAACCGCACGTGGGTACGCCGGCGTACCAGTAACGCCAGAAGAACGCCGCTATCTTCGCCCCCCAGCCTTCGTAGCCGCCGCCGGGCCGGTACAATAACGCTGCGACTTTACCCAACCCCCGAGCGCATACCCCGTCGTAGTAGGCGCAGTTCGCGCAAACCAATTTGGGCTGGACGACGATATACCAAAAAAAACATACGGCCAGATAAGCGCTAGCGAAAACGCCGTGCGCGATATCAAAAGTCCCCCAAAAGCCGATGACGGGTGGAAGAGCCGTAACAGCGGTTACGAAACAAACCGCCTTGGCAGAGTAGCGTTCGCGGCCGAATATATACCGGTTCTCGTCTGTCACGCTCGTCTAACATGGAATCGCGGCCCCGTCGCGGCACGTTGACCGGCCACAATTCGATATTAATCCATTATAACATAAAATTTTACTTCCGTGCCTCGTTAAAGTCCAATACCATACCGTAACCCAATGATTTCTAACCATTTACGTAATACACCTATCACGCTTCCTATCGTCCACCCTCCTTTGTCACCGTCGTCGTTGTTTCTCTCCTGAGCCGGAATTAACGTACCGAGGTTCACGACGGTAAATTATTATGCGATTTACGTTTAGGTCGCGGTTCCTTCCCGACTCCGGGTCGTAATAATCGTTACAAAAAGTTACTTTCACCTCGTGAACGCCGGCGCCAAGCTCGCACTCCATCTCGTAAAAACGCCAAAACGTCGCGTCTACGGTCGTCGTCCCGCGGCGTATGCCGTCCACGGCGACCTCCATAACGGGCCAAACCCCCTCCGCGGGCAGTCCGGAGGCCTGTACGCACAATACGTAGCGGCCGGTTTTGGTTATAAAGGTTTTGGCCTTAGCGGCCGCGCCGGTTCGCGCAAGGACCGCACGGTCGGTAGTCTCGCTCGAGCCCTCGGCTTCGAACACTTGAACGTCGCGGATTACTTCGCCGTATCCGGTGAAGCGGTAAAGGACCCTTTCGCCGCTCGCAAACCTTAAAACGGTTACGGGTTCGCTCCTCCTGATCATTTTGAAGAAAACGACGCGCAGGTCGCTGACCCCCGCTCGCCCGTACAACGTCGGGTCATCCCATTCGAAATCGGTAAAATACAACACGCTGCCGTCCGCCGTATACTCCGGAAAGCCGCGCAACGCCGAGGCCTCGAGTTTTTGCGCTGCGTCGGGGAGAGGTTCGCAGAACGGCTGGGGGCAAGGCAACGTCCGCGTATGCCGGCTTAAATAGTCGATCCAACAACCTACGTCCACGTGAGACATGAGTACCGCGTCCCCCGGTTTCGTAATCGATACGACAACGCGCGCCGCTTCCTCCGCGTCATTTTTCCCCGGTAACGTGGCCGGGTATATTACGCGATTGAAGTTCAAGATAGCCAACGAGATTAACGCACCGGCGGCGATTGCGTGGAAAATCCCTCGCCGCGGAACGGCCAGGCCAAACAGCAGCCACACCGGCGTCGTCGTCGCTATCCACCACTCCGCGTTTTCGGGTTCCCACCAGGAAAAGAATATGTGAAAAAAAACGAACCAAGCGGCGGCGGCTACCAACCACCGCCGCTTCTCGCGCCACAAACGTCGCGACGCGGCGGCGACCGTACCCAGCGCGCCGGCGAATACGAATATTGCAGGAACGTAATTTTGCAGCAGCGACGCCGGCGTTAGCGTTTTACCTGCGTCGAAAGGCGTGGGGCCCGCCGCGACAGCGCCCAGCATCGTTAAATAGCCGCGCGCCAGTCGCTCGCGCGTAAGGTACCCCCAATCTCCCCACCAGAAATAATGCGTCACCCACCTGTACCACGCGCCCCACCCGCAGACGTGGTAATAGAGCAACGGTATCAGTACGTACGGGATAATAACTATGGCGCCGTACGCCGCTAAAAATACGCCGAGCCTCGCTAAACGCCTCTTATTTTCCCACCCCACGATGATCGCGCACACCGGGATAAAAAGAATTACGACCTGGTGGCAAAGAGTTCCTACGCCGAGCCACCCCGCCAAAGTAAGAATAGTCCGGTAGCTTATACGCGCCGCCGTTAAGATGTACAGGGCGCCGGAAAAAAACAACGCCACTAAAGCCAGGACCTCCGCTTCCCCGGCGAAGTACCACCAGGACGCGGATACGGCCGCCGCGGCGGCCGCGAGGAAGGCGGCGGTTACGGTCGCGCCAAGGCGTCTTAGCGACAAGTAAAATAGCGCTGCGGCTGCGGCGGCCGAAGCCGCGGAGAACGCCGCTACGGGAGCAAAAACGTCGCCCGCGTAACCGAGCGAACGGGCTCCGCGCACCAATAACCACGTTAGCGGCGTATAGAAGAGGTGATGCCAATGGAAGAATGGGTACGCGTCTTTAACGTCCGCCGCGAGCGCGTACAGCACTGCGTCGGTAGGATGGTTCTGGGACCTAAAAAGGAAATAAAAAAACGCGAGGCCCGCCGCTGCCAACGCGGCGAGAAGCCGTTCGCGGCGCGTTACATTTAACAATTGGTTATTCGTTGTCGCCGTCGCCGCCGGCGGCGAACGCCGTCTTAACCGTACGCCAGATCACGCGCTCGGCAGAGGTCGTCGTATATTTGTTGTTTATACGCGGGGAACCGCAACGCCGCAGCCGTGTGGTAAGTCGGTATGACGGTCGTGTCGCCGATCTTATGATGGGCGCCGCGCAGCCGCGCCATCGATTCTTTAACGTTTAGTATTGCTTGGGCCGCATATAAACCCAAACACACTATAATCCGCGGCTTAATGACGGCTATTTGCTTGTCGAGGTAAGGGCGGCAGGCCGTGAGCTCTTCCGGCAAAGGGTCGCGGTTCTCGGGGGGCCGGCACTTTAACAAGTTGCCAATATAAACCTCCGACCTTTTTAAGCTGACTTGCTCGAGCAAACGATTCAGTAATTGGCCGGCCCTCCCTACGAAAGGCAGGCCCTGGCGGTCTTCTTCTGCGCCCGGCGCCTCGCCGATGAACATTATCTCGGCGTATTCGTTGCCGTCGCCGTAGACGGCGTGGGTCCTTTGGGACCCTAAGCCGCACTTCCGACACCTATCCACCGTCTCCTTTTCTCTTCTAATAACCCCTTCCCGCGAAAGGTCTTCTTCTGAAGTAACGTCAACGGGTCCTTCGGCGCCCAATAACGCCGACGCGGGCGACTCGGCGACGATTTCGCGCACGCCGAGGGCCCGTAGGTTCTCCGCAAGCGCCCTGGCGATTCGCTTATCCTTCATTTAGGCCTTTCTCCATAAAAGCTCTAGCTCGTCTAGTATTTTTTCCGCGAGGGCGGCCTTCGAAATCTCACCGAGCTCCTCTACCCCGTCCGCCTTAACGATGGCTGCTTTCGCTTTTTCAAAGCTAAAACCGACGCCGGCCCGACCTATTACGTTAGCAACTATCAAATCGGCACCCTTTTTCAATAACTTACCTTTAGCGTTTTCGATTAAATTCTCCGTTTCAGCCGCAAACGCGATTACTAGCCTATCGCCTTTGTTACCAGCCAGTTCCGAAATGATATCTACAGTCGGAGTTAACGTGAGGCTTACTTTACCTTTGGTTTTTTTGGTTTTATGCTCCCGGGTTTCATCAAATCGGTAATCCGCGACGGCGGCGGCCATCACCAGAGCGTCGGCCTTTTCGAACGCCGCCGCGGTCGCCTCGTACATTTCGGCGGCCGATTCAACGCGAACGACCCGCACGGTGCTTCCAAGCGGTGCCGGGTCATCGCTAACGCCGGAGACCAACGTAACGGCGGCGCCACGGCGCGCCGCGCGCCGCGCGATATCGTACCCCATGAGGCCGCTCGAGGGATTGGTAAGCATCCGGACCGCGTCGAACCGCTCCCGCGTTGGGCCGGCGGTTACGGCCAACTTTTTACCTTTCAGGCCGGCCTTACGGTGCGCGAGTCGCAGGATATCCTCGGCTATTACACTTACGTCGGCCAACCTGCCTACGCCGGCGTCGCCGCACGCCGTCCGCCCCTCTTCCGGCGGCACGACAACGTATCCTAGCTCGCGCAGCGTCGAGACGTTGCGTTGGACTTCTACCTTGGCCCACATCTTGGGGTTCATCGCCGGAGCGACCAGGCGGCCGCAACCGACGGCGAGCGCTACCGTGGTGAGCGCGTCGTCGGCTACCCCGGCGCTGAGTTTTCCGAGGACGTTGGCGGTTGCGGGCACGACCGCGAAAGCGTTCGCCCCCTCGGCGGTTTCCAAGTGGGCGAAAGCGTGTTCGCGCCCGAATAAGTCCGTTATGGCGGGCCGGCCGGTTACGGCGTCAAAGAGGCGCGGGTCGACGAGCTTGGTAGCGTTCGGCGTCATCGCAACCGTTACCTCGGCCCCCTCGCCGACGAGTAGGCGCGCCAGCTCGGCCGCCTTATAAATGGCCACGCTCGCCGATACACCCAATATTATTTTCATCGGACGCCGAGCCTCCTACGAAGGTTATGACGTTCGGCCTCGATTATGCATTTCGCCGCGGCAACCGCTTCCTCCAGGCGGTCATTTACGACGAAATAATCGAAATCGGCCGCCTCCCGGATCTCGAGCTCCGCCTGGAAAATGCGGCGCTCGATATCGGACGGGTCGTTTTGCCCTCGCGCGACTAAACGGGTACGCAATTCGGCCAACGAAGGCGGCAAGATGAAAACCGACGGCGCGGAGGGATAACGGGACCTTAACTGGCTCGCGCCCTGGACGTCTACGTCGAGGAGGACGTCGCCGTGCCCCAGCTTTGCCTCGAGCTGGTCGCGAGACGTGCCGTACCGATAACCGTGTACCGTGGCGTACTCGACAAAGCGACCATCGCTCAACAGCGATTCGAAACTCTCTTCAGATACGAAATAGTAATCGCGGCCGTCGACCTCGTCGGGGCGCACCGACCTGGTCGTATGCGAGACGGAGAAACTTATCCCCGAAAGGTCCTTTAAAACGGCGCGGCAGATGGTCGACTTACCCGCGCCGGACGGCCCCGTGAACACGAATAGGCAACCGGGCCGTTTCTTTTGTATTAACTTGTAAATGTCCACGCTGCGTTTCATTCCCAAAACTGCAACAACGCTTCCTCAAGCTCCTTTCCGCCCCTCAGCGGCGTGGGCGGGTCGACCGTGAAGTCGACGATAAAAGAAGCTCTTTGAAAAGGCGAATACCCGGCATCTAACGCCAAGGTTGCCCGTTTCAGCATCGCCGCCGGCACCTGGTCCAGAAGGTACGGTTCCTCGCCGCGGGCGTAGTTCGCGCTAACGGAAAAAGCGAACTTACAGAATTTCAGAATAATTTTAATAAGGCCGCCCCTGGGTACGCGAAGCGCGACGCCGCCGCGAACGTTGGCGAGCGGCGGCCGCCAATCCCATTTGGCGCCTACGACCACCGAGACCGGGTTCGGCACGCGGCGGCAGAATTCCTCAATCCGGTCTAAATTTTGCCCCGTAAGCATACGGGCGTATCGCCAATCGGGCGCCAGAATTATCGACGGTTGGCGTCCAGGCCTACCTTTGAGAGCATATAGCTTCCCCGCCGGCTCGCGCCACGGCGGTGCTTCGTGCCCATCCCGTATTTTCTGGACATCTTCGGGCTTGAAAACCGCGGCGGTCAAACCGTAAACGGTATCGGTGGGTAATATGACCAGATAACCGGCGTTAATCGCCGCGGCCGCAAACCCTACCGCACCGGCCACGCCCACCTTATCCAATTTAACTATTTCTACCAAAGGCTTTACCCTGCGTCGGCTTCCTTCGCCTCGACGGCGGCCGCCATTTTCTCGCGATAATCACGAAGTCGGCTTAAAAGCTTCTCATCTTGCAGCGCGAGGATCCGCGCGGCCAACAACGCGGCGTTCACCGCCCCCGCTTTTCCTACCGCGACGGTCGCAACCGGGACGCCGGCGGGCATCTGAACCGTCGATAGTAGCGCGTCAAGGCCGTCGGAGACGCCGCCGGGCATCGGAACGCCGATTACGGGCAGCTCCGTCACCGCCGCTACCGCGCCGCCCAAATGCGCGGCCATTCCGGCCCCGCAAATAATGACCTTGACGCCGCGGCCCGCGGCCTCCTCGGCGTACGTCCTTACCCGGGCCGGCGTCCGGTGCGCCGAGGCGACGCTGAGTTCGTAACCGACCCCCAATTCCTCGAGCGTCGCCGTAGCGTTTCTCATAACGTCGAGGTCGGAATCGCTTCCCACTAAAATACCAACTGGAGGCGTCTTAGCCATTTTACCTATCCCCTGCTCCGCGCCACGGCTTTGTAGCCTATGTCGCGACGGTAATACATGCCGGCGAAGCGTACGCGACCCATGGCGTCGTACGCTCTCTTGACAGCGTCGGCAACGGTAACGCCAAGCGCCGTTACGGCCAACACCCGCCCACCGGCGGTCACTACCTTATCGTCCTCTACGGCGGTACCGGCGTGGAAAACAATTACGTCCTCCATCGCGGCAACTTCGTCGAGGCCCTTGATTATCCGACCCTTTTCGTATTCGCCCGGATAGCCTTTCGACGCGGCGACGACCGCTACGGCCGCGCCCGACTGCCACTCGAAACGACCGAACTCGAGATTGCCCGCGGTAGCGCTCGCGCACACCTCGTAAAGATCATCCTGGAGCAAAGGCAGCACCGCCTGCGCTTCCGGGTCGCCGAAGCGACAGTTGAATTCCAGTAATTTCGGCCCCTCGAAATCCACGATCAAACCGGCGTAGATACAACCTTGATAAGGTATCCCCTCGTCCGCGAGGGCGGCGATTGTCGGCTCGATTACCGTCTCCGTCACCGTTTTGAGCATCTTCCCGTCGATAACCGGCGCCGGCGCGTACGCGCCCATACCGCCGGTATTCGGGCCGCCGTCGCCATCCTTTAAACGCTTGTGATCCTGCGACGGAATCATCACCGCTACGCGCTCGCCGTCCGTGACGGCTAAAATGGACGCCTCTTCGCCGCTTACGTAGTCCTCGATAAGGATTCTATCTCCGGCGGAGCCGAATTTCCTTTCCACCATCGTCGCCTCGACCGCGGCGTACGCCTCCTCCTCGGTCAAAGCAACCACGACGCCCTTACCCGCGGCCAGGCCGTCGGCTTTTATCACGCACGGCGCGCCGCTTATGTCAATATAACGCCGCGCGGCTTCCGCATCGTCGAAGATCTCCGCCGGCGCCGTCGGTATGCCGGCTTTGAGGACGAGTTCCTTCGCGAAGATTTTAGACGACTCGATACGGGCAGCTTGCTTCGTAGGCCCGAAGATGGGTAGTTTGGCGGCGTGGAAGCGGTCGACTATCCCCTCCGCCAGCGGCGCCTCCGGCCCCACGCCCGTCAGGTCGACTTTCTCGCTCCGCGCGAACTTCGCGAGCGCCTCTATGTCGCCGGTGCCGACGGCGACGTTCTCGGCGATTTGGGCCGTACCAGCGTTCCCGGGCGCCGCGAATACCCTCCCAACTTGGGGGGATTTATGAAACGCCCACGCGAGCGTATGTTCGCGGCCGCCGCCGCCGACGACCAGGACCGATTTCTTTTTCTTCGACGCTTTTGCGACCATAGCACCCTAATCTCTTGAACGGCCTTTGACCACGACTTCCCTTTTATCCTCAGTGCCTAAAATGGCGCCCGTCCGCGAAGAACAGCGCGACGCCGTACTTTTGTGCCAGCTCGACGACGAGCTCGTCGCCTTTGGAACCCGCCGGTTGAACGATGGCCCGAACGCCAGCGCGGCAAAGCGCTTCCGGCGTGTCGGCCTTGGGAAAAAAACCGTCCGAGGCCGCCACCGCGCCCCGCGCCGCTTCCCCCGCACGACGAACGGCGTCTTCCGCGGGCCACAACCGGTTGACGGACCCGGCGCCTATAGCCAACGTAACCGAATCCTTAGCTATGACCACCGCGTTGGAGCGCGCGTACTTGGCCACGGCCCACGCGAACCGCAAATCCTCTAATACGCCCGACGGTACCTCCGGCCCGGCCACCTGTTTCCACCGGTCGCGGGCCGCGGGCCGCCGGTCCGCCTCCTGGGCTAATAAGCCGCCCAGAACGCTTCGGTACTCGAGCCTAGGCCGCGCGTACTTCCCCGCGAAAACCCGCAGGCGGTCGGTCCAACGCTTGGCGGTTCGTAAATACTTCACTACGCCCCTTTTAAATGACGGGGCCGCGCAGATGTGGAAAAAGATCCCTTTGGCCATCATGGCAGCCGCGGCGGCGTCGTCCACGGCCTTATTGAACGCTACTATGCCGCCGTATGCGGAAAGCGCATCCGCGGCCCAGGCGCGGCGGAAAGCCTCGGCCGGCGCAACCCCCAACGCGACGCCACAGGGGCTATTGTGCTTCACTACGACGCAGGCCGGCTTTCGGAACTCGTTCGCCAAATCGACGGCCGCGGCCAAGTCGAGAAAATTGTTGTACGACGGCGGCGGGCCGGCGAGTTGTTTCAAGCCGGTATCCCCGTCGCCGTAAAAGGCGGCGCGTTGGTGAGGGTTTTCGCCGTACGGAGCATCGGTTATCTTGTCGTATTCCAGAAGTAAATGATCCGCGAACCGCCTCCGCCGCGGCGTCCACCCGCCGAAGTAGTTGGCGACGGCCGCGTCGTAGCGCGCCGTTACGGCGAAGGCCTCGCGCGCTAACTCCCGGCGCCAACCTTTTTCATTTTTCCCGGCCCGCAACCGCTCGAGCGCTTCGTCGTACTGCGACGGCGACGACAGGACGACGACGCGTTCGAAATTCTTGGCCGCGGCGCGCAGCAACGCAACACCGCCAATATCTATTTGTTCTACTGCCTTCCCTTCGGACACGGCCGTGCTTTTCACCGTCTCTTCAAAGGGGTACAGGTTGACGGCGACGACGTCTATGGGCGCGATGCGTCTTTGAGTGAGCTGTTTGCGGTGGCTCGCTGTGGCCCGGGCGAGGATGCCGCCGAAGATCTTAGGGTGCAACGTCTTAACGCGCCCGCCCAAAATTTCGGGGAAGGCCGTTACGTCGGCGACTTCGACCGCCTTGACGCCGGCGCGGCGCAGGCGGCGCGCGGTACCGCCCGTACTAATTATTCTATAACCGAGCTCGGCCAAGCCCCGCGCTAACTCTACGGCGCCCGTTTTGTCGTATACGGCGATCAGCGCCGCGCTCACCGCCATCTAAGAACCTCCTATAACTTTAATTTCGATGCCCGCTTCCTCCATAATGGCTAAGCCGAGCTCGTCCGGGTATTTCTCCGTCGCGACGACGCGCCGCACGCCGGCGTTAACCAGCATCTTCGCGCAAATTACGCAGGGGGTGCCGCCATATACGTATATCGTCGCGCCGTCGCTGGAGACGCCGTTGCGGGCGCATTGTATAAGGCAGTTTTGCTCGGCGTGCAAGCCGCGGCAGAGCTCGTGCCGTTCGCCCGAAGGGACGCCGCTCAATTTCCGGATACAGAACGGGCAGTGCGGCAGGCCGGCCGGCGCGCCGTTGTACCCGGTGGCCAGGATGCGCCGCTCGCGAACCAATACGGCGCCGACGTTTCGGCTCAGGCACGTCGAGCGCTCCGCGACGAGCGTAGCGATGTCTATAAAGTACTCGTCCCAACTCTTCCGCGTGCGGAGGTGCACCGGCGGCGTCTCCGAGATGCCCAACTCCTCGAGCATTATCGCGATGTCTTTGGGAAGGTCCATATCTTTTAGTTTCTTGTCCGCCGGACGTTACCTGGCCGATCATGGCCCCTGACTATTCAGGGCGAAATCGCAAAGGGGTAATCCCGGTAGACGGCAAATATACCGTATAAAAAATTTACGTTGTGGACTAGCTCTAAAAACAGAAAGCAGGTTAAGGCACCCGTAAGTACGTAAAATGCTTTAGTCCCGGGCCGGTCGTACGACCGCAACGCCAGAGCCACCGACGCCAACAGCGGAAACGCGGTGCTTATCGCGTATACGTATAGAGTCGTTCCGTAAAAATAGTAAAAAGCGAGTCCAAACGCCAACGTCAACAACAACCCGATTAAAACGGGCGTCCGGTTTTCTTTGTGCTTGATAAAAGAGTACGCAGCCCAAATAATTAGCCCCACCCAAATCGCCGCGGCAACTAATCCCAACGGGCTTAGTCGGGACAGGTCTACGTCGACGAACGGTTTCAGGGGGAGGCAAAATCGGCCCGCCGAACACCAATTTACGACCGTCTCGGGTGCGATGAGGTTGTACAGAAATAAAGGGCCCGCTAATTCCCCTAACCTAGCCCACAGGTAACTTAACTCAAGGCCGCCGAAGTATTTTACTACAGGCGAATACGCGCCAAGTTCGTTGCGGTATACTTCCGGCAAGAAGAAGAGCACCGAGCGCGGGTATAGAAACTTTTGTACGATACTAAGTGCCGCGACGCAACCGGTAATTAAAAAGCCGAAAATTAACGTTTTGACTATTACAACCCTAAAAGAGACGCTTTTATAAACGCTGGCCCCGAACGCAATGACCGCCGGAACAAAGTTTGGAGTACACATACCGACCGCGAATATGCCCGCCGGCAAAAACCTCGACGTACTACCGGGCGTAAATACCGCCAGGTTGAAAAGCAATATTACGCCGGCCGCGGCGAAGATCCACGTCTCGGGCGTCGAACCGAAAAAAATATGGGTGGAAGATAGACCCAAGATCGCCGCGAAGAGAATCGCAATAAGCTCACTTAATCCTGCCCGCCGCAGGAACGCTTTAGTCATAACTACACACAGGGCGCCCGCTACGGAATTCATCAATACGGCCGCGGTTAACTGCGAACCGAACGCCTTAGTTAAAAGTACGCCGACGGGATTTAAGAGTAATACGAAAAGCGGATGGACGTCGGTTCGGCCATGATAAGCGTTTACTACAGTTAAATCACCTATTACGCGTTCATGGTCCGCGTTAAGTGCGGCGTTTAAATACGAGTAACCGCCGACTTTCCCTATCGCCAGTCCCCAACAGAAATATAACCCCCCAAAAAATACGAAGAGAGTTAGATATGTTAAAAGGGGTGTAAACCGTCCGCCGCCGGTGCCTCCCATAGTCTTATTCTCACCCTCTTAAAATTACGCCAACGCTACGCCTTCCTCGCTCGTGCATTCGCCTACGACCATCCCCTCGGCCAAGGCGTCGAGCGCGCGCTCCTCCTCGCCGCCGCCTACGACGACCAGCATCCCCAGCCCCATGTTGAAGACTGCGTACATTTCTTCTTCCGAAACACCGCCCCACTCAGCTATCTTCGTAAAGAGCTTGGGTACCGGCCAGCGACCTTTCTCGAGCCGGGCGCCGACCCCGTCCGGCAAAAGGCGGAATAGGTTGCCGGGGATGCCGCCGCCGGTCACGTGGGCGACGGCGCGAACGTCGACGCCGGCCTCGAGCAACCGCATTATCTCCGGGACGTAAATCCGCATAGGCGTCAAAAGCTCCTCGCCCAACGTCCGGCCTTCGTCGAAGCGCTCGGCGTATTCCAATCCCTGTTCTTCGACGATCTTACGTATGAGGGTAAACCCGTTGGAATGGGCGCCCGACGACGCAAGGCCGACGACTACGTCGCCCGGGCGGACCCTCGAGCCGTCGATTACTTTCGAACGTTCCACTATCCCGACCGCGAAACCCGCGAGGTCGTAGCGGCCCGGGCGGTAAAACGTAGGCAGCTGCGACGTCTCGCCGCCGAGGAGAGCGCACCGGGCCTGGCGACACCCCTCGACGATACCTTTAACGATGGCCTCGCCCTGGCCGAGGTCCAACCGGCCCACCGCCATATAATCCAAGAAGAACAGCGGCCGGGCGCCGCAACAGATAACGTCGTTCACGCTCAAGGCGACGAGGTCGATGCCTACGGTATGGTGATTCCCCAGCGTGAAGGCTACTTCAAGCTTCGACCCCACGCCGTCGGTACCGGCCGCCAACACGGGCTCTTTGTACCCGAGGTCGCTTATGTCCATAAGGCCGGAGAACAAACCGATTCCGCCGATCACGCGCGATTCGTCGAGCACGTGGGAGAGCTTTTTAATCCGGCCTACGAACTGGTCGGCGCCGGCCTGGTCTACCCCGGCTTCTTTGTACGTAACCACGGCAGCGTAACCTCCGAGCCACCCTTAAAAATGCGTAAACCGTTCCGCGGCGTAGAGACGCCGCTTCGCTGCGACCACGATTAGAAACGCCACGAGTACGGCGAGCGAATAATAGAACGGTAAGTCCATGTTCCCCGGCCGGTAATCTCGAGCGAATATCAGGTTCGTCGTGGCCACCAAGTGCTGTAATAACGCCGTTAGGAATATCGACCGCGACCAGAAATAATATAACGAGTACCCTAGGCCAAATACAATGAGCACTACTAATACTTCGACGCTCAGCGCGCCGGCGAACGAATTGAACCGGGCGATGTGGCATAAAGAAAAGGCAAGTGCCGCGATAAGGGTAGCCGGAGCTACCGGCATCCGCCTTTTCAACGTCGGCAATAAGACGCCGATCGTCGCCGTTACCGCCGCCAGGTTGAACGCGGCCGCGCCGAGAAAAGTAACCGCGGCCGGGCCCCAAGGGCGCCCCTCGGCGAATATCGCGACGAGCATCTCGACGCGTGCGAAAGCGAAAACCACCAACAACACCGCGAAAGCGTTGTCCCCCGTACCCGGCGAAGACCAGATGGGCAGCGCCAACCGCCCCCGCGCCGCGAGCCAAAGCGGTATGGCCAAACCGACCAACGTAACCGCGCCGACGTACAAAAACGCTTCCGCTAGAACGGCGCGTCCACCGGTTGCGGCGGCGGCCGGCCCGCCGTACATGGCGTTAGCCACCGCCACCAAAGCGACGAAAACGACGTATATCGTAAGCGCGTAACCGATCGACTCTTTCCGCTCTGCCACCATCGCCCTTAGAACATCTTGTCGCCGAAGAGCCTCGGCGTCATCATATCCTTCGCGAATTGTTCGTATATCGGCGTCGGGTAGTCGCCGGTGA
Organism: Candidatus Zixiibacteriota bacterium; assembly: GCA_030613505.1. Lineage (GTDB taxonomy): Bacteria > RBG-13-66-14 > B26-G2 > WVWN01 > WVWN01 > WVWN01. The sequence goes on from JAUWLW010000028.1 coordinate 14,779, forward strand.
AGCACGCGGAACAGAAGCGCTCTGCCACGCCCTCCTCCGTCAATACGTCGCCGCCGACAGCGCGCCGCAAGCCGCCGAGCGAGAGGTATTTTAGCGAGTCGACGCCGATGTAGCGCGCGATCTCGTCAACTTCCAACCTCGAGCCGATGAGCTCTTCACGAGTAGGAGTATCTATGCCGTAGAAACAAGGCCAACGCCACGGCGGGCAACTTATCCGTAGGTGAATTTCGCCCGCGCCCGCGTTGCGTACGATGTCTATAATCTTACGCGACGTCGTCCCGCGCACGATCGAGTCATCCACAATGACGAGCGATTTCCCGGCTATCAAGTCCCGTACCGGGTTGTACTTCAACCGCGTCCCGAAAGCCCGGATGCGCTGCTCGGGCTCGATAAACGTCCGACCTATGTAATGGCTGCGTATGATACCCAGCTCAAACGGTATGCCCGATTCCTCGGCGTAGCCGAGGGCCGCGCTGTTAGACGAATCCGGAACCGCGATCACCATATCCGCCGCGAAACCCGGTTCTTCTTCCCTCGCTAATCCCACACCCAGGGTTTTACGCGCCTCGTGGACGCCGCGGCCAAATATGTACGAATCCGGCCGCGAGAAATATACGAGCTCAAAGATACACATCGCCGGCTTCACGGCCTCAAACGGCCGAAACGATTTAACGCCACGGGCTGTTATCTCCACGATTTCGCCGGGCTCGATGTCGCGTTCGTAAGTTGCGCCGACCAGGTCGAAAGCACAGGTCTCGGACGCCACCACGAAGGCGTTGCCCAGCGTACCCAGGCACAATGGCCGCCACCCGTGAGGGTCCCGCGCCGCCAAGAGCCGGTTTTCCTCCAGAAAGAGCACCGAATACGCCCCCTCCAGATGTTTGAGGGCGTTGGGGATAGCAACCGTTAACTCGTCGTCCTCGTCGTGGGCGATGAGGTGAATAATAATCTCCGAGTCCGACGTCGTCGTGAATATCGAACCTCGCTGTTCCAATTCCTCGCGCAAGGGGAGCGCGTTCACGACGTTGCCGTTGTGGCACACGGCCAGCGAACCCCGCAAGTAATCGACCTTAACCGGTTGTGCGTTCGCGAGCGAGGTGTCGCCCAAGGTCGAGTACCGAACGTGCCCTATGGCCGAATTGCCGGTCAGCCTCTTCAGGACGTCCTCGCGGAATATATCGTTCACCAGGCCCAAAGCCCGATGCTGGCGTAATCGTTTACCGTCCGAGGCAACGATGCCCGCAGACTCCTGGCCGCGGTGTTGCAGCGCGTATATGCCCAGGTACGTCAGCGTTGCGGCCTCGGGATGCCCGAATATGCCGAAGACGCCGCAAGCTTCTTTGGGGTAGTAACTTTTTTCCATACAGTGAATAGGGGTAACCCCTGCCATATATTATCACATCGTATCGCGCACCGTCTTCAATTCCGCGGCGTACAGCCGGATTCGGACGGTTGGCGCCTTATTGGATCGTCAGCTGCTCGCGCCAGAAATTTTCCATCGCTGAGATGATGTTGTTATATTTTTTATCCTCCGCGTTTTCGGGGTCGGTTACGGTGAACGTATTTTCCCTTTTCACCTCTTTTACCCTGACGGTATAAGTAGGTTGGTCTTTGGACCCCTCGGGCGCGCTCGTCAACATAAAGGCGCGGTTTTTATTGAGCTCGAGCCAAATTTTTTCAAAGGACTCGAAGTCTACCTTGCGCTCCGCTACGACGTAGTCGCGGCTGTGGTAAACGACTATGTACTCGACGTGAACCGTTTTGAATTCGGCTTCTTTTTCGTATACCTTTACGTTGAGTATTTTGACCGGGGACTTGCCGCCCGTTCGCGTGACGACGATCGCTCGGCGGGCATCCGGCGGTACGCTCGCGTCGCGCGCCTCCACTTCCACCCGCTCGACGGGGTACAACTCCTGGCGAGGTAGCATAGCCATCGGTAGAAGCAACAACGCGATCAGGACGAGAATCATCTTACCCTCCCGCCGCGGGTACTATGCCGTCAGCCGCCGAACCACTTCCTCGTAGTGGCTCTCTACTTCGCCCAGATCGAAACGGAATCTATCTTTGTCGAAGACTTCGCCGGTGGCGGCGTCCCATATACGGCACGTATCCGGCGAGATCTCGTCGCCGAGGTATATCTTCCGGCCCCGCTCGCCGAATTCCAATTTGAAGTCCACGAGCTCCAAGCCTCGGTCTTTCATGTAGTTCGTCAATACGCGGTTCACTTTGGCCGCTTCCGCTTCAACATGGCTCAACGTCCGCTCCGTCATATAGCCCAGGACAAGGACGTGATTGCGGTTCATCATCGGGTCGTGCAGGTCGTCGTTTTTAAGGTAGTATTCCAACAACGGCTTTTTCAAAACCGTTCCACGCTCGAGGCCGTAACGTTTCGCCAGGCTGCCCGCGACTCTGTTGCGCATTACTATTTCGACGGGAAACATCTCGAGTCGTCGCACAAGCAACGTACGTTCGTCGAATTGTTTTTCGAAGTGGGTAGCTACCCCCGCGCGCTCGAGAACGGCGAATAACTTGGCCGACATCGTCGCGTTATACACACCCTTCTTTTTAATCGTGCCCTTCTTGACGCCGTCGAAAGCGGTGGCGCTGTCTTTGAATTCGGCCCAAAGTACACCCTCGTCGTCGGTCTCAAAGATCCGCTTAGCCTTACCCTCGTAGAGAAGCTCGCCTTTCTCCATGGTTCTCCTTCGCGTCTTCACGCACGGCCTTGATGGGCCATTTTATAGAAATGGCCTGCGGTTGTCAAACGTTATTTATCGGCCGGTAAATTGTAAGGCCCCGGAGCAGCCGGGGCTTTTATCCCTATTACGATTACGGTCGGCGGCCTTTGCGTAAACGCGGCCTTTCCCTTCTACTCGTATTCCGGTATAGCGGCGCCCTCGGTCCGTACTATATTCCCCCGTTCGTCCAAAATCGGTTTGACGACTGTATACAATCGCGTATAACCGCCGTCGACGAGGCGTAACCGTACGTCAAACTTGACTATTCTCTTTTCGGCCCGCATAACGTGGTTGGCAGCCGAAGCTCTAGCGCGGCCGTCGGCGTGGATCAGTTCGAACCACAACGTGGACCTCCCGTAAAACTTTTGCTTGTCGTGGCCTAGTACTTTCTCCACCGCCGGATTATCTTCAACCATCCGACGATATCGCTTCGCAAAGAGGTCGTCACGGCACATCTCCGGCTCGTTCGACGTTCCCGCCATCTCTAGCAATCCCCGCTTTAAGTTAGTATTCGGGTACCTTATAATTTTATTTATTCCGTTCCGTTAATCGTGAACCGCCACGCGCAAAATTCATCTTCGGCGAGGTCGTCGGGCGGGCATTTAATACACTCCGTTTTGATGCGCTCGTCCACAGCACGGGAGAACTCGCCGAACTCCACCGCCCCGACCGTTTTACAAGGAAAATCGGGCAAACCTTTGCGCCGCCTCGCCTCTTGGACGCGGCACCCCTTCATCTCGAAAGTTAAAGTATTTTCTGACAACTGTACGTCTTGGTCGTTCAACCAATTATACATACGAAACCGTAAAGCTTCAGCCAAAGCTGGCAGGCCCCCGCCGGCGTTGATGCCACGGGCCTCCATGATACGCCGCGCCTCAATCGGGGCGAACTTACGCCACGCCTCGCGGTCGTACTTGATCGCATCCTCGGTCCCCAAATCTTCCTCCACCGACAAAAACCAACAACCATCGTGCGCAAGCCAGCACTTAGCGTATGCCTTAATAAGCGCTATTAGTTCTTCCCCCTTAATATCCTCATTTATCAAGATTTATGCTCCTTGGTTATTAACTGTAGATCTTTTTTATGAGCCAAGCGACGTTTCGGCCTAAGTCCTGGATAGTCGCGACGCCCTCGTCGTCCTGGAGCGCTTCACCGGGGCCGCCGCCGAAGGCAATAGGCCAATAACGCGCGCCCGGTACAATCATCCCGTTAATTAAAAAGAAGTAATTAAGTTGAGCAACGGTGAAGTTCTGGCCGGCGCGGCGGGCTACTACGATAGGGGCGCCAACTTTTCGGTTCAAAAGGCCGCCGTTAGCCCGCGAGACGTAGCCGACGCGGTCGACGAAGGCCGTCATTTCCGCGGTCGCGGCGCCGAAATAGACCGGCGTTGCGAGCAATAAGCCGTCGGCGTCGTATATTGCAGGCAACGCCCGGGTCAAGTCGTCGTCGCGGCCGTGGCACAAGCCGTCCTTCTCTTCCCTACACCTCAGGCACGCCGTACAAGGCAATATTTGTTTTCCCGCAAGTAGGATTTTATCGGTTTCGATGCCTTCGGCGCGGACTACGTCCAGCGCTACGTCGAGCAATTGCTCGCTATTCCCTCGTTTGCGGGGCGAACCGCATACGCCCATCACTTTCATAAGACCTCCTTGTAGGTAACGCCGTTTCTAACCGTCTAATTTTAATAAACTCTAACGGGCTGTTCAAGGTATTTAAAGCCAGCAACACGCCTCTAAATCCGAAATAAAAAGCGGCCTAAGTTACCCGCCCAAAAGCGAACGTCTGACTGAATACGCCTCGAGTAATAGGTCGCTGCTTTGAGCGGCAGCAGCTACGAGAAGCGTCAACGCTACATATCGCAGCACGGCCCAGCTCATACCACGGCCCTACCGGCCGACTTACCCCTTATTCACACGGGCCCAGCTCGATCCAAAAGAACAACACGTATTCCGGGTTTAGGAGGACTATGTTACATTACTAAGGGAAAAACCATGGCTGAATGTAAGGTATGCAACCGCACCTCGCCTACGATAGCCGGCGCGTTATCGGTCTGCCGACCTTGTATCGTTTCCCGGCCTAACCAAGTAAGAGGTTACATAGAAGAAGCCCATAGGCGTGCGCGAGACCCGTACCAAATCCCCTCGTCGCCGCCCCAAGACGGGTCGCCGTGCCCGCGGTGCGGGAATGCCTGCCGCATACCGCCGGGAGAGCGCGGCTATTGCGGAATGGTCGAGAATCGCGAGGGCCACCTACGCGTCTTGGCGACCGCTAAGAAAGGCTATTTGTCGTGGTATTACGATTGGCTGCCGACGAACTGCGTCGCGTCGTGGGTATGCCCGGCGGAGACCGGCGCGGGTTACCCGGAATACGCCTATCGCGACGGCCCGGAGTTCGGTTACAAGAACTTGGCGGTCTTCTACCATTCGTGCACGTACGACTGCCTCTTCTGCCAGAACAGCCATTTCCGGGGGCAGTACCTTGAGGGCGCCACGGCCGCGGCCGAGCTCGCGGCGGCCGTTGACGACAAGACGGCCTGCGTCTGTTACTTCGGCGGCGACCCTGCCTCGCAGCTAGAGCACGCGCTCGTGACGTCGCGCTTGGCGCGGCGAGAAGCGGATAATACCGGTCGGATATTACGGATTTGCTGGGAGACCAACGGTTCGGCGTCGGCGCGCGGCACCCGCCAGATGATGGAAATCGCGCTCGCGAGCGGCGGCTGCGTCAAGTTCGACGTCAAGGCCGCGGACGAAAGCCTTCACGTCGCGCTTACGGGCGTATCCAACAGGCAAACGTGGGAAAACCTGGCGCTCCTCGTGGAATACATCCCCCGGCGGCCCTCTCCCCCTCCCCTCGTGGCGAGCACGCTCCTCGTGCCGGGATACGTGGACGAGGACGAGGTCGCCGCCATAGCGAGGCGGCTCGCCGATTTGAATGACTACATCCCCTACAGCCTGCTCGCGTTCTACCCCAGCCATCACATGCGCGATTTGCCGACGACGTCGCGGGCGCACGCGGAGCGTTGTTACCAGGCGGCCCAGGAAGCGGGCCTGAAAAGGGTGCGGCTGGCCAACGTACACCTGCTGGCCCCCGGCGACTACGCGTAAAATATTCCGCCGTTACGCTCCCCGAACGACAAAGTACAAGCCGAATAAAAACCGGCTCCCTAGTTGGAAGCCGGTTTAACGCTAGCCCTTCCGGCACCGGCGTTCCCGCGGCGCCGCTTATCATTAGGAAATAGCGGATACGCGCCCGCGGGCCAGGCCGGGAGGAGCGCTTTTTGCACGATTCAGACTACGGCGTTCCAGTATCTTAAGCAGCTCACCCTTCCGCCGCAGCCATTTCCTCACCAGGCGATGGCCGTAGTACGTCGTAACGGCGGCGAACCAGTGAAAACGTCGGACCTCACGTAAAACCCGCCGCAAGGAATAAAATTCGCGCGTGGCCTTAATCAAACCCAATTGTAACTCCAACGGCGTCATGCGCGCCGGCTCGATAACCACATGATGGCCGTCGTACAGCGCCCAATCGTGGCTGAATACGCGCCCCTCCTGCTCGAGGCGGCTATAGAGACTCGTCCCCGGTATGGGCGTCAATGCCAGGAATTGGACGGAATCGATATTATAGTTCTTGGCGAAGGCCACGGTTTTAGCCGCCGCGTCCGGGCCGTCGGCGTCGCCGCCCAGCATAAACATGCCGTGGATCCACATGCCGTACTTATGCAGCGTCTCGATGCAGCGGACGATGTCGTCGCGGGTTTGGCGTTTGCGGTACGCGGCCAGGGTCTCGTCGTTCACGGATTCGAACCCGATCGCTACGCGTTCGCATCCGGCCCGCTTCATCAACCGCACGAGCTCTTCGTCCCGGCCGACGTCTACGCCTGCTTGCGCCGTACAGCGCGGCGCGCCCTTAAGCCGCGCAAACCCCTCGAGGATTTCGCGCACGTGACGCGGATTCTCCGTGAAGTTATCGTCTACGATGAACATGTCCCGTTGGCTTACCCGCCGCACTTCCTCGATCACGTCTTCCGGCGCCCGGCGCCTGACTTTATGGCCGAACAGCGGCGTAACGGCGCAGAAATCGCAATGGCGCGGGCAGCCGCGGCTCGTCGCGATGGGATACACCTTCATCCGCCGCGCGCCCTTCATTAACGAGAAATCAGGCCAGGGAAGGTCCTCGAGTTTTTGAACCGGCGGCCGCAGCGGCTCGTGGACCGTTTCTCCGTCCACGCGGTACGATAGATTCCTAATACCTACCGGCGAGGCGCCGGCCTCGAGTGCTTCTACGAGTTCGACCGCCGCGTCCTCTCCCTCGCCCCGAACGACGTAGTCGCCGTACCGCAACGCCTCGTCGGGGCAATAGGTAGCGTGCGGGCCGCCGATGACCACCGGGACCTTGGCCAACCTTAAAGTCCGCGCCAACCTGTAACCGGCGGGCGCCGTAGAGGTCGTTATCGAAATGCCCACCAAATCAGAGCGTAGGATGTCGTAAAAATCGCGCGCGGAACGCTTTGCGACGCTATCGCAGTAAAACGCGACGTCGTGGCCTCGTCGCGCCAAAATCGTCGCGATTAACGGGAGTCCCAAACGCGGTTGAGAGAATTTAGTGTAAATATGGTAATCGGCGGCGTCCGGTTCTACAAAGGATATCTTCATCTGCAACTTCTTTCTTTAGATATAAAAATACGCCCGCACAGGGCCCGGCCTAAGCAGGCTTGTGTTTTTTGGCTGGGGAGGGAGGATTCGAACCCCCGCATACGGATCCAGAGCCCGCTGTCCTACCCCTAGACGACTCCCCAATGCTGCGCGTGAGGATAAACTATCTAAGGCCGCTTGTCAAGGTAAAAACCCAATTCCAAAATCCGCGGCGCCGTTCGTTCTCAAAGATGGCCGCGGCGAAAGCCGCTACCAGCGAGGCCAAACCCAAACCGAATAAACGCCAAGGATACGCCGACGGCGAAGAAATAGGCCGCGGCCGAATCTGAAATTCTTAATCATGTCTCGGGAAACGTTATCCTTCGGGAGGTACCTTTAAAATCGGATTTGTTACCTCTTGTAAACCGACGTAGCCTTCATCAATCGCTTAACCACCCGTTCCTGCCCCATCAACGCCGCCATCTCGAATAGCGACGGCCCGGTTGTCCTTCCCGACAACGCGGCCCGCATGGCGTGTATAACTTTGCCCGCGCTCACGCCCCTCTCTTCCGCCAACGCTCGGACGCTCTTCTCCAAAGCCTCCGCCGTGAAATCCGGTAGCGCCGCGCATAGTTCTGCGACGTCGCGCAACATATCCACGCCACCCGGGAGTTTTAGCAAGTTTTTAGTAGCGCGGTCGTCGTATTCGATTTCCTCCGTAAAGAAAAATTCGACGAGGTACGGGGCTTCGCCGAGCGTTTTCACCTTGTCGTGCTCAAGCGCCAGTGCCGCCCGCGCGAGAGCGACCCTCTCGTCGTCCTCCATCCCTACGATACCCGCCGGCTCGAGCCAAGGCCGTGCCCGTTCAAATAGTTCCTCCGCCGAGAACTTTCTTAAATAGACGCCGTTCATCCACCTGAGTTTATCGACGTCGAACACGGCGCCCTTTTTGGCTACGCGCTCGAGCGAGAAAACCTTCTTGAGCTCCTTCAACGTAAAGAGCTCACGTTCGTCGTCGTACGACCACCCAAGCAAAGCGAGGAAGTTGACGAACGCTTCGGGTAAGTATCCCTCCTCTTTATATTCCAAAACCGCCTTGGCGCCGTGCCGCTTCGACAGCCTGCTCTTGTCGGGCCCCAAGAGAAGGGGTACGTGAGCGAACGTCGCCGGTTCGAAACCAAGGGCGCGGGAGACGGCGATCTGACGCGGCGTGTTCGAAATATGGTCCTCGCCCCTTATGACGTGGCTTATCGCCATATTCGCATCGTCTACGGCGCACACGAAGTTGTACGTGGGCGAGCCGTCCGGCCGCGCTATCACAAAATCGTCCAAATCCGCGGCGTCGATTTCGACGCGGCCCCGGATTAAGTCGTCAAAAGTTAGATCGGCCTTTGGGTCCAAGCGAAAGCGAAGGCAGGGCTTAAGACCCTGTTGGGCAAGACGTTCCCGCTCCGCCGGCGGGAGGTCGGCGCACCGGCCGTTGTAGCGAGGCGCCTCGCCCGTGGCCCGCATACGCTCGCGCCGTTCTTCTAGCTCCTCCGGCGTACAGAAACACTCGTACGCGCCGCCGCTTTGCTTAAGCTTATGCAGGTACTCGTCGTAAATAGCGCGGCGTTCGGATTGCCGGTAGGGGCCGTACTTACCCCCCGCTTCGGGGCCCTCGTCCCACTCCAGCTCCAGCCAAGTTAGCGCATCGATAATGGAGCTGTAATACTCTTCGCTCGAGCGAGCCGGGTCCGTATCCTCGACCCGGAGTATAAAAACTCCTTTATGGTGGCGGGCGAAGAGATAATTAAACAACGCCGTGCGGGCGCCGCCGACGTGCAGGTGTCCCGTCGGCGCGGGCGCGAAGCGAACCCGGACGGCCTTCTTAATCATAACGCTACTCTTTAATGTACCGGCCACGCGTCGCCGTAGAGGTCCGCCCACGCCCGATCCATCAATAGGAGAAAGGTCAATATGCCCGTCGTAACGGCCTCGACGGTAACCTCCCCCTCTCCTTTGTAGGAACGAGCGATGGCCGCAACGATGCTTCTGAGATCGGGCCGGTGTAACTCGACGAAGTCCATAAGCTGGTCGAGGCGGGAGCCCAAATCCTCGAGCCCCTCTACGTACCCGAGCAGGCGTTCGACGTCTTCCGCTTCGAGGGCCGGCAACATTTTCGCGATGCCCGTGAATTCAGCCATAATACCTCGCATACTTTAACATAAAAAGCTCAAAGGCCGCTTTTTTTCGCGGCACCGGTAAAACGTATCGTATAATATTGGAAAGACTACGCGTACCCCCCCCTTCAGACGCGGCGGCGCTATTATATCGTAAATGAACGTTCTTTTGCGCAAAGGTTGGCACCTCTTAGGGTTGGCTCTTCCAGCCTTATATTACTTCGGCCTTTGCTCGAGGACCACGACGTTAATCGCGGTAGGGACCGCCGCCTCCGTGGCCATAATTTTCGAGGTACTCCGCTTCAAGAACGAAGCATTCGGGCGCGTGTTCGCCGCCGTCTTCCGACGGTTATTGCGCGAGGAAGAATATCGCGCCCTAAACGCCACCATTCCCTACCTCGTCGCTACCTTCCTGGTCTTGTTAATTTTCCCTAAGAGTATCGCGTGGGTGGCGCTCGTCTACTTGGCTTTCGGCGACGTAGCCGCGCACGCAATCGGAACCACTTTGGGCCGCGTCCACCTGAGGGCCGGGAAGACGCTCGAGGGAACGCTCGGCTGTTTGGCGATTTGTTTCGCCGCCGGTTGCTTATTCGTCGATTGGCGATTGGCGCTGGCCGGCGCCGCCGCGGCCGCGACCGCGGAGCTCTTAAGCCGCGGCTGGGTCGATAATCTTACGATACCCGTCGTGGCCGGCGCCGTCATGTGGCCTTTGAGCTACTTCACCGGAATAAGTCTCCCTACATAAATAACGCTCTCGAAAATATCTCTTGACACTCGCAAGGTGTCAGGATATAATCGATATGATTATATAATCATATAATATTATAAAAGCTTATGGAAAAAACCGCCGAAATATTCAAAGCCCTCGCCGAGCCCAACCGCGTACGCATCCTGGCGGCGCTCGCGGCGCGGCGGGCTTGCGTGTGCGAGCTGTCGCAAGCGTTGGCGCTCAACCAACCCAACGTCTCCCGCCACCTACGGATCCTCAAAGACGCGGGCCTGGTCGAGAGCCGGCGCCGCGGCGCCTGGACCGACTACGTACTGAATCGGAACGCCGAAAACGCGCCCTTTATGCGGCTGGTTAAAAAATTGGCCGCCTCGGACGACGCGCTTAAAAAGGACGCCGAGGCGCTGGCGAAAGCGGACCGGTTGCAAATCCAAAAGTGTAATAAAAAAATCCCAAGACGCCGATAAACGTACGATATACCCACGGTGCAACTCCGCCGGCAATCGGCCGTAAGTAATCGTACGACCGCCTGCGTCGCTTAACGTTAGGAGGAAAGATGAAAGTCGAAATTTTCGGGCCCGGGTGCCCCCGTTGCGAGGAGACGTTTCGGACGATAATAAACGCCGCCGCGGAACTCGAAATCCCGGCGGACATCCAACATATCACGGACGTAGCGACGATCGCCGAACGCGGCATTATATCTACGCCGGCCGTGGCCGTCAACGGCGAGGTGGTCCTGCACGGGAAAACTCCCACGCGCGCCCGGGCCAAAGAAATCCTCCGGCAATACTACGCCGCCGAGAAATGAAGACTTCCCCTCCCGGTACGACGTACCGCCTCTCAGGACGGTAACCGCTGATGCCCTCCCCCCGCGCTAAGTCGCTCAGCTTCTTCGACCGCTTCCTAACGCTGTGGATATTCACGGCGATGGCCGCCGGCGTGAGCGCGGGTTACGTCTTCCCGCAGCTCGCCGACGTCCTGGGTCGGTTCAGCGTCGGTACGACGTCGATTCCGATCGCCGCCGGCCTCATCCTCATGATGTACCCGCCGCTGGCGAAAGTCCGCTACGAGGAAATGGGCCGGGTCTTCCGGAACGTTAAAATCCTCGGCCTGTCGCTATTTCAAAACTGGGTTTTGGGGCCGATACTCATGTTCGCCCTCGCCGTCCTTTTCCTCCGGGGCTACCACGAGTACATGGTAGGCCTGGTTATGATCGGCCTCGCCCGGTGCATCGCGATGGTCATCGTCTGGAACGATCTCGCGGGCGGGGACGCCGAATACGCCGCGGGGCTCGTCGCGTTGAACTCGGTGTTTCAGGTATTCTTCTATTCGCTTTACGCATACTTCTTCCTCACGATCGTGCCGCCCTTACTCGGCCTGCACGGTACCGCCGTCGCCGTGACCATCGGCCAAATCGCTAAGAGCGTTTTTATATATTTGGGGGTCCCGTTCCTGGCCGGGGTTATCACGCGGTTCGCCTTCCTGCGGTTTAAGGGCCGAGAGTGGTACGAGGCGAAAATCGTACCCCGCCTCGCGCCGATAACGCCGGCGGCGCTACTCTTCACGATCGTCGTTATGTTCTCGCTGAAGGGGCAACACATCATCGCGATCCCGCTCGACGTCCTCCGGATCGCGGTCCCGTTGGTCATTTATTTCGTCGTGATGTTCCTCCTGTCCTTCGCCATAAGCAAATGGGCCGGCGCCCCCTACGCCCAAGCGACGTCGCTCTCGTTCACCGCGGCCTCCAACAACTTCGAACTAGCCATCGCGGTAACCGTCGCCATTTTCGGCTTGAACTCCGGCGCGGCCTTCGCGGCCGTCATCGGACCGTTGGTCGAGGTTCCCGTCCTTATCGGCCTGGTGAACGTGGCGCTGTGGTTCAAGCGACGATGGCGTCCCCTCCCGAACGCTGTATAAAAAAGGCGGCTCGAAGGCCGCCTTTTATTTTTATTTTTAAGGGCGTTACGTATTTAGTTAAACAAACCCTTTATGCGGCCGACGGACGAGGGCTCGACGGGCACCTCACTCCACGTCGCCAGCCTGGCCTGGTACACCGCTTTGGTCCCGTGGTTCTGGACCCACACGACGAAATGAAGGTTGTTCCGCTTCCAGGCGCCGGCCAGTTTGCCGTTTACGGTAACTTGCTTGGTTTCGTTATTATTGATGGCGAACGCCGTCCCGGCGGCGCTGGGGTACATTTTACGGAGCACGTAGTGATAGTCGCGGCCGCTGTAACTCAGGTTTTGCTCCGTCACGGCGCAGTGGAAACGAAGGCCGGAACTCGCCATCGGCCCCTGCCGTTTTATCGTCGCCTTGACCGTAAAATTATCGCCCGAAGTCGTTATCTTCGATTTCATCTCGAGCGGGCTTGCGACGTTCTTGCGCTGGTTGAATATGGCCGGCCACGTCGTAGGCGGTTGACCGGTTACGACGCCGTCGAAGACGGCCGTGGGCGTAACCCTAATCCCATAATACGAACACCGCGCGTCGGCGTTGGCGAAAGGGTCCGAGTCACCCCACGTCGGATGGTACTCTACCACGGCGAACCTGCCCGGGTTGTTCTTGTATATTTCATGGAACTGCGCTTCCGCAGCCGGGCACGTCGCTCAAAACGTGGAGGTTACAAGCTCCCCCATAACCACCCGCGTGAAGGCCGATGCCGAGATCGCGCCAGCGAAACAAAGTATCAATATCGTTAACTTCTTCATCGTACCGCTCCTTAGCGCGTAGTTTAGTTACGTGAACAGTATAATAACCGTTTCCGTCGCGTAATGTAAGAGGAATTCAAGACATCCGCTCAACCGGCGCGTCTCCGTGGGCCGTTTTACCTTGATTTGACAAAAGGCGTCGTATATAATGGCACGTTTAGCGCTCAAGGAGGCTCCTATGCACGCCGTTGTATGTATACAACAAGTCCCCGACACCCAAGAGCTCCAGGTGGACTTCAACGCCGGCGCTATAAAACGCGGCGGCGTTCCGCTGGTCGTAAACCCCTTCGACGAGTTCGCCATAGAAGAAGCAGTCCGCCTGAAGGAAAAGCACGGCGGCAACGTAACCGCGGTAACGCTGGGGCCCCCGTCGGCCGACGAAGCGCTGCGTACGGCGCTGGCCATGGGCTGCGACGGCGCGGTCCATCTACTGGACGAAGCTTTCGACGGCGGCGACACGTGGGCGACGGCGGTCGCCCTGGCAAAGGCGGTCGAAAAGGTCGGTGAATACGACGTCCTGTTCTTTGGCAAAGCGACCGTCGACGGCGACACCGGCCAGGTAGCGCCTCGCGTCGCGGCACTACTCGAGCTCCCCATGCTCAACTTCGTCGCCAAGATCGACGAGATTGACTTCGACGCCAAGGCCGTCAAAGTGGAGCGGCTGCTGGAGACGGGCCGCGAAGTGGTCCGCGCGCCGCTACCGGCCGCCATTTCCGTCGTCAAAGAAATCAACGAGCCGCGCTACCCGTCGCTTCTGGGAATAAGGAAGGCCAAGAAAGTCGACGTCCCGACGTGGGACGCCGCGGCGCTGGGCCTCGACGCCGAAAGCGTCGGCTCGGCCGGCTCCTTGTGCAAAATGGAACGCCTATACCAACCTCCGGCGCGCGCGGGCGGCGAGATCGTACCCGGCGAGCCCGCCGACGCCGCCAAAGCAGTAGCGGAGAAACTTATCGACCAAGGGATTATCTAGCCGAGGACGAAGTTATGGCCGACGAATACAAAGGGATTCTAATCTATATCGAACGCCGCCGCGACGGCGCGATTACGCCGGTCGGCGCCGAGCTACTCGGCAAAGGTCGCGAATTGGCCGACAAACTGGGCGGCGAACTCGCCGCGGCCATATTCGGCCCGGGCGCGGGTGACGCGGCCGCCGAGCTTTTTCCTATGGGCGCGGACAAGGTCTACGTTGTCGACCACGACATGTTGAAGGAATTCAGGCCGCGCCCCTACGCTAAAGCCCTCGCTCAACTAGCGCAAGAAGTTGGACCAGCCGTGCTGCTCGCCGGCGCGACGACGCAAGGCCGGGACCTCGCCGGCGCCGCGGCTACGTACTTAAAGACGGGCCTTACCGCGGATTGCGTCGGCTTGGAGATAGACGACGCCGGCGTTTTAAAACAGACGCGCGTGAGCTGCGGCGGCCGGGTGATGAGCGAATGGGTGACGGCCGAAGCGCGCCCCCAGTTCGCTACGGTCCGCCCTAAAATTATGAAACCGCTCGAGCGCGACGCCGGCCGTACCGGCGAAACGGTCGCTTTTAACGTTAACCTAACGGCCGACGACGACGTCGGCGAGGTCGTATCATTTCTGGAAGCGACGGAAACGGTAAACCTGGGCGAGGCCGATATAATCGTATCGGGAGGCCGGGGCCTGGGCAACCCGGAAGGGTTCGGGGTAATTAAGGAACTCGCCGAATGCCTCGGCGCCGCGGTCGGTGCCTCGCGCGCCGCCGTCGACGCCGGTTGGATCGAGTACGCCTCCCAGGTTGGCCAAACGGGCCGGACGGTAAGCCCGAAACTATATATCGCGTGCGGCATCTCCGGCGCCGTACAACACCTGGCCGGGATGGGCACCGCCGACGTAATAATCGCCATAAACAAGGACGAGGAAGCACCCATCTTCAAGATCGCGACGTACGGCATCGTCGGCGACCTGTACGAAGTCGTACCGGTCCTAATCGAAGAAATCAAGAATCGACGTAGTTAACGAATACGAAAGTCGGGAGGGACAGCGTAAACGCCGAACATAAAACTGCGGCCGGCGCGGCCGTAACTTAGTTATTGGGGGGCATGCGCGCCAGCCCCCGATTACGGTTAGGAGATAAAAACAACTTTGGACCTATTCACAGCCGAAACGAAGTGCCTTCTAGTACAACCTAAACTCTCTTGCCACAGCTTCTGGAACTATACCGACGTGTGCAAGATCGCAGGGGCAAAATACCCGGGGCCGCCGTTGGGATTCTTGACCGTAGCGGCGCTATTACCCGCCTCCTGGAAAATAAAATTGGTCGACGAAAACGTCGAGGGGCTAACCGACGACCACCTCGCCTGGGCCGACATCGTGATGACCGGCGGGATGTTGCCGCAGCAAGAGGGCGTGTTACGCCTCCTCCAGCGCGCCCACGCCCGGGGCAAACCGGTGGTGGTGGGCGGCCCCGATCCGACCTCCCAACCGGAGGTCTATCACGAGGCCGACTATCGGGTGCTGGGCGAGGGGGAGGTAACGATCCCGCTTTTCCTAGCCGACTTAAAGCGCGGCGTCGAGCGCCGGGTATACAAATCGGACGAGAGGGCCGACATGACCCGCGCCGTAATCCCCCGCTTCGACCTCATCAAATTCTCCCATTACATGCACGTCGGCATCCAGTTCTCGCGGGGGTGTCCCTATAACTGCGAATTCTGCGACGTTATCGAACTCTTCGGCCGGAAGCCCCGTACGAAACCCGGCGACCAAGTCCTCCGCGAGCTCCAATACCTGTATGACTTGGGTTATCGCGGCCACGTCGACTTCGTCGACGACAACCTAATCGGCAACCGCAAAGAGATCGTCGCCTTTTTAAGGGCGATGCGAGATTGGCAGGAGGAGCGGCGCTACCCCTTCTTTTTCAGCGCCGAAGCCTCGCTCGACCTGGCGAAAGACGAACCGCTCCTTACGCTCATGAGAGACAACGACTTCCGTTACGTCTTCATCGGGATCGAGACGCCGGAAGAACACATCCTGGATAAAACCTCTAAACAACTCGCCGTCAACGTTACCGTGGCGGAGGCCATTAAAACCATCTCTTCCTACGGGATGATCGTAAACGGCGGTTTCATTATCGGCTTCGACAACGAGGACGAATCCACGGCCCGCAACCTGATCAGCTGTATTCAAGACACCGGAATATGTGTGGCGATGGTCGGCACCCTCTACGCCTTGCCCAACACGCAACTGACGCGGCGGCTGGAACGGGAAGGCCGGTTATTGTCGAACGGCAGTACGCTGTGGGACGCCGGCCGCGACGTCGACGCATCGTCCAGCGGCCTTAACTTCGTTCCCTCCCGCCCCCGTCTCGATATCCTGCGGGACTACGTCCAAGTGCTGGAGCACATTTATACGCCGAAGAACTACTACGCCCGCGTGGCGCGGACCGGCGCCAACCTCCGCCCCCGTAACAAATACCGCCCCTCCCTCCGCATAAAATTTAAATTGTTGTGGGGGTTCGTAAAAACAAGCTCGCGGGTTAGCGTCAAACCGAGTGTCGCGTTTTTCTATTGGACCACGTTCTTCCGCTTCCTTTTCTTTTCGCCGCGGTCACTCGTCGCCGCGGTAAGTTTAACGGCGATGTATATTCACTTCTCAAAACAGTCCCGATTTATAATCAAGGATATAAAAAAACGGATCGCCGACTTGGTAACGGTCGGCGCTATTCCCCGGGAGCGCGCCGCGTACGAGGCCGACGCGCGTAAGCCCTAATTCCATTTACCGTTATAACCCCACCGGACAGGTCGATTACTCTTAATTCCAGTATTCAGCGACGTTATAATTACCGGCCGGTTGAAAGGCTGGCTTCGTATAAGGAATATATGTGAAATGTTTCACATTCTATTTCGCCCTTTACAACGGCGCCAAGATTTTACTATAATACGCGCCAAGAAGGTCCCTTGTGATCCGTCTAAACAGAACCCCGAAAAGTAGCGCCGCTATCGCGCGGATGGAAGAGCACCTCGGCCACCCGCTGAGCCAATGCTACCAGTGCGGCAAGTGTTCCGCGGGTTGCCCCGCGGCGTACACGATGGACGAGCCGCCCAACCGTGTTATCCGCTTCCTCCAGCTAGGCCTATACGACCGGGTACTGGAGCAGAACTCTTATTGGGTATGCTCCAGCTGCGAGACTTGTACGGCGCGTTGCCCCCGCAACGTCGAAGTCAAAGAGATAATGGAATTGCTCCGCCACGACGCGTACCGCCGGGGCTTAACGTCGGGCGAGCGCGCCGTCTTCGTCTTCCATAAAACTTTCCTCAAAACGGTAAAGTGGTTCGGCCGCCTTTACGAGCCGGGCCTAATAATGCTCAATAACCTTTTGAGCGGCCACTTCTTCAAAGACTTCGCCGCCGTGCCGGGCATGTTACTAAAGGGCAAGTTAAAACTCTTCCCCGGCCGCGGCGCGGACAACGCCGCGGTACGCCGTATCTTCAAATACAGCCGCGAGGAGGCGCCGCGCGGTGAAGTTTAGCTATTACCCCGGTTGCACCCTCCACTCGACCGCGGTGGAATACGACCTGTCGGCTCGAGCCGTCTGCAAAACGCTGGGCATCGAGCTGGTCGATATTCCGGGGTGGGCCTGCTGCGGCGCGACGTCCGCCCACTCCGTAAACGAGCTGCTCGCTTACGCCCTACCCGCGCACACCATTACCAGCGCGACGGAGAGTGCCATCGCCGCCCCCTGCGCCGCTTGCTACAACCGCCTGCGGTACACCGACGTGAACCTGCGCGAAGACGCGCACCTACGTGCGGAGGTTGAAAAAGCCCTCGGGCGCCCTTACCGCGCCGGCGTCGCCGTCCGCCACCTCCTGGACATAATCGCCAACGACGTACCGGCGGACGAAATCCAGGCCAAACTCGCCGGCACGCTCGGCGGCGTCAAAGTGGTTTGCTATTACGGATGCCTCCTCACGCGGCCCAGGGACGTCGCGGCCTTCGACGACATGGAAGAGCCGCGCGCGATGGACCGCCTAATGGAGCTGTGCGGCGCCGAGGTGTTGGATTGGCCCCGTCGCGTCGTTTGCTGCGGCGCGGCGTTCTCGCTCTCCCGAACCGACGTCGTTTACCACATGACGGGCAAGATCCTCGCGTCGGCGCTGAAGGCGGGAGCCGACGCCGTCGTCGTCGCGTGCCCGATGTGCCAGTCCAACCTGGATTTGCGCCAACCGGCGATCCTGAAGAAGCTCGACTTGGAAGGTCGCATTCCCGCTGTTTACTTTACCCAACTACTGGGTCTATGCATGGGGCACTCGAGGAACGAGCTCGGCTTCGGCAAAATCATGGTTGACACGTCGCCTTTAATTCAAAAGATAAATAGCGGCCGCGCCGAAACGGCGGCCCCGGCCGAGGGATAATGGCCCGGGTTGGCGTATTTATCTGTTGGTGCGGCGCTAACATAGCGTCGACGGTCGACATGGAAAAGGTCACCGAGGCGGCGGCCAAACTACCCCACGTCGTCTACGCCACAAACTACAAGTACATGTGCTCGGACCCTGGCCAGAAGACGATCCTGGACGCCGCGCTCGAGCACAAGTTGGACGGCATCGTCGTCGCCGCCTGCTCGCCCCGGATGCACGAGCCCACCTTCCGCGCCGTCGCCGCCGAAGCCGGCATAAACCCCTACCGCATGCAGATGGCCAACATCCGCGAGCAATGCTCGTGGGTGCACGGCGACGTCGACGAAGCGACGGCCAAGGCCGTCGACGCCGTACGCATGATGGTGGCCCGGGTAGCGCAGAGCCTCGCGCTCGAGCCTATCAAAGTACCCGTTACCAAACGCGCGCTGGTCATCGGCGGCGGCATCGCCGGCATCCAGGCCGCGCTCGACGTCGCCGACGGCGGCGTCGAAACCATCTTGGTCGAGCGGACGCCTTCCATCGGCGGCAAGATGGCCGGCCTGGACGAGACCTTCCCCACCCTCGACTGCTCGCAGTGCATCCTCACGCCCAAGATGGTGGATGCCTCGCGCAGCGAGTTGATAAAACTCTACACCTACTGCGAGGTGGAGAAGGTCGACGGCGCCGTCGGCAACTTCAAAGTAACCATCCGCAAGAAGGCCAAGTACGTAAACACCGAGCTCTGCAACGGCTGCGGCGACTGCTGGCACAAGTGCCCCTACAAGAAAATACCGAGCGAGTTCGACTTCGGCGTCGGCAACCGCACCGCCATCTACGTCCCCTTCCCCCAAGCCGTCCCCAACATACCGGTCATCGACCGCGAGACCTGCGTCTTCTTCAAGACCGGGAAGTGCCGCGCTTGCGAAAAGTTCTGTTTGCGCGGCGCCATAGACTTCGAGCAAGAGGACGAATTCGAAGAGGTCGAGGTCGGCGCCATAATCGTAGCTACCGGCTACGACCTTCTCGACCACACGCAGATGGGCGAATTCCGGTACGGCGCCATCCCGGACGTCATAACCGGCTTGCAGTTCGAACGGATGTCGTCGGCCAGCGGCCCGACCGAGGGCAAGATCTTGCGGCCGTCGAACGGCGAAGAGCCGAAAGTTGTCGTCTTCGTCCATTGCGTAGGTTCTCGCGACGAAAACTACAAAGAGTATTGCTCGAAGATATGCTGCATGTACAGCGCCAAACACGCCGTCATCCTCAAACACCGCATCCACGACGCCCAAGCATACCTGTTCTACATAGACGTACGCGCCGGCGGCAAAGGGTACGAAGAATTCTGGAAGCGGGCCTGCGTCGAGGAGGGCGCGGAGTACCTGCGCGGCCGCGTCTCCCGCGTCTACGACGAAGGCGGAAAGGTAATCGTCGAAGGCCAGGATACGCTCTCGGGCGAACAAGTCGAAGTGGCCGCGGACCTGGTCGTCCTGGCCACGGCCGTAGTGCCGGCTAAGGGTTCCGAGGAACTGGCCCGAATACTCGGCATCTCGACCGATAAGGACGGCTTCTTCAACGAAGCGCATCCCAAGCTCAGGCCGGTGGATACGGCGACCGGCGGCATTTTCCTGGCCGGCTGCTGCCAGGCGCCCAAAGACATCCCGGAATCGGTGGCCCAGGGTTCCGCCGCGGCTTCCAAGACGTTAGGCCTACTCTCCAAAGAAGACATCACCCGGGAGCCCACGGTCGCGGTCGTGGACCCCCTCATTTGCACAGGCTGCTGGAACTGCGTCAACGTCTGTCCCTTCGGCGCGCCGGAGAAGTCCGAAATTACGATCACCGTCGACGGAAAGAAAGTGACGCGGGCGGTCTCGAATATAAACGAGGCCAAATGCGAGGGCTGCGGTTTGTGCGTCGCGACGTGCCCCGGCAACTGCATTGACCAACGCGGCTTCAGCGACGACCAGGTCTACGCCGAAATCGGCGGCTACCTGGAACGTGTGCGGGCGGCGAAGAATAGTGACTAAGGCAGAAAAACAAAAGGAACCTGAAAAGGCGCCGCAATGGAAGCCGAATATAGTCGGCTTCCTGTGCAACTGGTGCTCGTACGCGGGCGCGGATCTGGCAGGGACTAGCCGCATCCCTTATCCGTGCGACGTTCGCATTATTCGGGTGCCCTGTTCCGGGCGCGTCGACCCCCTTATGATACTCCGCGCCTTCCGCGAGGGGGCTGACGGCGTACTCGTCTCGGGGTGCCACCCCGGCGACTGCCACTACATCGAGGGCAACTACTACGCCCGACGTAAGTTCATCGCGCTGAAAAAACTACTCGACCACGTCGGTATCGACCCGCGTCGCTTCCGCGTCTCCTGGGTATCGGCTTCGGAAGGTCGCAAATGGGCCAACGTCGTCGAGGCCGTGACGAGGGAACTGCTCGAGGTCGGCCCGTTCCGCTACGAAGAGGATGGCGACGATTAGAGAAGAACTTCAGGCCGCGGTCAAAAAGTTATTCGACGACGACAAGATCGACTACTTCGTCGGCTACGCGGAGGATTACGGCCACACGTTCCCGGCTATCCTGACCAAGGACTCCGACCCGAGCCGCCTTACCTTCGACCGCAAGTCGTACGACAACCTCGCCAACTTCCTGCCGGAGCTGCGCGGTTCCCGCGTCGGCCTGATATGCAAGCAATGCGAGGTCCGCACGCTGAACGTCCTGGCCGCGGAGGAGCAGGTCGAACGGGACAAGCTGGTAGTCGTCGGCGTACCCTGTCCGGCGATGCTCGATCCCCGGAAGTTAACGGAAGGTGCGGCCGACCTGGACTCGCTGGACGAGTCCTATTGGCAGGAGAAATGCCGGCGCTGCCTCGAGCGCAACACGCCCTTGGCGGACGTCTTCGTCGGCGAGCGCGTCAGCACACCCACCCCCGCGGAGGGTTGGCCTTTGCTCGAGGAAGTCGAGAAAATGTCGGCGGAGGAGCGCCTCGCGTGGTGGCGCCGCCAAATGTCGCTCTGCATACGTTGCTACGCTTGCCGCCTGGCCTGCCCGCTGTGTTATTGCCACCAGTGCTTCGTGGAAGACAACAAACCGCAGTGGATCGATAAGTCGGTCGCGCCGGAAAACAACCTCCACTACCACATCATCCGTGCCGTACACCTCGCCGGCCGCTGCATCGAGTGCCAGGAGTGCTCGCGGGTGTGCCCGGTGGGAATCCCGGTCGACGTCTTGAATAACGTCCTCTCGCGCGACTTCGCCGAACGCTTCGGCTACGTCTCCGGCGAAACCGCCGAGACCCAACCGGCGCTCACCCGTTACGAACGCGACGACAAGGAAGACTTCATACTGTAAGCCGATGGCCGCCGAGTATTACAGATTGAATAAGGACAAGGTCGGCGAGCTCTTCGAGCGCGCCCGGGCCGACTACGACGTCGTCGCGAAGACGCGCGACGCCAACGGCAACCTCGTTTACGGCCGCCCCGCCACTTTCGACGACGTTGCCTTCGTCGACGAGCAACCGCCGATGTCGGCCAAGGCGTTCGCGCTTCCGCAGACCGAGACGCTGGTCCGTTACGAACGTGAAGACGAAAAAATACGTGCGGAAGGGCCCGAGGCGGAGGCGCGCGACGTCCTCCTCTTCGGCGTCAACATTTGCGACGCCGCCGCGTTCGATATCATAGACCACGTCTTCAAGTGGGACTACCTCGACGACCCGTACTTAGGCCGCCGCGCCGACGCGACCCTATTCGCGCTCGCCTGCGCCGCCGTCCAGCAGGACTGCTTCTGCGACCGGATATCGTACGCGGAGGACGGCGTCGACACCGTCGCTTACCCGCTCGAGGGTTATTACCTCGTTAAGGTCCAGACCGAGAAAGGCCGCAAATTGGTCGAACGTTACCATGACCTCTTCGACGCTGAAGACGGCGACGCGGAAGCCGCGATAAATACTTTCCGGGAAAAAGCCGGAACCGCGAAGAAGGAGCCGCTGCTCGAGAGCGCTCGAGCCGGGTTAGAGAAAGCGTTCGAGCACGCCGACTGGGAAATCCTGGCAAGTACGTGCATCGGCTGCGGGATCTGTACGTACACCTGCCCCACGTGCCACTGCTTCGACATCCAAGACGAGGGCAGCGCGATCGCCGGGCGTCGGCTCCGCACGTGGGACCATTGCACCGGCCGGACCTTCACCGCTATGCCGGCGCACCAACCCCGCGACCGCCAATACAAACGCTACCGGCAGCGGCTCCTCCACAAATTCTGGTATTACCCGGAGCGGTTCGGGCCGCTCCTCTGCACCGGGTGCGGCCGGTGTATAACGTACTGCCCGGTAAAAATTAACATCAAGGAGCTCGTCGAATATTTCGGCGGCCTGAAGGACACGCCGCCGGGCGGCGCGCGTCATGGTAAATAACCCCGAACACCTATACGTACCGCGGCTCGTCCGCGTCGCCGCCGTCGTCGACGAAACGCCGACGACGAAGACATTCCAACTCGCTTTCGAGGACGGGCCCCGGCCGGACTTCAAATGCGGCCAGTTCGGCGAGTTCGGCATCTACGGCGTGGGCGAGGCGACCTTCTGCCTGGCGTCGCCGCCGAGCCGCGACGGCCTGGATATTACGGTCAAAGATGTCGGCAAGGTCACGCGCGCCTTCCACAACCTGAACGAAGGCGACCTCGTGACCTTCCGCGGCCCGTACGGCAACTGGTTCCCCTACGACGGCTTCAAGGGCAAGAAGTTATTGTTCATCGGCGGCGGCATCGGCCAGGCGCCGCTCCGCGGCCTGCTGTGGGCTTGCCTCGAGAATCGCAACGACTTCGACGAGGTAGACCTCATATACGCCACGCGCGAGGAGTGCGAGCTCGTCTACGAGCGCGAGCTCGTCGAGTTTGAAGGGCGAGACGACATAGGCGTAACGCTGGCGCTGGACCCGGTATGCCCGGGCGAACCCATACCCGGGTGGCGCGGACGGACCTCATTCGTCCCGCCCATCCTGGAGGAAGACCGGCCTTCCCCCGAGAACCGCGTCGTCATCACGTGCGGCCCGCCGATAATGATTAAGCTCGTGGCGAATTCCCTGTTGGAAAAACTGGGTTATGCACCCGGCCAGATCTGGACGACGCTCGAGATGAGAATGAAATGCGGCCTCGGCAAATGCGGCCGCTGCAACATCGGCTCGACGTACGTCTGCAAGGACGGCCCGGTATTCAATTACGAACAGATACTATCTTTCCCGCAGGAATTCTAAAGGCCAGCCTGCCTTATTCCCAAGGCCGCGCCGCGGCCTTTTTTGTTACAGTTCGCCGCGTCTTGTTATATAATGGCGCGTGCGGGCCAAAGTAGAGTTGCTGGCCTTATTAATCGCGGCCGCGGCGCCGGTTGCCTCCTTCGCGGCCGGCGAAGACGAGGCCATAGCGATCGTCAAGAGCTGGCGCGGCGAGGCGTACTTTATGAGTGTAGGCCGGGCCGTGGACGGGTTACTTATGGGATTCGAAGCGGAGGGCCACACCGTTCAACCCATCGCCTGGGACGCGACGGAGATGCTCCCCGGTCACTACGACGTACGCTACTCGTTTCTGCTCGACGCCGCGAACGCCGAGATGATATTTTTACTCGATAAAAACGAGGGGCGCGTTTCGCCGGCGAACGATATGGCTCGAGCCGCGGTAACGC
Source organism: Candidatus Zixiibacteriota bacterium (assembly GCA_030613505.1). Lineage (GTDB taxonomy): Bacteria > RBG-13-66-14 > B26-G2 > WVWN01 > WVWN01 > WVWN01. The sequence goes on from JAUWLW010000028.1 coordinate 38,765, forward strand.
TCGCGACCTCGGTCGACATCGGCGAAGCACCGACCGCCCCGACCAAAGTAAAACCGGGGGGCCGAAGGACCGCGGACGAGATTCAGGCCGAGATCGATATAAAACAGCGGGAACTTGAGCAGATATACGAAAACTACCTCAACATATATCCGGACGCGGCCGGCAAGCTCAAAGTCCGGTTCACCATTCTCGCATCGGGAAGCGTCGCCGGCGTAGAGGTCGTTGAATCGACCATGAATTTAAAAGGGCTCGAAATCGCGCTAACCCGCGCGGTCAACAGGTGGACCTTCACGCCCGCCGCGAACGACGTTACACTCACCTACCCCTTCATCTTCTACAGTAGGAAATAAAACAACCGGCTGCTGGGCCGACACTCAAAAAGATCAAGCCGAACGAACCGGCGACGATTTTTTGAATATCCACCGTCGGATTATAATGAAAACGTTATACGCTTGCATTATAGCTGCGTTGGCCGTCGGGACCATACCGGCGCGGGGCTTCGCTTTCGCGGACGACGCGAGCCGCGACCCGGCGGATATTGCCGCGGTGATCGAACGGCATAAGGCGGAGATAGCCGCGATCTACGACACGTACCTCGACGCCGGCCTCGCCGTCGAAGGGACCGTCGTCGTGAAGTTCACCGTCGCGAGTACGGGGGCGGTAACGGCTAGCGAGGTCGCCGAAGCGACGACCGATTGCAAGTTGTTCGAAGAGGCCATAGCCGCCGCGGTCGC
>JAUWLW010000002.1 GCA_030613505.1 Candidatus Zixiibacteriota bacterium
GCGACCCTTGGCGCACTATTACGTATGCCCTGTCGCGCGTGAGCGGCGAGAATACGTTTATGTGCCGGGGGACGTTCGAGGAAAAAGTTACTATTGAAGGGTACGGGATCCGGCCCACTTTCGTCGCCAACCCCGAAGCCGAACTAAAGGGTTACATTAGATCCCGATCTTATGTTTACAAGTTGAAGATAAACGGTTTCCGCGTTTATGGCTATGCTGGCGTAGTAGCGAACGAGACCCTGGTCGTAGCGGATTGTTATTTCAATAATCCCGCGGGGCCCGCGTTGACGGCGCACGGTTGTGCTACCTCCGCCCGGGTTTACCGGTGCGTTATTGAGAATTGTTCCGTAGTTACCTCGACGCACATCGAGCTCGGAACTCTATTTTTCAGGGATTGTGTCGTAAAGAAGTGCGAGAAAGGGATATCGGCGGACCTCTCGGCGGATTTATCGGTGTATAATAGTAGTTTCGAGCTTATCCGCGGAACGGCGATCTCAGCGCCGGGCACTGTAGCAGGTTGCGAATTTTATAATAATGGGCTAGGCGTAGAAGCATGCGTACACGACGACGCCGTGTGGTGTTCCGTTTACGACTCGATTTTTATCAATAACGGTTCCGGTATATACGCTTCGTATTGGAGAGAGATATACGGCGGCGTTAAAATCGATAATAACTTAGTAACTATGAATCAGGTATACGGGATTAAAACCGCCGGTCCGCGCGTTTATTTAAACGGCAATGTGGTCAAAGAAAACTACGGCCACGGCGTCTACATAGAGGACGGGTTACCCGGCCTCGGCACGCCCGCCGACCCGGGCGGCAACACTTTCGCCGGCAACAAATCGGGCTATGACGTTTACAACGCCTCGAGCGAGGATATCCCGGCCTACGGCAACTACTGGGACCCGCGGTCCGAAGCGGAGATGAAGGGCAAGACCTGGCGGGAGGTCAACGTTACGCGCATCTACGACCACTGGGACGACCCTAAGGTCGGGTACGTTATGTGGAGCAAACCTATTTTTGGCGTCGCGCCGGCGTCGCTGGGGCGGATAAAGGCGGCGTTCCAAGGCGGGTCAGCGTCGGGGTTATTGACGCCGAGTCCAAGTTCCGCCGTTCGTTAGACGCTCTAAAAAGATAAGGCCGGCCCGCGGGCCGGCCTTTTTATTTCTAGTTCCGGAGGGTTCTATTCCAAATAATACCCGCCCACGTTCGCCAGCGCCCACCGCGGCTCCCCCGTCTCCAATTCCGTAACGACGTACACGTCCAGATAGCGAAAGAGGACGTCGCTGTCGAGGGGCGGCAGCCGCTCCAGGCGCGCGAAGGCGACGGCCAGGCCGCGCTCGTAGTCCGCGGCTTCCAGCTCGAGCTCGGCCGATTCGACGTCGGCCACGATCTTGTATTTTTTATTGTACTCGTGATGCGCCTCGCCGGTTATACGGTCGAGCTTTATCTTTTTTATTTTTTTGCGGAGGAAGGCCAGAGCGCGCCGGACTGCCTCCTCGTCGAAGGCCGGCGCCGGTAGCGTTTCCAGTTTCTCGGGGCGGAGGATATAGGCGTATTCGTACAGGTCGTCGGCGGCGACGAGGCCCCGCGCCCGGGCAAAGCCGCCGGGTTCGTCCGTCGGCGCGTCAGGAGGCAAAACGTCCATGTAGAAATAACGCACGTCGAACGGCGCCTCCGCCAGGACGTTTTTTTCGCGGGCGTCGGGTTCTTTTATCGAACATAGGAGGATGGCGCCGCCGGCAAGGCCGCCGCGTCGCCACTTTCCGGCGACGACGGCCAATTCGCCCGGGCGATATGCGTCGTCCGTCGCTGCTTCCACCGTCTTGAAGGGGTACGGGTCCGGCCAGAGGTAGAGCGGGATTTCGCCGTCGCCGCGGGCGCGAACGGCGGCCGGGGCGGCCGCCAACGCGAGAGATACGGTTACGATTTTTACCAGCGATTTAAACGCGTTCATAACACCAAGGCCAGTAGCGCCTTTTGGGCGTGGAGGCGGTTTTCGGCTTCGTCCCATATCGCGCTCTGCGGCCCGCGCGCGACGTCTTCGGTTATCTCTTCGCCGTAGTGGGCGGGGAGGCAGTGCAGGACGATGGCGTGGGGGGCCGCCGCGGCGACCATATCCGCGTCGACGGTGAAGCCGGCGAAGGCTTGTTTTTTTTCGGCCGCTACGTCTTCTTCGCCCATGCTGGCCCATACGTCGGTGTAGAGTACGTCCGCGCCGTTCGCCGCGGCGAGGTCGTTGGTGACGGCGATTTTGGCGCGTGAGTTCGCGGCGAGCTTTTGCGCCCGCGACGTTACTCCCGCGTCGGCCTCGAAGCCGGCGGGGGTTACGATAGTGACGTTGAGGCCCGTTACGGCGCCGCCCAACATCAGCGAGTTGGCGACGTTGTTGCCGTCGCCGACGTAAACCAGCGTAAGCCCTTCGAGCTTGCCGAAGCGCTCGCGGACCGTCATAAGGTCGGCGAGGACCTGGCAGGGGTGCAGCAAGTCAGAAAGGCCGTTGATCACCGGGACGTCGCCGTATTCCACCAGCCCCTCGACGACGTCGTGGCCGAAGACCCGCGCCGCGACGCCGTGTACGTACCGCGAGAGAACCGTCGCCACGTCGGCCACGGACTCGCGCTTGCCGACGCCGACCTCGTCCGGCCCCAGGTACAGCGCGTCGCCGCCCAGCTCGTGCATGGCGACGTCGAAGGATACGCGCGTCCTTAACGACGGCTTTTGGAAGAGGAGGGCGAGCGTTTTGCCGGCGTGGGTGTCGCGACGAGCGCCGGCGGCGCGCTCTCGCTTTAGCTCCTCCGCCAGCTCGAGCACTGCGGTTATTTCGTCGGCCGTGAAGTCGGCGAGCGACAAAAAAGACCGGCCACGTAAATCTACCTTCATTTTACGGAACTCCCCTGGGTGAGCGACTGCGCCCTATCCGTCCCTTACGCTCGGCCCTTCGGGCGCGAAGACGTACTTTTTCGTATCGTCCAGCGTTACTTTCCCGACCGGATCGTCTATTTCGTGGGGTAGGAAAAGGAGCGCCCGCCGCCGGACCGCTCGCCGGAGGAGCGTCTTCTTCGCCTCCAACGTCGTCAACGGGTGGAGGTCGTAGGCGGTGCCGTACGCCGGCGGGAAGTACGCCGCCGTCGGTATGATGTCTCCCGGGAAGTATCCCACCCGGCGGCGCGAGGCGACGCGGACAACCTGGTGCGCGGTGGTGTGGCCGCCGGTAACCACCAGCGAGACGTTTTTGGTTACGAATCGGTCGCCCTCCAGGAGCCTCAGGCGGCCGGTTTCTTTCAGCAATAGGAAGTCTTCCGGTTGGTACCCGCCGCGGGTCCTCTCGTTGGGGCGGGTGGCGTCGAGCCAGTCGCGGCGTTGCGCGAAGTACGTGGCCTTGGGGAACGTGATGCGGAGGACGCCGTCGTCGTCTACCGTCGTCGCGCCGCCGGCGTGGTCGAAGTGGAGGTGGGTCAGGATTACGACGTCGACGTCGACGGGGGAGACGCCGACCCTGGCCAGCTCCTCGAGCAGCGCGCCGTCCTTTTTGACGGCGTAGACGTCGCGCCACTTGGCGTTGAGCTTGTTGCCCAGGCCGGTGTCGACGAGGACGTTGCGCCGTTTGGATTGGATCAGATAGCAATTAACGGCCAGCGGGACCCGCCCCCGTCGGTCCGGTTTGGCGTGCTTTGACCATGTGGGTTTGGGGACGATGCCGAAGATGGCGCCGGCGTCGGTCCTATACACCCCGTCGCGCAATAGATAAACCTTTACGTCTCCTACTTGATAATAAGTCACGTTAACCCTCTATCGCCGCCGGCGTCCGGTTGGCCAGCGTGCCGCACGCCGCGTGCACCGCGGCGCCGCGCGGCCGGCGGACCGTGAGCGCCATCGGGCCTAGTGCTACTTCCGTCAGGAAAGCGGCCAGCCTCTCTTCGGTCGGCGCTTTAAACGGCGCCCCCGGCCATTCGTTGAACGGGATTACGTTTATTTTGCACGGTATGTGCCGCGTGAAGGCGACGAGGGCGCGCGCGTGGCGGAGGTCGTCGTTTACGCCCCCGCACAGGACGTACTCGAAGGTAAGGCGGCGGCGCGTCCGCCGTGTATAATATTTATAAGCCGCGGCCAAGTCGTCCAGCGGGTAGCGGGCGGCGCGCGGCATAAGGCGGTCGCGCGTCTTTTGAATCGCGCTGTTCAACGAGACGGCGAGCTTGACGGCGGGGCCCTCGTCCGCCCATTTTACGATCCCCTCTGGTAGGCCGATGGTGGACGCCGTTATGCGCCGGCTACCCACGTCGAAATGTTCCCGCAAGAGGCCCAGGGCGTCGGCGACGTTTCTGAAGTTGGCCAGCGGCTCGCCCTGTCCCATAAGGACGGCGTTGCGGATGCGCGATTCGGGATGCCGGCCTTGGATGAGGGCGAATTGGACGAAGATCTCGTATGCGGTCAGGTTGCGATGGAAACGGAGGGCCCCCGTGGCGCATATGCGGCAATCGAACTGGCACCCCACCTGGCACGATAAGCAGACGGCGTCGTGGTCGCCGCCGGGCATGTACACGGCCTCCACCAGGGCGCCGTCCCGTAATTCTAATAGATATTTGACGGTACCGTCGTCGTCGGTCGCTTCGTCGCGAACGGCGGGCCGGGGGATGAAGAAGACGCGGGCGAGTTCGTCGCGGAAGGCCGCCGGCAGGTCCGTCATCTCGTCGAACGTCGCCGCTGCCCGGGCGAACAACCACTGCTCGAGTTGACCCGCGCGGTAAGCGGGCTGTCCTAGGGCCTCGATTAAGTTTGCCCGCTTTGCCTTGTTCAACGCCGTTACGTCTTTCAAATTGTTCCCAACCATCGCGCTGCTGTTCGGCGGGTCAGATCAGCTCGCCCTTGTCCATGACGACCGTCCCGTCGGCCTCGACCGTCGGCTCGAAGACCAACATATCCTGGTGGTAGGAGCACGAGTTTGCGCCGTCCATGAACCGGTTTTCGCCCAGCGCCAGGTGTATGGTCCCGGTCATTTTCTCGTCCGTGAGGACGGAACCGTACGCCTCGACTACAGCGGGGTTGAGACCCACGCCGAATTCGCCCAACCGCAGGCAATCGCCGTGGCCCGCGTCGACGAATTCGACGAAGACGTCGAACCCCTCTTTGGCTTCTACAGGCTTTGCGTCGCCGTTTTCGAACTCGAGGACGAGGTCCCGTATGCGGTTGCCTTGGATGAAAGCGCGATCGAGGATTACGCGGCCGTTTACGCTGTCCTCCATCGGCGCGCAGTATACTTCGCCGGCCGGCACGTTGGCTATGAGGGGACCGTCGTCATCGCCGGGGTAACCCAGGATGCCGTCGTCGATAAACAATTTGCGGCCTGCGATCGAAAAGGTGAGGTCCGTTCCCTTCTTCGATTTTACCGATATGTCCTTTACGTTTTCGAGCTTGTCGTAGATGTTGCGAGCGCGTTTCCTTATCGTCGCCGGCGGTACCTCCACCGCGCGCCAGAAGAGCAGGTGGTATTTTTGGAAGTCTATGCCGAAGAAGTTTGCCTGTTCGACCGTGGGGAAATCGGTCACTATGACGCGGCGTTCTTTGGTGAAGTACATCACGTCCATCACGGCCTTGGTCCGCTTTTGAACCAACGTCGCGCGTTCCGGCAAAAGCTGGCGGCTGAGGAGTGGATTGCGCCAGTTGGAGTCGACCTTTACGACGACGTCGGAATCGCGTATAAGCCCGATGAGGTGAGGGGGCGCTTCGGCCAGGATGTCGGGGGGCGTTTCGTTTTCGACCCGCAGCCGGAACTCGTCGTTGGCGGCGACGATGAGCGGGTGGGCGCCGGCGCGGGCGCACTCGGTACCGATGAGTTCGGCGTAGTATTGTGCGTCGGCGCGCGCGCGGATGAGCACCGTCTCGCCGGAGCGGACGCGGGCGTTGTCGCGTACTATATGGCGCGCTATAGCGGCGAAATCTGGTCTATACATACCGTCTTTTCTCCGATCGACTTTCGATTAAAAGTTAACTGTCGCGTTAATTTACGCGCGCGACGCAAGACCGCGGTTACCTAAATCCGTTCGCCCGGGGGCCGGGGCCGGCGTTTTACTTTTTAAGCTCGAGGACCGTTAGGCTGCCGTTGGAGTACAGGTCTATCGCTGCCGACGCGGCCATGCTTTCGCGGCATATTTGGGCCGCGGATAGTCCGGTGTGTTTGAGCAGGACGCGGGCCGCGGCGAGCGCGTACGGGCCGCCCGAGCCGAGCGCGATTATACCATCGTCCGGCTCGAGGACGTCGCCGGCGCCGGTTATGACGTACGAATGTTCCGCGTCCACCGCGGCGATCAGGGCGTCGAGTTGGCGGAGCATCTTGTCGGTGCGCCAGGTCTTCGCGAGCTCAACTGCGGCGCGCGGGAGATTGGCCGGGTAGGCTTTCAACTTTTCCTCCAGCCGTTCGAACAGCGCCAGCGCGTCGGCGGTGGCCCCTGCGAAGCCGCAGAGAACCTGGCCGTCCAACATCTCGCGAACCTTCACCGCGCCCGTCTTGAGTATCGTGTCGCCGACCGTGATCTGGCCGTCCGCGCCCAACGCCACGGCGTTGTCGCGTCGGACCGAGAGAACCGTCGTGCCGTGTGGCTTATGCATAGTTGACGATAACCTTTTTCCTTCTCGGGTGTATAAACTTCGCCGGGTATTATACATAAAACTACCCGCCGATAAAATATTTTTCTAGCTCTCTCGCCTTTTTTTGTTTTGCTTGCCCCGGGCGTGCGGGTGGTACCGGTCGTAGACGTCGCGCAGGCGGCTTGCCGTGACGTGGGTGTAAATGGCCGTCGTGGCGACGTTCTCGTGGCCCAGCAGCTCGCGAATCGTTTCGAGGTCGGCGCCGGCGTCGAGCATGTGCGTCGCGAAGGTGTGGCGCCAGGTATGGGGACTGACGCCCGGGCCGCCGGCTCGAGCGACGACGCGGTGAACGCTCCGCTCGGAGAGCGGCTTGCCGCGGCGATTCAAAAACAACTTCCGTTCGCCGGCGGCCGGTTCCAGTTTGCCGCGGTTGGTAAGGTATTCCGCAACAGCCGCGGCGGCCTTCGCGCCCGTCGGTACCACCCGCATCTTGTCTCCCTTGCCGACGACGGTCACCAATTCCCGTTTGACGTCGACGTCGCCCACCTCCAACGACGCGAGCTCGGCCACGCGGATACCCGCGCCGTAGAGGAGCTCCATTATAGCCCAATCGCGCACCGCGCGCGCCGCGGCATTTTCGCGCGCCCGCCCGTCCTTGAACCGGCTCGGGCCGGGTGTGCGGGCTCGTTCTTCGGCGTGGTCGAGGACGGCCGCAGCCTCGTCGACCTTGAGGTAGGTCGGCAGCGCACTCGGGAATTTGGGCGTTCGCAACGCCTCCGCCGGGTTGTCTTCAACGCGCCCCTGGTGCCGTAGGTATTTATAAAAACGGCGGAGCGAGGCGAGTTTGCGCGCCAGCGATCGCGACGAGACGCCGGCCTCGCGGAGGTGAACGAGGAAGTGGCGGAGGTCCAGCATCGTCAAGGCCGTTACGTCGCGGCCGGGGTCGTATTCCGCGGTGAACGCCGCCAGTTGTTTGAGGTCGCCGGCGTAGCTCCGCACGGTGTGCGGCGACGCGCGTTCGACGTCGGCGAGGTACGAGAGAAAGGCGGCGATTTCGTCTTCGGCCATAGCGTTAAGTCTTTTTACGTTGCGGTAGGAATATCCTTTCTTCGGGGATGTTGAGACGCTCGATCATCTGCCGAGGGTACTCGACGGCGAAAAGTTCCGCGCGGCGGTGGGCGTCGGAACCGACCGCGAACGTGACGCCTGCTTCGAGCGCGAGCTTGATCTGTCTTTCCCCCGGTACCAACCAACGGCCGCTTATCTCGACGGCGACGCCGCGCTCGGCGGCCGCGGTCCAAAGCTCGCCGCACCGCCGTTCGTTCCAGACGTCGTCGTAGCGATGGTTTAAAGGGACCGGGAGGTACGTGGGGTGGGCGAGCACGTCGAGCGGGTCTTCCGCCAAGGCCTTGAGCATTAACTCCAGGTACGCCGTCACGAACGCGTCCTCGTCGGTCGGAAGCTCCGTTCCCCAAAAGAAATGTTTCTTATCGTCGACGGAGACGGCGTGAACGCCGCCCATGAGGTAATCGAGCTCGGCCAAGCGGTCGTCGTCCACCGGTATCTCTTCGCCGACGCAATACTCGGCGCCCAGCAGGAGGCCGTGTTCGCGGACGTCGGCGACGTAGGCGTCGAAGGCCGTGGCCTCGAACATCTTGTGGTAGGGGGACAGGTGGTCGCAGATGCCGGCGACAACTTTCGCCCGGCGGGCGCGCCGCGCGACGTCGGCGACGACGAGCGGGCTGTCGGAGTGTACGGTATGTATGTGCAGGTCGACCTTTAGCATGGTTATTTAGAATCGCCGCGGGGGTTGTGGCCTGCGCGGGGACTTTACCTCATACCCGGGTCGGTGGATAGGGCGACGGCGTTTGCGAAGCCGGGGAGCGGCTGGTTTTCGGCCGATTCGCCGGTGCTCCCGTGTAATTTCTCGACGACGAAGCGGTAACCGTCCGCGACCCAGAGCGACATGTCGGCGGGATTGGCGGCGAGCGCGTTGGGCCGGCCGACGTTTTCCTTCTTCCAGCGTACGGTGCCGTCGCCTTTAAGCGATACGATTTCGCCGGCGTCCGCGTCGGCGGCGAAGCAGAAGCCGGTGCGGGGATTGACGGCCACGGCGCTGGGGGCCTCGAGTACGCCCGATTCGGCGACGACCACCCCGGAGGGTTTTAATTTAACGACGCGGCCGTTCCCGGTATCGGCGACCCACAGGAAGCCGTAGCCGGCGTCGAAGGCCAGCGATTGGGGATTTTTAAATCCGTAAAAGGTCAAGATAGGTTGCGCCCAGCGGTCGCAGCGAACGACCGAGTTCGCGCAAGCGACGTATACCTCGCCCCGCCGGCCGTCGACGGCCACGGCCGTCGGTTCTTTCAGGCCGCCGAGCTGGGCCTGGATATTTCCCCGCTCGGATATTTTATAGACCTTGCCTTGGGCGCGATCCGCAACCCAAACGGCGTTTTCCTTAGGCGAGTACGCGAGCGCGACGGGTTCGCCGAAGCCGTAGAGCGTCTTTTCGAGGATGGCGCGGGAGCTCAAGCGGAAGATGCGGCCGCCGTCGGCGTCCGCGACCCAGCAGTAACCGTTGTAGGGGTCGAAGACGACGGCGACGGGACGGCCCAAGTCCGGCGAAGTAGCGATGGTTGCAGTGCACGCCTCGTTGATTTTAACGACGCGGCCGCTGCCTTCGTCCGCTACCCACATCGTACCGGGGTCGGAGGTTTCGGGACTGATGGTAACGGGAGCGCAAGCGACGTTCGTCAAAATAACCGCGGCCGCCGTTCCTACCGCGCGGCAAACGATTTTCGCGTTCATGTAGCGTAAAAATAACATACCCCGCTTCTTATATCAATTGAGAACGCCGGAGCGCGTTCAGCCGCCGGCTACCGCCCCGCGGCGCGGCGTTATTTTGCGGCGCGTTCGGCTTGCATCGCGAGCCGCGTCGTTGTATATTTACTACGTTGTGGCTGCGTCATTGACGCAGCGGCCCGGTTAGGTTTTTATCGGTATTGCAAACGCGACGTTAAACCGAGGGGTGTCTATTATGTTTCGATTGGTTATTGCGGCCGTAGTGGCCGGCGCCTTTTGCTTGGCGTGCGGCGAAGACGTGAGCGGCCCGGGCGAGAGGCCGGGTTCGTATTGGCCCGCTCAAGACAAGACTTTCTGGCGCGGCGAAGGGCGGTGGCGCGACCTGTCTGGCAAAAGGGCGGGCGGCCCCATCGCGCTGGAGACCGTCGTCGCCGGGACCAATTACGACGCCCAGGGCAGGCCGGTGAAGATATGGCGTGCGTCCGAGACCGACGGCGATTATTACGTCCGCGTCGCGGGCGACGAGATTTGGGCTAACTGGACAGAGACTGATCCCAAAGCGGCCTATTATCTCTGGCTGAAGTTGCCGCCTGCCGACGGCCAATACTGGGAAGACGACAAATACCGCGTTTCGGTTAAGGGGCCCTTCGAGCTCAGCGTACCCTTCGGCGACTTCGGCGACGTTTACCGGGCCCGCTACGATTACGTCGAAGAGCCGGGGCATTACGAGGTCTGGTGGTACGCCCCCGGCGTCGGCTGCGTCAAGTACGAGCACTACTTCCCCGGGGAGAAACACGAGCTGGTAGATTTGGTGGATTTCAGGCCGGGGGGATAAAGCACGTCGCGGTTAACCTATAAGGCGGGCCCGCGGGCCGCCGGCCGGTACGGCTGCTTGAGATAAAAGTTAAAAAACATCTACCTTCGGCCGCAATTTGCCTCGTAATCGTCGCCGCGGCGGCGTTCGTAATTTTAGTGCACACGCGGCGCGTCCGAACGCAGTCCACGGAGGAAGTGGCCTTCCCTGCGGTCGGAAAATTTTGCGTGGTACCCATAGGCGAGGTCGCGGAGAGCGACCTCGCTTTCGCGCGCGACGTCGTCGAGGCGTCGTTCGGGCGGGAGACCTTGGTCTGCGAACCGCTCCCGCTCCAAGACGCGTACTATTATCCGGAGAGGGGGCAATACGGAGCCAACGGTTTCCTTCGCTACGCGGAAGCCAACGCGCCGCGGGGCGCGTATCGCACGGTGGCGATTACGGCGCAAGACATCTTCGCCGCCGATTTAAACTTTCTTTTCGGTATGGGTCGGTGCCCGGGTAAATGCGCCGTGGTCTCGACGTACCGCTTCGGCTTTTATTGCGCTACCCCCGAACGAAGGATGGTCCGCTTCGCGAAGCTGATCGTGCACGAGGCGGGCCACACATTCGGCCTGCTCCATTGCCGCCAGCGTTTGTGCATAATGAAGTTCGCGGAGGGGTACGAGACGTTGGACGGAACCAAGTTGGCGATGTGCGGGCGGTGCGAGCGGAGCCTTTGCGCCGTGACGGCCTTGGACGCCGACGAGCGCCGTAAAGATCTCGAGGAGGTTTTGAAGGAGCACGGCCTTTGGGAGGAGGTGGGGGGCGCCGAGGGCTTAGCGCCGCCGCCTGCGCCCGCCGACCTCACGCCGGAAAAATCGCTGCCGTAACCTCCTCTACGCGGCGGCGCAGGTCTTAATAAAGCCGGTGTTTCGTACGACGGGGAAGAACGGCCGCGGCTATGCGCGGCGGGTTTAATAACGCAAATGAATGTGGATTACGAGGGTCTTTTGGTATAGCGCGAATTTGGCGTCGTCGAAACTTATGCGTTCCGCCGTGCCGGTCGGGTTGTTCGAGGCGCCGTACCCCTCCGTCGGGACCTTGAAGAAGTTGCGGTCCAATATGTCGTTCGCGTTTTCGTCGTGGAGGACGGCGACGGCGTACGTACCGTACGGGACGTCCGTGAAATCGGCCCGAGCCTCGTAGCCCTTAATTTTTACGTGGGCGACTTTGCGGGCCTTCGCGACCCCTTCCGGAAAGCCGTCGTCCGAGTCGAACAAGGCGACGCGAGCTTCGCCGGCCTCGCTATGGAAGCCCTCGACGAAGACGGTGATCTCGCCCCGCGACGCCGTCAGCTGGCCGGACGTAACGCCGGCCACGGATAATAGGATGACGAAGGTCGGTATCGCGCGTTTCATTTACGGCTGCCTCCCGTTTTCGACCCGGGCGGTCTGGCTTCAGCTTTAGCGTTTTCCCCTTTTATGGACCGGGAATTGATTATACAATAATATCGTTAGCGGAAAATATAAAGGAGGCGCGACCGTGAAAAAGTTTTTAGCCTTGGCCGCGGCCGTAGCGCTTTCCGCCGCGGCGTTCGGCGGCGAGGTGGTCGTCGGCAAGAAGGAGTTCAATTTAAACATCCCGTTTTGCGGGTCTTGAGGGCCGCAGTACCGGGTCCAGGTTTTGGTCCTTAAAAGCGAATTGAACTTCGCCGGTCCTATCACGCGCGTCGATTACGAATCATACGGCACGTACGCCGCGGGCTACTTTTACGAATTTGAGATGAAGCTCTGCCATACGCCGCTCTCCGAGCTTACGACGAACTACAGTCGGAATTACGGCGGCAACACGCCGACCCTGGTCGCTGCGTTAAACCCTTTCACGATCAACGCCAAGAAGGACGAGTGGTTCGGCGTAGCGTGTACCAAGTCGTTCGTCTACAACAATCGCGACAATTTAATCGTCGAGGTCCGGTGGCGCAACCGGACGCTCACGACGAAGATCGAGGTGTGGGGATACGTCGCCGGTTCGAACCGACTCCTCATACATAAAGAATATAGCGCGACCGAAGGCCAGCTCTCGACCAAGACGGACCGCCTGCGCATAACGTTCAGCGGCGTGCCGGTAGCGCCTACCTCTCTTGGGAGCGTTAAGGCGTTGCTCCGCTAAGGGCTCTCAGAACAGCTCGTAGGGGTCGACGTCGACCTTAACCGTCGTCGGGCCCTTACGTCGCGCCAGCGCGGCGAGTTCCTCGGCCGCGCTTTCTATTTCCCCCAACTCCGCTTTTACCAATATTTGCCAGCGGCATTCGCCCCGGGCGCGGGCCACGGGCGCCGGCACCGGGCCCAGAACCGTCACCGGAGGACCGAACATTCCCCGAAGTCGCGCCGCGATTTCGTCGGCCTTCGCGCTTCCGGCCGCCTTGCGCTCGACCACGACGACGTTGACGAGGTGCGTGTACGGCGGGAGCTCGAGCCGGCGTCGGAAAGCGAGTTCACGTTCCGCGAACGCCTCGTAATCGTCGGCCGCGGCGGCCGCGACGGCGTAATGGCCCGGGTGGAAGGTCTGGATTAGAACGCGACGGCTCGCGGCCGAAGGCTGCAGCATCCGCCGTATGGTGCGGTACGTCCGCTCGGAGGCGCGGAAGTCGGGGAGGTTCATGGCAGTGTCGGCGTTGGCGAGAGCGGCGAACGTGATGTCCGCGTAGTCGAGTGCCCGGAGCGCCATCTGCGTTCCCGCGACGACGTCGTACCCGCCGGCGGCGAAAACTTCCCAGAACGAGCGTACCCGGGCGGGCGTCCTTAACGCGTCCGAATCGACGCGGCCCACGCGCGCGTCCCCGAGGAGCAGTCGGATTTCCGCGGCCAGTTTCTCGGTACCGAAGCCTACGCCCGCGAGCTTCTCCTTGCCGCAGTACGGGCACCGGCGGGGGAGTGGCTCCCGCCGCATGCAGTAGTGGCACCTTAGGACTTCTTCGTCCTTATGATATGTAAAAGCGACGTCGCACCGGTCGCAAGCCAGCGACCTACCGCACTCGTCGCAATATATGTACGGTACGTAGCCCCGCCGGTTGACGACTACTAACGCGCGGTTGCCGCCGGCGAGGGTATCCAGCAGGCCGCGGGCCAAGGCCCTCGATAGGATTACGGGGCCTTCCGTCGGAACTACTTTCGACATATCTACCAGCGTTAGTTCGGCTTTTCGGCCCTTCGCCGGCAGCCGGCGTCGGCGTACGTCGCCCGACAGTACGCGGGCGTGCGTCTCGAGTGAGGGCGCCGCGGCGGTCATCACGAGGGACGTACCGGCGGCCCGAATCGCGCTCACGTCGCGAGCGTTGTAGTAGGGTGCTCTCTCCCACTGCTTATACGCGTTATGGGCTTCGTCGGTTACGATTATGGCGGCGTCGCGCGGCAGCGGGAGGAAGAGCGCGGAGCGCGTGCCGACGACGCGCGCGACGGTCCCGCGTCGGCACCGCCGGAAGACCTCCCATCTCGCCGCGGCCGACATCTCCGAGTAGTAGGAGGCGAAGGGTTCTCCCCAGACATCCTCGCACCGCCGACGGGCCGCGGGGACGCGGTACATTTCCGGAACGAGGACGAGGACCGAGGTCGCGCCGGCCTCGCGCGTTACTTTGAGCGCTTCCTCCAGCCGTAGGTCGCCGTCCCCGCCCGTTATAATCGTGGCCCCGGCTTCGGGCGGTTTCTTGAGCGGCGATTTCGAGACCAGCCCCATCGCCACCCGGCGCGCCCGTAGAAGGCGGCGGAGAGCGTTTCGTTCTTTGGCTTTTCCCCAAAAGCGGGCCGCGGGCACGGGCCCGTTGGCGGCGGCGACGACGACGGCCGCGCCGAGCTTACCGAGCGTCTTGCCTTCTGTCGGCGCGGCGTAGACCAGGAGATCGTCTATGGCGGGTTTGACGGCGTACGGCTCGACGGCGAGGATGTTTTGGCCGTGTAGTCGCGGGACGCCGCCGCCGCGGCCTGCCGCTTTGGCGCTGAGCCACCCGGCGCCCCACACGTCGGCGACCAGCTCCTGCTCCTCTTCGCTGAGCCCGCTCAAGTCGGGGGCGGCGGCGAATTCGGCCGTCAGCACGAGCGCGTTGTCGCGTTTGAAATCGAGCGGGACCGGCAGCGCGACGGCGGCCGTTTCGCCGACGGAGGCGGCGTAGCGCCGCGAAACGTACGCCAGCAATTCCCACAGGAAAGGCGGGAAAACGGGCTCGTAATCTATTACCCTCGTGACGGGTTTGATTTTAACGTGGGGGGCGGGGCGGGTTGCGGTCCGGCCGGCGAGACCCACGGCCGGTTTGTTGCCCAATTCGACTTCGACGCGGGTTCCGGGGGCCGGGGCGTCTTCTCCCTCGAGCCGGTACGTGAGGGGTCCGAAGGGAGGCCGTGTAAAGAGGACGTCGATAAAATTTTCGTGGGCCAACGGTTAATAATAACATAAAGCCGGGCGGCATGTCGTCAACCGCCCGGCTTTGCGACCGCTTACTTAAACTTAATCTTCGTCGTCCTCGGCTTCCAGGATGTCGGCTTTGAACGTGAAGCTTCCCCCGACGAATTCTTCCAGGGCTATCATGGTAGCTTTCTCTTCCTCGAGCTTATCCTCGTATTTTGCGTATTCGTCGAGTATTTGACGGGCCCGACGTGCGATAGCGAGGACCGTCGCGAAGTCGTTGGGGGAATTCACGAATACTTTCTCGATTACGTCTTGTTCGTCCGCTTCCATCGCAGGATAACCTCCGCCTCCTACATGGGTTGACCGCGGGGCGATGGACTATTCCTGTTCCTCGCCGGCGGGTGGCGCGGCCTCTTCCGGCGGCGGCGTTTCGCTTCCGCTCTCTTCGCCGCGTTCGGGCCCCGGCAAGTCGGCCGGCCAGGTAACGTCTTCTTCGCCCATGTGTTCTATCATCCACCGGGCCGACGACGCGTAGTCGGAATCGGGGTACGAGGCCAGCAGGGCCCGGAATTTATCTTTGGCGGTGGCGTAGTCATTCAGCTCTTCGGAGTACAGGAAACCGGCCATGAATAGCGCTTTGTCGGCGCCGTCGCGCTCCGGGAAGCGCTCCACGAACTTCTCGTATCCCTGGATCGCTACGACGGGAGTAGCGGCCCCCTCGGCCTTGGCCATCAGTTCGTCCGGGCCCATGTCGTCGTACGTCCGGGCCCAGTCGAAGCGCTCCATTTTGTATTTACGTTCCAAGTCGACGAAGGCCTGCTCGAAGTATTCGCGACGTCGTTCGTCGAGGAGTTTGGAGAATATGCGGTCTCGCACCTCGTCGAATTCCATCTGCCGGAAATCGCGGCGCCGGTCTACTTTGAATAAGTGGAAGCCGTCGTCCAGTTCGAACGAGCCCACGACGTCGTTCTCCGCCGCGGCGAAGAGGGCCTTCTCGACCTCCTCGTTTTGACCTATCCCTTGGATATAACCTCCGGGACGGATCCAGCCGAGCAAGCCGCCGTTATTCTTCGTAGCCAGGTCGGTGGAATACAGTTTAACCAGCGACTCGAAGTCTTCGCCCGCTCGCGCCCGCCTAAGCATTTCGCGCGCCTCGGCTGCCGTCTTCACGACGATCTGGCGGGCGAGGACGCCCTCCTCGATGACGTATTCGTCGCGGTGGGAGTTGAAGTAATCGCGGGCGTCGCTCTCGGGCAGGAGTATCCGGTCCCGTATGCGGTAGCTCACTTGCTCCAACGGCGTATACGTTTCTTCGCTGCGTTCGTCCACCCGGAAGATATGGTAGCCGCGGTCGCTGGGCGTCACGGCGGAGGGTTTTCCGGGCTCAAGGCCGAAGGCGATTTCACGGAAGTTCTCGCAGTTGCCTACCTGGAAAGGCGTCTGGCCTTCCTTGACTTCGCCTATAAGGCCCCCCTGGTGCGCCGTATATTCATCCTTAGATACCTCGGCCGCCACGGCGCCGAAGTCTTCGCCGGCCGCCAAACGCGCGAGCACTTCTTCGGCTTCCGCGGGGCTCTCCACTAGGATGTGGCGCAGCCTTACGCGCGCGGGCTCCATGAAGTCGCTTTTGTGCGCCTCGTAGTAGCGCGCGACCTCTTCGTCCGGGACGCCGAGCGTGTCCGCGATGTAGCGTTGGAAATAAGTCGACGCCAAGATGCGGATGCGCGCGTCCTCGATGTCGCGTTTGACGCCCGGATCTTTGTGGAGCTTGACGCGTTCGGCCTCGGCGACGAGTAATTTGTTCTTTATCCAGATGTCCAAGAGCATCTTCCGGCCTTCCGGCCCCTGGTAGGAGCGACGTTCCATCGGGTCCATCAGCTCGATCATCCCGTCGAGGTCGCCCTCGGTAATTCTCTCGCCGCCCACGACGGCCACCACCGCGTCGGGCGACCGCTCTTCGTCGTCGCCGCCCATTTTACTTGCGGCTATCGTCGCGAAAGCGGCCAAAGCGAACACAAGAAGCCTCTTCCAATTTTTCGCGCGCGCCATATTCGCACCACCTATTAGCCGTAAAGGCTTAGTCTTTTTCGTCGCTCTTGGTTTTTTTACCGCCGCCGGTGCCCGCGGCCTCGCGGTCCTTTTTCGCGGCCTTCTTGTAGGATTCGCTGCGGTAATCGGTGGTATAAAAGCCGGAGCCTTTGTAGATGACGCCGGCGCCCGCGCCGATAAGGCGGCGGCACCGGGCACCGCATTCCGGGCACTTGGCCTTCGGCTTGGCGGTAATCGATTCGAACTTCTCGAACCGGCAGCCGCACTCGGGACATTCGTATTCGTACGTCGGCATGGTTTTAAATAGGTTTAACCCCAGGGGTTGGGTCGGGTCGATTCGGCCAGTTTTTCGGGGGGTACTAGTTTCTTCGAGGCCGCGACCCAGTAACGGTTGGGGATTAGTATGAGGGCCGCGGTCAGCAACAACAGTACCGCGACGACGAGGCGGTAAACGATCTTCGATTCGTTCGCCATAAATACGGTAAATTTTTAGTGGGTTAGCCGATATTGTAACATATTTATCTTTGCGAAGCAACAATATATACCGGCTCGTTTAACGGTATCTAGCAGTCCTTCTAGCCTAAATTATTGGTATTTAATGGTTTGTGGTGCCACAATATAGTACGGGTCGGTCGGGTAGTTAGCTTTACGATTTAGTGGTATATATTTTATTGTCGCCCTTATAATGTTAAGACGTAATTTTACTTAATTAAGACGAATTAAAAATAAGCCGGCCTACTGGCCGGCTTTTTCGTTGGCGTTCCGAGGAGGGGTCAGCGATACAGCGTTTTGACGCGGCCGAGCGAGGTCGGCGCGACGCCGATGCCCTCGAGCGTTATGCGCATGTGGTGCCAGTAGTTGACGAGCGAGATCGAGCCGTTTACGTCGTAGTAGCCGCGGTTTGTTCCGGCCGTCGCGTACGTCGACGTCTGGCCGAGCTTATCCGAGTCCTTCCAATAAACCTCTATTATGAGATTGCGCCGGCCGTCGTATCGGAAGTCGGTATCGAAGGCCCAGCCGAACCAGGCGCCCCGTTCCGCGTAAATATACTGCTGACTCCGGCTGTAGATGTCGACCGGCGTGTTGCCGCCGTAGTTGGCCTCGAAGTTATACGTCAGCTGCGAGAGCGACGTGTGGCACAAGCGCAGTTTGAAGTTGTGATAGGTGCCCGCTTTGTTCTCGGCCCCCGAGAGGTGGCACCGCCACTCCCACTTCGTTATCGTACCCGCGGGGACGGCGTCGGTCGACAGAACCAGGTCCTGGTTCCGAACCCAGTTCTGCCCTCAACAACACCGGAAGGGGTACAGCGATTGGAGCTCGGTCCCGCCGACCGTTACGGTATCGCCTCGGGCGAGCGGCACGACGGCGGCTAGCGCGCACGCTATTATCAACGCTCTGGACATAGAGGTTTCCCCTTTTCCGCTACCGGTGCAGCGTTTTGACGCGGCCGAGCGAGGTCGGCGCGACGCCGACGACGCTGATCGTAAGGCGCATATGGTGCAGGTAATTCATTAACTCGCCCTGGTTCGGGTAGCCGTGTTGGGGGTTGCCGTACCGAATCGACGAGTATAGGCCGCGGGACATGATCTTGGTAATGTACGTGGGAGCCGCCCCCTCGCCGGCGTCCTCCTCCCACCAAACTTCTATTATAAAGTTATCGCGGCCGTTGTACGCGAAGGGCGTGCCGAAGGGCCAGCCGAACCACGACTCGGCGGGCGGGTTGACGTTGTGCGAGCTGCGATAGAACACGCGTACCGGCGTGTTGCCGGCGTAATTGGTTTGAAAGGTATTCGTAAGCGCGTTGAGGTTCGTGTGGCATAGTTTTATCCTGAAATCTTTATAGGTCCCCCCGACTATACTACCGTTCGCGTGCCACTCCAACTTCGTAATCGAACCGGCGGGCACGGCGTCGCTCTGAAGAACCAGGTCCTGGATCCTCACGGCGCTGTAGTCTCAACACCCGTAGAACGGGAACCCCTCGGTGCTTTGGGTTCCGCCGACGACGACCTGTACCGCGAAAACCGGGGCGGCGGTCAGAAAGGCGGCGGTAAAAATCGCAAACGTCTTCATTTCGAATCTCCCTGTTGGCGCTACGGCCATGAATTCAAATTCACGATAATATGATATCTGAGGTTTGAATACGCGTCAAGTTAATTACTCGTGACAAAACCGGCGTTCCGGCCGGTTCTCTGGACGCGGGTTCTTTCGGGGAAAATGGCTACGAGAGGCCGTATTCGCGCAGTAGACCCTCGTCCGTAAGGATTTCGCGCGCCGGCCCGGCCGCGACGACACGTCCTCGCGCGAGGACTGCAACGTCGGCGCAAAGCTGCGCGACGAACGCCAGGTCGTGGCTCGCGATTACCTTGGTGCCGCCGAGTGAACCCAGCAGTCCGGCCAGCTCGCGACGGCCTCGGCCGTCGAGGTTCGCCGTCGGCTCGTCGAGCGCGAGTACGTCCGGTTTCAAGGCCAGCGCCGCGGCGAGCGAAGCGCGCCGCCGTTCCCCCAGCGACATGTGGTGGGGGGAGCGCTTCTCGTAGCCTTGCAGGCTCGTTGCGGCCAGGGCCTCCCGGACGCGCGCGGTCACTGCTTCGTCCGGCAGACCTAAGTTCCGCGGGCCGAAGGCGACGTCGTCCTCCAGGCGCGGCATGAAGAGCATATCGTCCGGGTTCTGGAAGACGAGGCCGACGCGGCGCCGTATATCTTTAACGTTCCGCTTCGTTATCGGTTCGCCGAATATCTCCACCGCGCCGTCGCCGTTCAATATGCCGTTGAGGTGCAACAGCAGCGTCGATTTGCCGGCGCCGTTGGCGCCGACGACGCCGACGGTCGCGCCCGCTTCGACCGTGAGGTCTACGCCGTTCAACGCCGACGTACCGTCAGGGTAGGCGTAGCTAAGGTTTTGTATTTTTATTGCGACGGTCATATTTTATTTAAGTCGTAACCGCGGCTGAGCATCGCGGCCCAGATCCGCTCGGCGCGTTCGTAGCTGCGGACGAAGAGCGCGGCCACCGCGGGCCCGAGCGTCCGGAATTGGGCGAGCCGCCTGCGGCCGAAGTAGCGCGCCGCCCACGCCCGCTGTAGCCGCTCGATTTCTTCCACCAGCACGAATATATAGCGATAGGTAAACGAGAGCAGGGATAAAAGAAATACCGGAACGCGGAACCAGGCCAACCCTTTCAGTAAAGATTGGAACGGCGTTGTCGCGAGTAAAAGAACGACGTACGCGAGGGAAAGGTAAGCTTTAACGATTACCGTCGCGTATAACCGCAGGCCGGCGTCGGAAATTACCGCGGCGTGGCCGAAGGCAGGCAATTGCCATATG
This sequence comes from Candidatus Zixiibacteriota bacterium, assembly GCA_030613505.1. Classification (GTDB taxonomy): domain Bacteria; phylum RBG-13-66-14; class B26-G2; order WVWN01; family WVWN01; genus WVWN01. Next base: position 19,950 of record JAUWLW010000002.1, read on the forward strand.
GCCCGGCCTTCCGTGGTAAAGGGGAGGAAAATCCCTATTATAATGGAGAAAGGGAGTACGGCTGCCGCGCGAGCGAACACGTACCGAAACGGCAACCGGGCCGCGGCGACGGCGGCCACGAGGAGGGCCGCGGCCGCGGCCGGCACGTACCAGGGGGGCGCGCGAAGGGCGTTTAGGGTAACGATTGCCGCCGCCGCGACTATTATTTTTACCCGGGCGTCGCGGCGGTGAAAGAAGCTGTCGCGTTCGCTGTACTTGTCGAGGAAGCTGTGGCGCATCTAATTACGGCGTTTACGGAGCGTTGCCGCCAACGCGAAGGCTACGGCGAACGTCAGCGCCGTCCCTAAGCCGCCCGCTAAGGCGGTCGCGAGCCGTTCGCCCCTTACGCCGGGGAACGCGTAGTCCGGAACCGGCGACGAGACGAGGGGTTCGCCCTCGCCCCGGCCCAGGAAACCTTTGGCTTGTGCAACTCGCTCGAGGCCGTCGAGCCAGCTCGAGGCGAACGGCGAAACGATTACGCCGAGGAATAGCGCCGCGGCCAGCGCAACCCAGGTGAACTTTTTCACCGCGCGCCACCCCCCGGCGCGAGCTCGAGCAGGTCGGGCCGTGTCGCCCGAAGCGCGCCCAGCGCCAGCGCCGTTATGAGCCCTTCGCCGACGCCGATGACGGCGTGTACGACCGTCATCGCCGGGAGGACCACGGCCAACGGTATCGTTCCCGATATGGCAAGCTCCACCGCGCACGTTGACGCCGCCGCCACTACGGCGAGCCAGGCCGCTGCGAAAGACGCGACGAACCTACCGGCCTCGTTCCGCCACAAGCGCCGTATCAAACGGTATAGGCCGTACCCGACGAAAGGCGTGACGACGGCCATATTGAACACGTTGGCGCCCAGCGCCAGGACGCCGCCGTCGCCGAAGACCAGCGCTTGGATGACGAGGACGAGCGTCATTACCAACGTGGCCGCCCAAGGCCCCAGGATGATGGCTGCCAGCGCGCCGCCGGCGAAGTGTCCCGACGTTCCGCCGGCGACGGGGAAATTCAACATCTGCGAGGCGAAGATGAAGGCCGCGAGCACCGCCATAAGCGGTACGGCGCGCTCGCTCAACGCGCGGCGGGCGCGCGCGGCCGCGACGGCGACGAAACCTGCTCCGACGACATCGAGTGCTACGAACGTCTTGGCGTCCAGGAAACCGTCGGGAATATGCATGCGCGCTCCTTTAGAACACGGCCCACGTCGCGCCTACGGTGGCGCCGAATTCACCTTCCGCGGCGCCGAAGCCGAACGAAACGCCGGCGTCCAAAACGAGGGCTTTTACGACGGCGTAACTAAACCCGCCGCCGGCCGACATTGCGTACTTACCCGTCTCTTCATCTCGGGCGAAGTCGGCCAGTACCTCGGCCGCTACGCCGAGACGTTCCCCGGGGAAAACCTCGGCCGCAACAGCCGCGAATGCGCAACCCTTGGCTTCGCGGCTCTTAGGAAACGCGTGGCTGTAGCCCACGTTGCCGTGGAGCGTCGCTGCGCCGACGGCGAGACTCGCGGCCGCCAAGGCGGCGACGTCGTTCGAGCCGCTACCGAGGCCCCGGACCTCGTCCCCCGTGGCGAACTTTATCTCCGGGACGACGGCCAACGTCAGGAGCCTGACCTCCGCCAGCTTGAACTTGGCGCGCGCCGCGACGTCACCGAAGCCGAAGGCCTTTTCGCCTCCTTCGACCCTAGAGAGGACCACCGGGACTTCCATTGCGGCGTCGAAGACGTCCGCCACGCCGTACGTGACGACGAGGCCGTGGCCGTATTGCCGGCACTCTTTCGGCGCGTCGGCGTACTCGAGGCCGAATTCCAGTTCCAACGACCGGCGGCCGACGGTATAAGCGTCTTCGGTCGCCAGCGGCCGGCCCGCCCAGGAGGGGACGGCGGCCACGTAGAATATCAGTACCGCGTATAATATCCTCATATAACCCACGTAACACTATTATAAAATATGTGTTACTAGAATCTAATAAAAAAAGGCGCTCGTGTCAAGGTAATTCTTTACCCGCGGCTACGAGGGTGAGCTTGCCGTGCTTGACGCCGCGGGCGCCGATAAGGTGGTCCGCCAGGGCTCGGATCTCGCTTGCTTTCCCCCTGACGACGAGGACTTCGAGGCAGCGGTGGCGCTCGAGGTGGACGTGAAGGGTGGAGACGACGACGCCGGCGTGTTCGTGCTGAATGTCGGTGAGTTTCTCCTGGAGGTCGGGGACGTGGTGGTCGTAAACCAGCGTAACGGTCCCGACCGCGGGGCCGCGCCCCGCCTTCCACGCCTCCTCCGCCAGGTAGTCCCGGAGGAGGTCGCGAATGGCCTCCGAACGGGAGGCGTAGCCCTTGCGATCTATCAACCGGTCGAACTCGCGCAGGAGCTCTTCCGCCAGCGAAACGCCGAAACGACTCGTTTTTGACATATCTAAGAAATAGTCGTATTGAAAGGTTGCTGCTTCAGAATTTACTCCAGAACAATAGATTATACAACAGGGCTTGTCCTACGTTCAAGACGATGAATATCAACGGCATCGCCGCCGTCCCCCGTTCGCGGCTAAGACGCGTAAGCTCCGCCGCCGCGGGAACGACGAACATCGGGACGAGGAACGCGCCCACCCGCTCCATTTCGCCCAATACGAGTCCCGAGAAGTTAAACGCCAAAAACGCCGCCGCGAACGACAGCGTAATAGCGCCGTAGATAGACCGGCGGACTTCCTTTACGGTGATCGCCCTGAATAATCCCCGCGCATACAGTACCGCGGTGGGGATGCCCATCGAGGCCGCCAGCGTGAATAAGTTGGCGAATACGTAGACGCCGTACTGCCGGTGCCCCGAGCCCGGCGCTTCGAATCCGGGTAGGCCGAGGGTCCTTCCGATGAATTTAACTACGTCGTCGCCGGCGGCGTGTATTCTTTGGGCTTCGGCGAAGCACCGCTTGAAGACGGCGACGTGGTCGTAGCCGGTTACGAGCTGGAAGGCGGCGAGCGCCGCGAAGGCGACGGCGACCGCCGTAACCCACCATCCGAACGAGCGGAGCCAACCGCGGCCCTTTATCGCCGCGGCCAGCGCGAACGCTCCCAGGATGGGCACGAGCGCCGCCAGCACGTACGACGTCGTCAGCGCTACCGCCAGGGCGACGCCCGCCGCTACCGCCCAGGGCCAGGGCCTTTTGGTCGTGGCCGCCAAGAGGCCGAAGGTCATTATCGCTGCCGCGAGCAGGCAGTTAAGGCCGTCGGGTTCCGAGCCGAAAATCAATAATATTGGCGCGGTGGCCAGTAGGGCCGCGGCCCAAAGGGCCCGGCGTTTGTCCGTTATGGCTCGCGCGCCGTAGTAGAGGACCGGTACGCTGGCGGCGGCGATTACCATAAATGCGAGAGCGAGGGCGTACGTATTGCCGCCGAGCAAACGGTCGAGGCCGCCGAGCAGCCAATAGACGAAGGCGGGACGGACGCGGCAATGGGCGTGGACGTATACGAGCTCCGTAACGCGTGCGATGTCAACGAGCGGATGGGGTAGGCCGAGTATATTGCGGGCGTCTTCGACGAAGCGCTCGACCCAGACGAGCGGTAGGTTGCGGCCTACGCCGGGGGCGAAGCTGACGGCGATTATTCCCGCCAAGCCGCCGGCCCCGATAATGAGGGGCTTCCCGGACCGCGCGCCGTAGAATATCGCCCAGGCCCCGGCCGCGGCGGCCGCGGCGGTCGGCAGCAGGAGCCAAGATACCCTCGGGTCGGAATAAGCGTTGAATGGTAAAAACCAGGTCCGCCCTTCGTAGCTCGAAAATTCGAAAATTACGTTCAGGATGAAGACGAGGACCACGGCGGCGTAAGCGGCCGTTATTTGGACGTAGACGTTGCCGCATATCCGGCGCCATGGCTTCTTCGCCTTGAGGCCGGCTTCCTGGTCGTCGCGCCCCGGACGTGTGCTTTTGCCGTCGGCGTTAGATTTCAACGTCTCCACGGATTTGCCTTCAACGTAGTCGCCGCGTTTTAGAACAAGAAGATCTTGTAAACGAAAGATTGAATCATCATGAGCGCGAAAATACCGGCTACCAACTTACCGCCGCCTCGCCGCTTCGCAAGGTCCGCTAACGCCACTCCCGCGGCGACGAAGAACGCCGGATACAGGAAAAGCCACACGCGTTCGACTTCGCCCAGGACCAATCCGGAAAAGTTGAAGGCCAGAAACACCAGCAAGAAGCCGATAGTAGTCGCGCCGTAAAACGAGCGGCGGGTGCGCTTTTGCCGGATTACCCGGAATACTTCGCGTACGAATAGGACGCCGACCGGGACGCCGACCGCGACGAAGGCCGTGAAGAGGTTGCCGAACGCGTAGAACCAGTATGGCCGCGCGGCGGCCTTGCTCGCCGTATCGGCGTGGCGCCCGAATAGCTTGCCTATTAACGCTAATACGTTAGTCCCCGCCGAGGGGAGCTGCTGGTTGGCCCAGCACGCCTTTTTGAAGACGGCCACGTGGTCGTAGCCGGTGGCGAGCTGGAACGCCGCGAGCGCCGCGGCCGCCACCGCGGGAATGAGCAGCCACGCCAGGCCCGCTCTCGTCCACCGCCGGCCCGAAACCGCTGCGGCTATGGCGAACGTCACGAAAACGGCCACGTATATCCCGAGCGGGAAGTACGTCAGTAGCGCGACGGCGAGGACGACGCCGGCCGCGGCGGCCCAGCGCCAGGGCGTCGCGGAGGAGGCGGCCTTCAATCCCAGCGCCAACAGCGCCGTGCCCAAAAGGCAGTACAGCCCGACGGGCCCGGCGCCAAAGAATAGGAGCGATGGCGAGCACGCGAACAACGCCGCCGCTAGTAGCGCCTCCTCCCGTCCGGTTACGACGCGCGCCGCGGCGTACAATACCCACACGCAGGCCGCGGCGACCGCGACGTACACGAGCAAGATGGCGTAAATGTTGCTTTCGCACAAACGGTCGACCAGACCGAGGGACCAAAAAGTGAGGCCCGGGCGCGTGCGGCCCAACGAGCTGAGGTTTTTCATAGCCTCGACGTAACCCGCGAAGACGTTGGGTACGTCGAAGGCCGCGCGCGTATTGAGGAGGTACCTGTTGAGCGCGAGAAGAGGGTACGTTCGACCGAAGGCGGGGCCGAGGCTTATGGCGGCGACATTTACGAACGCGCCCAGCGGAAGGACCCAGTGCTTGCGCGCGCGAACGCCCCATACGAGGAGCGCGGTGGCGCCGACGACGGCCGCGGCCGCGGGGAGGAGGCGCCACGAGAAGCGGGGGTCCCAATACGTAAAAAGCGGCGAGAGCCAGATTTTGCCCAGATATTCCGAGCGGAAGAGGAAGGCCCGGGCGGCCAAAACCGCGGCGACGAAGCCGTAAGCGACGGCTAGGTAGACGTAAAAATTCGACGCCCGGCGCGCGGGCGCGGTTTTACCGGCGGCTTCCGGCTGTGGCGCTTCCACGTCGAAACTATAATTGATTACCCTTGGAGCCGCAATAAAAAAACCCGCCGGGCGGGCCTTCGAGTCGGCGGCGGTTAATTCCTAGCCGCGGGCGAGCAGCGCCGCGCCGAGGGCGCCGACGAACTGGGGCTCCGGCAGGACCTCCACGTCGCGGCCGAGCGCGGCGGCCAACGCCCGGGCGAAACCCCTGTTTAGCGCTACGCCCCCCGAGAGGACGTAGCGGCTCCCGCCCAACCGGGAGGCGAGCGACGATACGCGTTCCGCCACCGCGCGCAATACCCCCGCGCCGATGGCGGCCGGTTCTACGTCCTCGTGCAGCAGGCCGACGACTTCCGATTCGGCGAAGACGGTGCACATATTGTTGACCTTGGCCGCGTCGGGCCGGGACGCGTCGAGGGCCGCCAGCTCGAGCAGATCCATTTCCAGCGCCCGGGCCATGATCTCGAGAAAGCGGCCCGTCCCGGCGGCGCAGCGGTCGTTCATCGCGAACTCAGCCACGCCGCCGCGGCCGTTTACTCGTATAGCTTTAACGTCCTGGCCGCCGACGTCGACGACGGTGACGTCGCCGCCGACGTGTTCGAAGGCGCCGCGGGCGTGGCACATTATTTCGGTTACGGCGCGGTCCGCGAAAGGTACGCGCGCGCGGCCGTAACCCGTACCGACGACGCGAGCCACCTCCGGTTCGGTTGCCCTTAATTCGGCCAAAGCCTCGTCGAAGGCTTTACGCGCCGCGACGGCGCCGGCGACGCCGGTGGGGAGGGCCGCTTTGGCGGCGGCCCTCCCGTCGTCGTTAATAACCACGCACTTGGTCGCCAGCGACCCTACGTCTATGCCGGCGTAATAAGCCATTTACGAGCTCACTTGCTCGAGGAGCGCCTCGACGCGCGTTTTGAGCTGTCCCACGTCGCCGTCGGAGTAGTCGGTCTCCAGAGCGAGCATCGGGATGCCGAGGTCGTCGGTGAACTTCTTGACGTTACCTTGTTCGACGAGGTACGGTGTGCAGAACGACAGCGTCGCGTGTATTATACCCTGGGCGCGGGAATTTTTGTACAGGTAATCGATGTCCTCGAGCCGTTGCTCGTTGGGCGTAAAGCAAGCGCAGTTGATCCCCATGTAGTGGTCGAGCAACGCCTCCTTCATCTCCTTCAGCGTCTTGGCGTCCTCGGCGACCGTATTCTTGTAATAACGGAAGCCGGTGCACATCTCCTCGGCGACGACAGCGGCGCCGGAGGTTTCGACGACCTGGTGGACCTTCCAGTTGGGGATGGCCATCGGCGTCCCGGAGATCATTAGGCGGGGCGTCCCCTTGTCGAAGACGCCCTCGCCGACGGCGACCCGTTTCTCGAGCTCGTCCGCGACCTCGTTGGTCTTTTGCGTGAAGCGGTCCATGTCGTCGTAGAAAGATATTTGCATAATGAGCAACGCGTCCTTACCAGAGATGGGAGCCGGGTCGTTCCAGCGGAGCTCGTGCACCCGCCTTATGGCGCGGCGTTTAGCGTTGACCTTTTTGACGGCCGCGGCGAGGTTTTCCTCGGTGAGCTTATTGCCCGTAGTCTTCTCCATGGCGGCGATGAAGTCGTCGAGTTCGGCGCGCCACAGCTCGCGGTCCGCGGGGCCCTTTTTGTTGGGTACTTCCATCACGTATACGGGATGGATCTTGCCGAGCAGCTCGTACGCTTTCTTCTTGCCGTCGCACGTCGTCTCGCCCACCACGACGTCGGCGGACTCGAAGTAGGGGCAGATCTTACCGAGCTTGAAGCCGTAGAACGACTTGATGAGCGGGCACAGGTTGCGCGGTAGCTCGGCCTCGGCTATGGGAACCGAGAAGTCCGCGCCGGCGCATAGCCCAACGGCGACGCCGTCCAACGCGACGATGACCTCCTCCGGCACGAACAGGCAGAACGTCCCGACCACCGTGCCGCCCTTCTCTTTATGGTCCAGGAGTTCCTTGATGCGGAGGCCGTGGACTTGCGAGATTACGAAGTCGTAGTACGCCATAGTTTCGGGGCGGTTGGGTTGGTCCGTGAACCACTCTAAGTAGAGTGACCCCAGCGCGCCCATAAGTACGTCGTGCTTTTCCAAGTCGAGCCCCAGGTCTTTCCACATGTCGGTCCAGTCTTCGGCCATGATCGTCCTCCTATATAAAAAACCAGCGTCCTTTTCCAACGGCGACGCTGGGCGAACATGGCCGAACGCGGTTCGGCACGTACGGGTGTTATGGATTACGCAACGCCCACGCGTCGTCTCCGTTTAAACGTCGTTGCGGACCCGAACCGGGTCTCGCGGCGCTTTTCGCGCCTCGTACCTCACGTTTTCCAGAACGCGTGGGCCTTCACGAAGATCACCACCTTGAAAGAAATTTAGTACGGAATCCTAAAAGAAATATCGGCGTTTGTCAATAAAAAAGGGTACCGGGGCGGCGGCCGCGCGGTTGTCAGGCCGCAGCCGCGTGACGTTTGAAGCAGCCGGGCACGCCGGAATGAGCGCGAGAAAACGGCGAAATATTATAGATGACCAATTGCGTTACATAAGGATATTTAATGCTTGACATGGTAAACGTGCTGTGTTAATTAATTACCAAAGTAATAGAAATGAAAATAACTTATAAGGAGGCAGCGCGATGAGGATTTTAGGGATCATATCTTTATGTGCTTTAGCTGCCGGCGCCGCGTTCGCGGGTTCCGTTACGGTCGGTAGCCCGAGCATAACGGCCGCGTACCCGTTCCGGGGGTGTTGAGGCGTCGATTCCGTACGGAGCCAGGACCTGGTTCTGAGCACTGACGCCGTCCCGGCGGGGACCGTTGTGAAGTGGGAGTGGTTCGCCAGCTCGACGGTAAGTGCCGGTACTTTCAACAATTTTAGCCTTAAACTCTGCCACACCAATAAGACGGCGCTCACGACCGATTTCACCGGCAACTACGGCGGCAACACGCCGGTACAGGTCTATTACAAGAGCTCCGAGTACATCGCCGCCACGCCGAACACCTGGTTCGGCTTCGCGTTCGCTACCGGTTTCAACTACAACGGCAAAGACAACCTGATCGTCGAGGTCGAGTGGAGCGGCGACTCCGGCGGCTACGCGTACAACTACTGGAGCTCGGCCACCGCGCGATGCATGTACAAGTACAACAGTTACTCGCCGCGGGTATATAATTACCTGCATTACATGCGTATTACGACCGGGTATTTGGGCGTTACGCCGACGTCGCTGGGACGCGTGAAGTCGTTGTACCACTAATTTTCGACCATCCTCGGAAACGAAAAGGCCGGCCGCGAGGCCGGCTTTTTTCGTAGCGTCGCCGCCCGAGGCTGCGTTTCCCCCTTAAAGGCGTTTTTGCTTGACAACCGGCGGCTTACCGTTTAAAATATTATAAGGAGAAAGGTTTTACTCAGCACATAAATATTCCGGCTATATAATTTAGGAGGTACCGTGATGAGAGTATTAGTCGTCGGTTGTCTGTGCGCTATGGCGGTGGGCGCGGCGTTCGCGGACCACTTCGTCATCGGCAGCAAGGGCAGTATGGCGTACTACCCGTGGCGGGGCTGTTGAGGCGTCGACTCGGCACGGAGCCAGGACCTGGTTCTTAGTACGGACGCCATCCCGGGCGGCACCATCGAGAAATGGGAGTGGTGCTGTTATTCCAGCGACCCGGGGACGTACAACAACCTCTCCGTTAAGTTGTGTCACACCAAGGTCACCAAGCTCGTGACCAACTTCGCCGCCAACTTCGACGGCAACACGCCCCTCGAGGTATTTAAGAAGAGCTCCTACTACCTCAGCGGCAGCGCCGGTAACTGGTTCGGCTTCGCCTTCGATAAGAAATTCGAGTACAACGGCAAGGATAACCTGGTCGTCGACGTCTCCTGGAACGGCGACAGCGGCGGCACCTGCTACACCTATTGGAGCCCGGGGACGGCCCGCTGCGTCTACAACTATAACGGCGGTACGGTGTATTTGACCAACTACGTGCACTACATGCGCATTACGCTCGAGCCGAACGCCGTCGCGCCGACGTCGCTCGGTCGCGTCAAGTCGTTTTATAGGTAGGTTTTCGCGGGCGTGGCGAAAAGAACGGGGCCCGGCGGGCCCCGTTTTTTATTCCGGCATGGCCGGTATTTCGCCGGCCGAGAGGGGTTGCGATTGATTTTATAGGATAAATTTGGTAAACTTTAGCGCGCGCGCGGGTAAGCCGTTAGCGCCGCCCGAGGGGAAGTATGAAGACGAAAATTTTTGCAGCGATATGTTTCGTGACTTTGGCCGTCGGCGCCGCCTCGGCCGAAAAGGTCGTGATCGGCTACCGTACGTACATGTCATCGTTCCCGTTTTACGGCTGTTGAAATACTCGAACGTCGCGGTGCCAGGACCTGGCGCTGAAAGAGGAAGGGCTGACGGCGGGGACCGTCACGCGGTGGGAGTGGTACGCGAGCTCGATGATTACCGTCGGCGGCTTCAAGGATTTCTGGGTCAAGTTGTGTCACACCTCGCGCGACAAGCTCGTCGCCGATTTCCAGAAGAACTACGACGGCAATAAACCGGTCCAGGTTTTCGCCGACGAAGAGCTGCGCATAAAGCCGCCGGCGTATACCTGGTTCGGCTTCGACTTCTCGCCCACGTTCGAGTACAACGGCGAGGACAACCTGATCGTCGAAGTGCACTGGAAGGAGCGGAGCGGCGCGCCGGGGGTCGTCACGTACTGGACGCCGAAGGAGGGCCGGTGCTGCATGTACGCCGGGCCGGTGCCGTGCGCACCGGCGGTCTTCGACTTCGTACACTACATGCGGGTGACGATATCGCCCGTCGCCGTGGCGCCGACGTCGCTGGGCCGCGTCAAGGCGGTATACCGTTAAGGCCGCGCTTAAAGGCCGGGGGCAAACCGATTTGCGGACGATATTGATATTAACCGTTTGCTTCGTCGCGGCCGCCGGCGCCGACCGTATCCTGGTGGGCGACCCGGCGCAGCGCATCAACTTCCCGTACTACGGCGGCGGCGGGTACGAGGCGATGAGGTGTATGGAGGTCGTCCGCAAGACCGACGGCCTCGTCGCCGGCGAGATTAGGCGGTGGGAGTGGCAGTCCGGCGAGCTGGACCCAACGACGGGAAAGTTTTATAAGTTCAAGTTGCGGCTCTGCCACACCACGCGTGCGGACCTGGCGCCTCCCTTCAACGCCAACTACGAGGGCCGCACCCCCGCGGAAGTCTTCAACGCCGACCCCGCGACCATCTCGACGCGGATTCGGGAGTGGTTCGGCTTCGATTGCAAGCCCGCTTTTCGGTACAACGGCTCGGACAACTTGCTGGTCGAGGTTTGGTGGGAGGGCGACGACGACGGCGGCGGCCTTGTCTTCACCGCCGACGTGCGCGAACAACAACGCTGCCTGCTCGCCTACCGGAAGGACGGCGTCGCGGAGTACGGCTATCCCAACCAGGGCAAGGCCTTCAACTGGCTCCACTTCATGCGAATAACGCTCGAGCCCGACGCCGTGTGGCCGACGTCGCTCGGGCGCGTTAAGGCCGTCTACCGGTAACCGGTTCTAAGACGGCGCGGTTATACGCTATCCGCGGGACGGATTATTTTTAACTTCAACCGACCCCCGGTACGCGTGAAAGACGTACCCGTTGTCGGCGAGAAGCGGCATAAGGTCCACTTGACAAGTAACGTTGATTACCTTAAAATTTTTAACGGCTCGAACGTGACGAAAAAGGGTCAAACCCAAGGGGGTTGATTTATGCGAAAAGTAGTAATAACGAGTCTCGGCGTCTTGGCCGCGGGCGCGGCCCTGGCGGGCCAAGTTATGGTCGGCGGCCAAGGGACCGCCGTGAATTACCCGTATTGCGGCAGTTGAGACAACGCTTATCGGGGCCAGGCGCTGGTCCTGAAAACGGACGCCGTTCCCGCGGGCGATATTACCAAGTGGGAGTGGTACGCTTCCCAGAACCAACGGCCGGGCGATTTCAATAAATTCAGCCTTAAACTTTGCCACACCTCCCTGACGACCCTCACCGATACCTACACCAAGAATTACGACGGCAAGACGCCGGTCCAGGTTTACTACCGCGACCCGGTGCGCATCGCCGCTACGCCTTTCCAGTGGTTCGGCTTCGCATTCGACAAGGCGTTCGCGTACAACGGCACCGACAACCTGCTCTTCGAGGTGTGGTGGGTGGGCGATAACAACGGCAACGCGTACACCTACTGGATGCCCAAGACAGGCCGGTACGTGTATTCGTATATCAAGGGGTCGACGCCTTATAACGGGTACCCCGACAAGGGGCTAGTGGTGAACTACCTTCACTACATGCGGATTACCATTTCCGCGAGCGCTGTCGAGGCATCGTCGCTGGGTCGCGTCAGGGCGCTTTATCGTTAGGCCGGAACTTAGGTTTAACTATGAGACTCAAGCCGGCCTATAGGCCGGTTTTTTCTCGCGGTAGCGCCGATATATCCGCTTGACACGCGCGCGAAGACGGTTTAGTATGAAAGGGCCTAAGGGCAACGTCGGGAGGTCGAGCTATGCTACGGAAATTGGTAATCCTCTTATGTGCGGCCGCGGCCGGCGCCTCGGCGGCGCAGTTCGTCGTCGGCAGCGCGGAGACGGCCGTCAAGGCGCCGTTCTCGGCGTGTTGAGGCATCGAGGCCTACCGGTACCAGGGCCTGGTGCTGAAGACGGACGCCATCCCCGCCGGCACGATTACGCGGTGGGAGTGGTACGCCGCGTCGGGGACGGGCAGCGTACGGCATGCTCTACTTAGCAACTTCTCCATAAAAATCTGCCACACGTCGTTCAACGCTCTCACCACGCCGTTCGCGGCCAATTATGACGGCAATACGCCGGTGACGGTCTTCTCCGCCAACCCCGTAAGGGTCGACCCGGAGTACAATAACTGGTTCGGTTTCGACTGCAAGCCTACCTTCGCCTACAATGGGACCGACAATTTCCTCGTCGAGACGTGGTGGGACGGCGGCAACGACGGCGGCCCCAACTGTTGGATGAAGTACGTCCTGACCTCGAGCCGGGCGTGCATCGCCTCGCGGGTGCGCGGCGTCTCCCAGCACGGCTACCCGAACGGCGGCAAGGTCGAGGGCTACAACATGTACATGCGCATAACGATGGGCGGAGCGACCGTCGGCTCGAGCTCGCTGGGCCGAGTTAAAGCGCTCTATCGGTAATTCGGAGGAGGCGGTTTTATGATGAGGACGACCGCGATCGCGGCGCTGTTCCTTATGGCGGTGTCCTTTGCCGGCGCGGACCTGGTAATCATAGGGAAAGGCCTCGGGGCCCCCGGCGGCTCGACGCCCTGGTCCGGCTGTTGAGGCGTGTCGGCGCGTAGGCACCAGGTATTGGTGCTCAAATCGGACGGCCTTCCCGCGGGTACGATAACCAAATGGGAGTGGAACGCCGCCCGCGATTTGCTCGCCGGCGGTTTCTACAACTTCAAACTGACGTTCTGTCATACCTCCCTTACGGCGTTAACCGACACGTACGTCAATAATTACGACGGGAAAACGCCCGTTACGGTCTACAGCCGCAACCCGGTGAACATCCCTACGGTACCGTCGAACCAGTGGTTCGGCTTCGGCTTCGATAAACCGTTCGCCTACAACGGCCGCGACAACCTCGTCGTCGAGGTATGGTGGGTAAATGACACCAACGGCGGCGGCAACACGCAGTGGAACTTCCCGGTGAACGGCCGCTGTTGCTTCTCGTATATCGTGAACGGTAACCCACAAAGCGGTTACCCGGACAAAGGCCGCGTCTCGTACTTCATGCACTACATGCGCGCGACGGTTTCGCCCTCGGCAGTGGCGCCGACGTCCTTGGGACGCGTTAAAGCTTTGTTCGGTTAATATTCAAAGGGATATCGACCGTAAGAACGACTGTATATCTTTTTACGGTCGTGCTGGGGACGGCGCCGGCCTGGGCCGTCCAGTACGTCGTCGGCGGTGGACGCCTCGTCGTTCGGCAAGGTCAAGGCGCTTTTAAATAGATAACGGGTATTTAGGGAAAATAAGGCCGGCCCGCGGGCCGGCTTTTTCTTTTGGAGGCGGTTATATATTTAAAATCCCTTGACGGCGATTGCCGGTTATTATAGTATACGCTTATTAGTAAGAAGGCCCTCATCCTGGTAACCAACGACGACGGCGTGAACGCGCCGGGGCTCGCCGCGCTGGCGTCGGCGCTCGACGCTATAGGGGAGGTTGCAGTCGTCGCGCCGGACCGCGAGCGCTCCGCGGTAGGCCATGCCGTTACGTTGACGGAGCCCTTGCGGGCCTGGCGCGAGACCTGGGCCGATGGCCGAGAGGTCTCCGTCGTCGACGGGACCCCCGCGGACTGCGTCAAGGTCGCCGTGAAGGCGCTGCTCGAGCGCCGGCCCGATGCCGTCGTCTCGGGTATAAATCTGGGCGGCAACGCCGGCGTCAACGTGATATACTCCGGGACCGTCTCCGCGGCGACGGAGGCGACTATTCTCGGCATCCCCGCGGCGGCGGTATCGCTCGACACTTTTACGGACCCGGACTTCGGCCCGGCGGCGCGCGTCGCGGCGTGGGTGGCGGGGAAGATTCTCGAGAACGGCCTGCCGCCGCGGGTCATGCTTAACGTAAACGTGCCGGCGCTGCCGGAAAAAGAAATCGCCGGCCTGAAGATAACGCGCCAGAGCAGCGCCGTCCTTGAGGACCGCTACGAGGAGCGGCACGACCCGCGCGGCCGACGCTACTTCTGGCTCGCCGCGGAGCGCATGAGCGTGCCGGACCCGCGCGACGACGACGACATTGCGGCGCTCGAGGAAGGGTACGTTTCGGTTACGCCCATTCATTACGACCTGACTGACGAAGCGGCCCGGGCCGAGCTCGCGCGGTGGGCCGAGGAGTTGAAATTGTAATATAGGCCGCGGCTCAGGAGGGCCTACGACGATGCGCCTATTTCAAGATACCAACTATAACTTCATAAGCCTGGGTCGGCCCGCGCTGATTTTTTCCGCGGCGTTGATGATAGCGAGCGCCGTGCTGTTGTTTACGAAGGGCCCCAACTTCGGCATCGACTTCACCGGCGGCGTTAAGATAGACGTTCTGACGAACCGCCGCGTTACGGTCTCGGACCTCGAGAAGATCCGCGGCGCGGCGCCGGTCGAGATCCACTCCGTAGGGCGCGCCGAGCGCGAGATGCTCATCTCGCAAAAGGGCCTCGAGAAGGCGGACGACTACGCCGCCGCCGTGGTCAAGGCCCGCCGCCAGGTGGGGAGGTTCAAGAGCCTGGCCGAGGTCGCCGCCATACCGGGCGTGGACCTGACCGAGGATGACCTCGCGACCGTCTTCGCCGTCACGACGGAGGAGGCCGAGGGGGCAAAGGGCGCGCTCCGCATAGACATCAACAAAGCTGCGCCCGACAACATCCGCGAGCGCATCCAGCAGATCATCGTCGACAAGACGGTCACCAACCTCAGCCGCGTGCTGGGCGAGGTCTTCGGCGTGCCGGCGGGCGCCGCGGGAAAGCTGGATATCAACGGCATCGAGGACGCCGAACTTTTGGAAGAGGAGTTAGCACGCTACATGCCGCCGGCGGACGCCGCGGCTTTGGCGCGCAACGTGGCGCGCCAGCGTAAACTCGGCGCGCAGGCCGAGGCCACGACGCTCCTGCCGTCGCTCGAGGCGGCGTACGAGGGCGTCAAGGTCTCCGCCGCGGCCAAGAAAGCGCTGGCGGATAACTTCTACGCCGGGACCTTCGCCATCCGCGGTACCGAGAATATAGGCCCGCGCGTCAGCCGCCAGCTCATCGGCCTGGCGATGAAGGCGCTCGGCTTCGCGCTGTTGGCCATGCTGGCCTACATCGCCATAAGGTTTAAATTAACCAGCGGCGTCGTCGCCATCATAAGTCTTATCCACGACGTCCTCATTACCATGGGCCTCGCCGTCCTGGTCGGTATCGAGATCGACCTCACCGTCGTCGCGGCCTTCCTCACCGTCGTCGGCTACTCCATCAACGACACCGTCGTCACGTACGACCGCATCCGCGAGGACGCGCGCCAGGGCCGCAAGGAGACCTACCGCGGGCTTCTCAACCGCGCCATCAACGAGAACCTGTCGCGTACCCTCATAACGGGCACGGGCTCGCTCGCCGCGTTGTTGATACTCTACTTCCTGGGCGGCGAGGCGCTGCGCGGTTTCGCGTTTATCCTGTGGGTCGGCATCGTCCTGGGGACCTATTCGTCGATATACGTCTGCGCCGCGCTCCTCGACGAGATAGATAACTTCCGGACGCGCCGGCGCAAGGGCAAGCTGGAGGCCAAAGTCGCCCGGGTCCAGGTCACGAAGAAAGTCCGCAGGAGGAAGAAGAGGTAGGAAGGCTTCGCGTTATGCTGAGCGCCGTTGACCAAGGTATATACATAGCCCTTATCCCGTTGTACGGCTTCCTGGCCGTAACGCACGTGTTGCGTCGCAACGGCATCCCGCAGCTCAGCTGGGCCGTCCTGTTTCTCAACACGGCCCTCATCATATTGCGATGGGTGGAAGTGGGCCGGACGCCGTTCTCCACCCTCTACGAGTGTCTGTCGCTCTTCGCCTGGTCCGGCGCGCTGGCATACCTGCTGGTCCAGCGGTTCGGCGGCGAGAAAGTCCGCTGGTCCGGCGTCGTGCTCTTCGCCATGATGGCCGCGGCGATGGCCTACGGCGCGACGAGGGACCCCACCGTCAAACCCCTCTCGCCGGCGCTCGACTCCATCTGGTTCGAGGTCCACGTCATCCCGGCCTTCGCCTCCTACGCCCTCTTCGTCGCCGCCTTCGCCTACGCATTCGAGTACCTAGGGACCGGGGCCCGGCGCGAGCGTCTCGACTTCTTCTCGCGCAAGCTCATCCTCTTCAGCTTTCCGCTGCTGTCTTTCGGCGTATTCTCCGGCGCCGGCTGGGCCGAGGAGGCGTGGGGGACGTACTGGTCGTGGGACCCGAAGGAGACGGCGTCGCTGGTGACGTGGTGCGTCTACCTGGCGTACATCCACGCCTCGAGGAGCCCGCGGTTCGCCCGGGTCCCGTCGCGGGTGCTGAACATCATCGGCTTCGTCTCGATGATGTTCACCTTCCTGGGCTTCAACGTCGTCGCGAAGCTCCTGGGCCTGCCGACCGCGCACGCGTATACGTAAACGAGGAAGGGTAGCGGGTGAATGGCTAAAAACAAAAAAAGGCGCGAGGTAAAAACCCGGTCCGATTTGTTTGGGTTCCTCCAAAACCAAATGGAGGCGACGTACGACGACCTTTTAAAGAAGAAGAAACTTGAATACGAAGGTAATTTAGTAAAAACTTATTTATTTGAAGTAGACGAACCCGAAGACATGGGCGATAGCAAGGGGGAGAAAAGGTATGAGGAATATTTAAAATATCTATTTTCGGTCGAGAAAAAGGATAGACCAGAATTAAGTATTTACCGCACCGAAGAGTTGGGTTTTTATGAAGTAGTTTTAAATGATAGAGGAAATGAGTTCGTAATTTATATAGATACGGCGACAAATCCTAGGTTTTGGATGGTGTTTTCTTTAAGTAAGTCGGAGGGTTTGGATTCGTGGTTTAATGCTATATTAAAGAATAAACCAGATTTCGATTTCGTATGGCTTTGGCCCGATTTCTTAGAATCTTTTCAAAAACGGGGGGTGGCCCGTGGTTTCGGCCTCGATTATGATTATAGGGTGTTCGAAAAATCGGAAGACGTCGATACTACGCTTTATTTGAAGATGCAGTTATGGGGGGGGTCGGATACTGCTGATCTCTACGAACTATTAAGTAGTAGCGAAAAATTTTCTAGTAAAGTAGTTTTATCTAAAATCCGTTTTAAAGAATTCCGCGAAGATGGAATATTAGATAGGTTCGCTTTGGAAGACATTAAGTATAACGGGAAATTTACCACGCGAGGTACTGATTTCAACACGCATTTGAGTATTGTGGAATCATTAAGGAAAAGTTACGAAAGAATTATCTTGCAAATAGAAGAAAAATATTCCTTAAAATGGGTTAGTGGTACGGGTGAGGGTTATAATTTGGAAGGTTATGCCTTGCATTTCGAACCGGCAGAAGGTCAAATTATCCCTATAGATATTTTCTATAAACAAGTATTCAATGGGACGGAGCCTTTCCGGTTAATGGGGTTCGTTCGGCAAAAAAGTGAGACCAAAATCGTATCGGACGTAGTAGACTTGCACACCGGCGGCGAATTAACTTTCGAGTTATATCCAGATTTAATAACACTGTATCTGGGCGAAGGCACGTGCGGTAATAGTATCGCAAGGTTTTTTACTAATATCCAACATTATTTCGACAAATCTTTCTCGGTTTACGCCGATAACGGTGACCGCCTATTCACTTTGTAGCCAACTATGCCTATTAACTATTTTAGTTATTATCTACCAAACCTTATTATAGGATTAGCAAAAGGGTCCCGCGTATTAGGTCCCTATTCCTCCGAGTTTAAAAAACTCGGGTACCAAACCCACAAAATCGAACCTTCTTTCAGGACTACGGGTGGTTACGAAGTAAACCCTGATGCGATTGTTATATCGGTTAAAATCGGTAATACGTTGATATTCGAATGGACAAGTTCGACTTCTTTAGGCGATGATAAAAGAAGGCAAATCGAAAGATATTCGAATATTACAGTTTCTGATTTAGCTACGCCCGCCGCGGTTCCGACTCGAGCTTTGAAGACATTTGATACGGTTTTAGTTTTAAAACAGGTTGCGATAAGTTCATTTGTAGAATATCTAGAACATTTGGGTACGGCTATGCCTATAGTTATATTCCGCAATTTCGAAGAAGACGGCGAATACTCGTTAGAAAAAGAAGCCTTTGATTTCGCCGAAGCTAATACGGATTCGTTCTTTTCGAATAGAATGGTTTTTAGTAAAATACCAACGGGATATATAAGTTTCTGCATAGACGATATAAATCAAACGAGTCTCGTGTCTTCGGTAGTTAAACACCTAGTTTCAGCAATTATTAAAAATATTAGGTCTTTCGAAATAACCGATTTTTGCGAACGGGTTATACCTGTATGGGGGGTTATAGATACGGACAAAAAGAGGGAAATAGCCCGAGTAATTACACAAATATTTAATCGCCTTTCGCGATATGACTACGGCGCGGAATTGATTAAAAGGCAAGCCGGGCCCCCTCCAAGGTGGGTAATAATTAGTAAAGAGGATTTTATTAGACGCAAGAGATATTTCCAAACTCGGCTAGATAGTTTTATAAGTAGTACGCGCGGTGAGCCTCTTACCGAAGAATTGTTTGGAAGTTAAACTAAGGTTTCAATTACTTTTATTATATACGCGAATATCGTAATTATATCCGACCGTTTAGTGTTATTAACGAACGGTTAGGAAGTTTTCTTTTCCGTAGCCACGCGGTTCTGTTTAATACTTAAGCTTTCGGGGATGCTTAAAGTTTTACCGGATGCAGAATAGCAAAGCGTTTTAAAACTATGGCTGGTCGTGTATTAAACGGCATTTGGAAACTCTTCACCTCCCTCGAGCTCGGCGTGGTCCTCGTGGTCATCCTGACCGCGTTCATGGTCGTGGGGGCGCTCTTGCCGCAGGGTATGGACGACGAGTTCTACCTCAAGGCCTGGGACGAGGGGACGTATCACGCCCTCCGCGACCTGGGCTTCCTCGACATCTTCCACCGGCCCCTTTTCCTCATCCCCGCGGTCCTCCTGGGCCTAAACCTCCTTTGCTGCTCGATAGATATACTGCGGAATTTTTTACCGAAGACCATAACGGCGCGCTACGTCGTCTCGGCGCTCTACCATCTCGCGTTGGTGGGGATGTTCGTCGGCTTCTTAGCCACGTACCTCTTCTCGTACGGCGGCGAGCTGATTATAAAGCCGGGCGAATCGGTCCACGTCCCGCTGAAGAAGGGCGAGACGGCGTGGGCGAGGCTCGCGCCGCGCCTCGGCCTTGCGGCGCCGGTCAACGAGGATACGCCCTACGAGCTGCATCTCAAGAGCTTCGAGACGACGTACGTCGAGAAGGACGGCCGGATATTCATTAAGGATTGGATAAGCGACCTCGAGGTCGTCGACGGCGGCGCCGTCGTCGCGGCCAAGCGCATAGAGGTCAACGACCCGCTGGTTTACGGCGGCATGAAGTACTACCAGGCGTTCTTCGACCAGAAGATGAAGTTCGACGTGGACGGGGAGGAACAGGAGCTAGGCCCGGGCGAGCCGCTCGCGGTCGGCGACGAGATGCTGATGGTTTCCACCGTCAAGAGCGGGACGCTGCTCGGCGACGACGGCCCGACGCCGCTGGGGCCGTACGTAGAGCTCAAGGAGATGTCCAAAGACAAGTGGCACCGCGTCACTAAGGACGTCCGGCCCGGGAGGCGGCTGGACCGCGGCCAACCGGTCGACGTCGGCACCTGCCGCGTCACGTTCGTCTCGTTCGAAGAATCGAGCGGCCTTACGTACAAGCGCGACCCGGCGGTGAAGTTCTTGTGGGTATTGTGGATCACCTTTACCGCTTTAATAGCCGTGCGGATATACGTCCAGGAATCGGTGCTTACGTGGTTCCGAAAGGAGGGTTAGGTAAGCGGCGGCCCGCGACGCGGGCTTTTTTTTCGATAAAACCTTGCATATTAGGGCCTAACGATATATTATATAAGGGGTTAGCTTATATGCCGTTGGAGGACCCGGGTGGCTCGGAAGAGGAAAATTGACGAGAAGATAGAGGCCCGCATCGTGGAGCTCGAGGACGAGCTGCTATCGTTGAAGGCGGATTACGTCGGCGCCGCCATCGACGAGCTGCGCCGGCCCAAGGGCCCGTTTGCGGTCGTTACTTTTCAAGTCGGCGGGAAAACCTTCGCGCTTCCGCTTTGGTCGGTGAAGAGTATTTCGCGCGCCGTGGCGATCGTCGATAAGGGCGAGCTCGGCCCCGGCTTTACCGGCGTCATAACTTACCACGGCGAGCTCGTCCCGGTTTTGGACGGGGCGGCGTTGGGGGTCGAAGGCCGCGAGATGGACGTTGGCGACCACGTCATCTACTTCACCGCCGCCGGCCGTCGCGTAGCGCTCGTCGTCTCGGCGGTGTTCGACGTCGAGACCTTCGATAGCGAGAAGATCGTCTCGGCGGGCGACGCCGGGTTGCCGAGGCGGCCTTTTCTCGGCGTCTACGAAGAGAACGGGGGCCTTACGCGCATCCTCGAGCCCTCCGCCCTGCTCCCGGACGTCACCGCGAAGGCCGGCGCAGACGACAGCGAAGCCGTACCGGACGTCACGCTGGAGGCCGAAGGCGACGAATCCGCGGAATGAGTAAAGCGTTCGAATTAGGCGAGAGGGAATTCCAAACGCTGAGCGGCCTCCTTCGGGATCGCTTCGGCCTCGATTACCCGCTCCAGAAAAAGGTAGAGCTCGAGAAGGCGTGCGCTTCGGTGAGCGACGGCCTCGACGCCGCCGAGTTCTGCTGCGAGGTGGGTTCACCTTCGGGGGAAGGGTTGTTCCAACGGTTTATTAACCGGCTGACGGTGGGCGAGACGTATTTTTTCCGAATCCAGGCCCACTTCGACGCCCTCAAGAGCGTTATCCTGCCGGGCATATTTAAAAAGCGCGCGGGGGAGAAGCGTTTGCGTATATGGAGCGCGGGATGCGCCACCGGGGAGGAGCCGTACTCCGTCGCGATGCTTATTTTAGAGACGCTGCCGGACCCGGGGGGCTGGGAAATCGAGTTCCTCGCTACCGACGTCAATACCGATTTTCTCTCGTCGGCGCGCAGGGGTCGTTACCGCGAGTGGTCGTTCCGCAAAGTGGACGATTATTGGCGGAAGAAGTATTTCGAGCCGGCCGACGGCGAGTGGCAAGTTGCGGCCGACGTCCGGGCGATGGTGAAGTTCGTACGCGCCAACCTCATCGACGAGCGAGATAACGTAGTAGCCGTAGGGCCGGGGTCTTTCGATCTTATTCTTTGCCGCAACGTGTTTATTTATTTTGGCGACGAGGGCATCGAACGGGCGTCGGCGTTATTCCGCCGGTACCTGGCGCCCGGCGGCTGGTTCGTCGGCGGCCACGCCGAGCCTTTCGTTTACGACGACGGTTTCGAGGCGGTGAATTTCCCGGGGGCGTTCGTCTACCGCAAGTTGACGGCGGAGGATGTCGCGGCCGCCAAGAAGCGGCGCCTTCCTGCGGAACGGCCGCGTAAGGCCGTACGCGTGCGGCCGGCCGCGGGCGGGGTCGAACGGGCCGACCGTCTGGTGGCCGTCGGGAAGGACTCGCGGGCGCTGGAACAGCTCACCGAGCTCGTCGCGGCGCGCGAGGACGCCGAGTTGTATTGGCGTATGGGGCGCGTACTCGGGAACCTGGGCCGGTACGAGGAGGGTCTCGAGTGGTGTCGCCGGGGCGCGGCGCTCGATAAAACGAACCCGTACTGCTACTACATAGCGGCTCTCATCCAAGAGGAGATGGGAAAAAACGACGAGGCGTTCGACAATCTCCGCCGCTCGCTGTACGTAGAAAAAAGTTTCGTCCTGGGGCACTTTTCGATGGCGAGTTACCATCGCTGGCGGCGGGACGAGGAACGCGCGGCGCGGTCGTATCGTAACGTGCTCAAGTTGCTCGACGGTCGCGGGGAAGACGAGGAGATATCGGGCGACGGTTTAACCGTCGGACGTTTGCGGGAAATAGTGAATCAAATCTTATAACCCGGTCGATATGAAAGAGGAGAAGTTCAAACTGCCGGAGCCCGAGGGGCAATCCCCTCAGGAACAGGTCGATTGGTCGGCGCTCTTCGACGCCATGGGGGATATGGTGGAAGATGAGAAGGTGGCCGACGTGTTATCGATCCGCGCCCGTGCCCTAGCCGAGGCCGAAGAAGACGTTGCCGCGGAAGCCGGCGACGTTTACACCTTGTTCTCGCTGGGTTCGGAGCGGTACGCTTTGTCGGCGGCCGCGGCGCGGGAAGTCATCGAGCTGCCGACGATAATGCCCGTGCCGAAGGCGCCCGACGTGATCGCGGGCCTGTTTCACCGCCGCGGCGGCATATACGTAGCGTTGGACACGAAGAGACTCCTGGGGCTCGGAGAGGACGGCCGATACGGTAACGCCGTCGTGCTCACCGGCGAGCCGGCGCGCGTGGCCTTGCTCGTAGACGACGTGGAGGCGGCGCGAACCATACCGCCGGCCGAAATATACCCGGGCGACGTCGGCAGCCGCGCCATTGCCGGCATTACGCCCGGCCGTTATATCGTATTGGACGTCGAGGAGCTTCGGGCGGCGATCAGGGGGGCCGTGGGTACCGAACCGAGGGGTGTTTAGTATTGGCGCTTAAGGGAAAACTGGAAGACATGCCGGTCGTGGACGTGTTGCAATTCATCTACGCCAGCCGGCGCAGCGGCACCCTTCACCTCGAGAGTCGGGACCGGCGGGGGTTCGTCGTTTTCCGCGACGGCAACATCGTCCAGGCGTTGACCAACGCCGCCGAAAACAACCTGGGTAACATTCTCCTCGCCCGAGGGCTTATCGAGGAAGGCGACCTGGCGCGGGCCGTCGAGACCCAGCGCTCGGAGTATAACGACGTGCCGCTGGGGCGGGTCCTGGTAAAGACGGGCCTTTTGAGCGAGGAAGATGCAAAGGCCGCCGTCGAGGAGCAAATCGAGGGGGCCATACGCGACTTCGTCCTCTGGCTCGACGGCGATTTCATCTTCGAGTTGGGGACGGCCGCTGAGCCGGCGGACGACGTAGCCGTACCGGTCGAAGGGATCTTGCCGGGCGTTAACGTCGATACCCAACATCTCCTCTTGGAATGCATAAGGATTTTCGACGAGCGCGATAGAGTATCCGCGGAAGCCGCCGCTGCGCCGGGCGCGGCCGAACGGGGAGAAGAAGTTACGCCGCCCGAAGAGGTGGAAGCGCCGGCGCCGCTCGCGCATACCCTTTACCTGTACTCGGACAACGAGTCCCTTTACGCGCTGCTCGCTTCGGTTGCCGCGAAGAAGAAGGTCGAGTGCCGCGCGTTTCAATCGTTCGCCGCGCTGACGTTGGCCGTAGAGGGAACGGTGCTCGCCGATCGCTTGCCGGTCGTCGTCCTCGACGTCGACTTCAGCGCCGGCGACCAGCAGCAAGGTCGCGCGCGGCGCGCCGCGGCGTTGATGGCCAAGTTGAAACGCGCCGCGAGCGCGATGGAGGTAATTTGCGTCTCGACGAGCGCCGGGTACGCGCTCCGCGTCGCACTCCTCGAGCGCCACGCCCGCGCCATCGTCGCTATGCCGCCGAAGATCCTTTTAAGCGAGTCGCCGCCCGGGGTCGAGGTTAGGCATTTCCTCCGCGAGCTTTGGACCGTCATCGTCGAGGCGTTCCGCAACTACGAGAACGTCTACGTGAGGAGGAAGTGGCGGGAGCGGATCAGCTCCCTCGAAGCCTATCTGTTGAAGCTCAAGAGGTTCGTCCGCGAAGCCCAGAAATCGAGCTTCACGTTTATGGTCTCGCTCGATCTCCTCAACCTCATCTCCGAAAGCTACGAGCGGGCGCTGTTGTTCGTCGTGAGGGAAGGCGTGGCCGGCGGAATCGGCGGTTTCGGCGACGCCGGCGACGGCACGCCGCTGGGCATCATGGCCAAGAACGTCGAGGTCCCCCTCGACGAGCCTTCCGTCTTCCGGACGGTCGCGGACCGGAAGACGACGTACCGCGGCAAGCCGGACCCGGGCCAACCGGTCCACCGTCGCCTTTTCGAGCAGATAGGGAAGCCCAAGAGCGGCGAGGCGGTAGTGGTCCCGTTGCTGTCCGGCGGCCAAATGCTCGCCATGATATATTGCGACAACGGCGCCTCCGACGCGCCGCTCGTCTACGATGAGCTGTTGGACCTACTCTCCAACCAAACGAACATATTGTACGAGCGAATGTTGGCGGAGACGTTGCCCCAGGCCGCCGGCGATTAAAACCCCGGCCTCGAGACGCTTGCGGCCGCTCGAAAAATTTAGTATAATTGCCGCGTTAAACGAAAGGCCCGGGTAAAGGGTCGAAAGGTTGAATGCGCGAATTACGCGGGAGGTCCCTACTATGTATAGATGGCTAGGAATTATCGTCGTAATAGTAACCGTCGCTTTCGCGGCCGGGTGCCGGCGAACCGGCGGCGGTCCGGCTTACTACGGCGGCGGCGAGGAGGAGAACGTCGTCGAAGGGTCCGTCGTCGTGGGCGAGATCGTCCCGGCGGATAAGGACGTCGGCGAGGAGATAGACGAGTTCGCCGGCGGCGGCGAGTTCTCGACTACCGCGGCCGGCTCGGTCGAGGTCGCGGAGACGCCCGCCGGCGTCGCCGCCCCCTATACCGGCGCCGTAATAGACGGTTACCGGGTCCAGGTCATCGCGAGCTCGTACCAGGATAACGCCAACGGCGTCGCGGACCAGGTCCGCGCGGCCTACCCGGGCACCGGCGTCTACGTCGAGCACATCCAGGGGTTGTACAAGGTCCGCGTGGGCGACTACGGCGACCGCGCCGGGGCGGAGGCCATGCGCGACCGCCTGCGCAACGCCGGCTACCCCGACGCCTGGATCGTCAAGGAAGCGGTGAACCAGTAACGGCTAAGTCTTCCGGAAATAAGAAACCCGCTCGAAAGGGCGGGTTTTTACGTCGTTAACGCTAAGGTTTTAGGAGGCGCGGTATGGATATCAATATCAAGTATTGACACGCGTCAGGCCAAGGGCCCCGCGCCGCCGGCCTGGCGGCCGCGATCAAAGAAGAGCTCGGCCTGGATGCGACGTTGATAGAGGGGAGCGGCGGCGCCTTCGACGTGGAGGTCGACGGCGACGTCGTGTTCTCGAAGGCCGGAGCGGGCCGTTTCCCGGAGGTGGGGGAGGTAATCGAACTGCTCAAGGGTTATGTCTGAACGTATCGACCCGAATAACATGACGCGGTAAACGAAAAACGATTCCGCAGGGAACCGGCTTCTTTGTTAATGGCGGCGGCCGCTTTCCCGAAACCGAAGAGATCTTACAAAAGATTAAGGATAGTAAAATCGTTAAGTTGCCGTTTCCAGCGTAGTTAGATTCATCATATCTTGTAGAGCAGGTCGATGTACCGTACGAGTACGTCGCTCAACACGCCTTTGATCGGGATAGTAGCGGCCAAACCGTATATAGGTGCCAGGCCGCCCTTTTCGTCGGGATTTCTTTTTACGTGCTCAATAGCTTCTTTGAGGTCGTTGACGAACTTGTCGACTACGCCGGGTTGGGTGTGCCTTAAAGTTACGCAGATGTGTACGGCGGGCGGGGCGAGCAGGCCGTTAAGGTTCCAGTTGCGCTTAGTCATGACATCCATAACCTTGTAGATGTCCAGGGAATCCGAAGTAAAAGCGATGCAGAATAGGGGGTCGCCGAGTATGTACAGCTCCGGGGTCGTGCGGATCGCCGCTTTTATGGCAGAAGCCGTATCGAGTATTTTCTCGCTGGCCTCTAAATAGCCCTTCTCGCCCATAGAGAGCATCGCGGCCCAGCACATGGCGCTCAGGGCCCCCGACCGGCTTCCGGCAAATGTGGGGGAGAAATAGAGGCCACCCGGCCAGTCGGTTGCCGTGTAGTATTGATATCGGCGCAGCTCCAAACCGCGATATAGCACTACCGATGTACCCTTGGCCGCGTACCCGTATTTGTGTGTATCAGCGGACATGGAAGTTACGCCCGGCAGTTGGAAATCAAATGGAGGGACGTCGTATCCAAGCTTCTTAGCAAAGGGGAGGATGAAACCGCCTAAACAGGCATCGGTGTGAAAGGCGACGCCTCTTCCCCTTGCCAGTTCGGACAGCTCTTCGACGGGATCGACAATGCCGTGAGGAAAGTCCGGCGCTGATCCGACAATAACGATGGTGTTCTTGGTAATCGCCTTTTTAGTTTCAGCTACATCGGCCCTAAAATCGGGACCGACCGGCACGCGGATCATTTTGATGTTGAAATACTGAGATGCTTTGTCAAAGGCGGCGTGGACCGTGGAAGGCACTATCATCTCGGGTTTGGTAATCCCCTTCAAATCCCGAGCCCGGTCACGATAGGTCTTCATGGCGAGCAAAATACTTTCGGTACCGCCTGACGAAACGACGCCGCAGATCTGATTTTCGGGGTCTGAGTTTTTAGCGATCTCTGCTCCGCCCAGCATGGCTGCGGTCATCGACACTACCTCGGCTTCGTACTTGGTCGTGCTAGGCCAAATGTCAGAGTGCAGCGGGTTGCTCTGGGAGTTGATAGCGTACACCTTGTTTAAAAAATTTATGTGGTCGTCATCGCCGTGGTACACAGCTCCGGAGGTAAAGCCGTCTTTCCATCTCGACTCCTCCCGGGACTTCAAATTAGCCATCTCCTCGATAATATCATTTCTGGCGCGGCCGGCATTAGGAAGACAGGAAAAGGCCTCGAACTCATTCCGATACGGCTTAATCGAGTTCTCGAGATCCGCCAGCATCGAGTTGTATTCCCCTTCGAGTTTCTCCTTTACGAAAGGGATTGAGGTAACGCGCTTTTCTACAGCCGCAATAATCCGTGGATCGAATCGCTCAATAGTTTTTTTCATAACCGAAACAACGCGCGGATCCAGTCTTTTGACCAAATTTCGTAAGCTAGAGAGATCCATCTTTTCCTCCCGGAATCATCTTCGACTATAGCGCTTAACCTTTTTAGGTCTGTTCAACCTCGCATGGTATCCTTTGGTGCTCGAGTATATTCTGGTAAATTCTTTGAATAGCTCGTCGTAGATATCGCGATTTTCGGGTGTTGGCTCGAAGGTATTAGCGATGTGAGTACGTTCTGCGATTTCGTCGACAGTTACCCTTCCAAGCGCCATCGAAGCTAATAAAGCAGCGCCGCGCGCATTTGCCTGGATAGGGTGTTTTACTTGCCTGATGGGGCGATCGAAAACGTCAGCGCAAATCTGACACCATACTTTAGATTGGGCGCCGCCGCCGATTATATTGATTGCGTCTAGTTGCCGCTTGACGAATTTTTCCGCGTAGCCGAGTAGCCACCTGCCGTTGTATGCTACTCCTTCGAACACCGCTCTTATGAGATGCTCACGTGTTGTGTTGAGGGATAGGTTGTGAAATCCCCCTCGGATATGATGATCATCGACCGGGGTCCGCTCTCCTAAAAGCCACGGGGTGAAGATTACCTTGCCGCTGCCGGCAGGGACCCCTTGAGCGATCCGGTTTAAAACTTCAAAGACGTCTTGGGGCTCGGTTTCTTTTTGCAATTCGTCTTGGTGGTAAAAAATATTGTCCTTTAAGAAATTCAGGCAGGCACCTGCGCATTCCTGTTCGGTGGCGAGCAAGTACTTTCCCGGAAGTGCGGATGGAATTGATGCCATGTTGTGAAATAGATCTGTTTTCTTAAAAGGAACGTGACATATCAACCACGACGAGGTCCCTATGTAGAAATGACTCTCAAAATCCCTCACGGCGCCGGAACCGATAGCAGCTGATTGGATGTCAGGGGTCCCTATTACCACTGAAAGGTTCTCAGGGAGACCCCACTCGACGGCGACCTCCTTTTTGATAGGCCCGAGTATTTCGACAGTGGGCAAGAGGTCAGGAAGTTTTTGCCTGTCGATGGTAGAAATCTTGACCAACTTATCGTCGTATTTAACGTTGGAAATGTCCCGGTTGTCGGTCACCCAATGGAGTGTAATAGAATCGAACGAAGCGGCGAATCTGCCGGTTAGTTTTAAATTAATATAGTCTTTGGGTTCGAGGAATTTGTATGACTTATTATAGATTTCCGGCAATTCGTTCTTTATGTAAAGGATATGGGCGATAGAATCTTTGCCCGAATGTGACGGAGCTCCGCCGGTAAGCCGAAGCCATCTAATCAGTTTCGGGATGCTATAGCCTTTGAACATAATTGGCCCGGAGGTGATGCGCTTTATGTGCTCGGCGCCCCGGGAGTCCAACCAGATGACGCAATTCATAAGATTATTACCGTCTTCGTCGACAGGGACGGTCCCGGACCATTGGGCGGTGCAGTTAATGGCGATTATCGCGTCGGTTGGAACAGTTCTCTTGGTCAATAGTCTCTTAGCGGCTTTCGTTATGGCGCTCCACCAGTCTTCCGGCCTTTGCTCGGCTCCGCCGTTGGGAAAGAGCAACAACGGCACGTTTTCAAACTCGGAATCCACGAACTGTCCATTAGTGTCGAACAGCGACACCTTGGGGCCGGAAGTGCCCAAGTCTATGGCTATGATGTATTCGGTTTTACCGTACGGCACTGCGGTGCTTTCTTCCGATGTCCGTAACGGACGGTTCGATGCTGACTGGGTTCAGTATCTTCTGGGAATATCATTCTACTTTGATCTTCGGGCGATTACATATCGAAAGGGCGTATCTAGCCGCGGGTGCAAAGATAGCGTTCGCGTTAAGCAAAAGGCCGGTTCCTAAAGGAACCGGTCTTCGAACTTTTAAACCACGGCAATCGTCGCTATTAGTTTATGCGTTGCCACTTCAAACTACTCCGTAAAATATTTGGAGGCGGCGGGAATCGAACCCGCGTCCGGAAGTGCGGCTGCCAGGCCTCTACACGCTTGTCCCGCGTATTAATCTCGCGTAAGGCTTGGCCCGCGGGCGGGTCGGCCTTACGCCAGCCCCCTTGAGAATTTTCGTCCTCGGCGGAAGGGGCCCCCGCTTTGGCTTATCCCGCTATTCCGACGGCCTACCGGGGCGCCGCGGGAAGGCTCCGCCGGCGGCCGGCTCGCTAACTAATTAGCAAGCGTACGCGTAGTTATCCGCGTTTATTTTTCCCCGCCTTTGTAACGCGGTGACGGGAAGCCGCGACGTGCCACCTGGTTACCGTCCACCCCCGTCGAAACCGATCGCCCCCTACATTTATATTATAACATATTTTATCGGTATAGCGTCTTCACGCGCCCCAAACTGGTCGGTTCCACGCCCGGGAAGCTCGCGCCGTAATAGGCCCGTATCATCAGGTCGCCGTTGACGAGCTCGAAGGGGTACCACTTGGTTTTGAAGTAGCTCCAGTTGGGGTTGGGCTCGGTCCGCTTCGGGTCGCAAAAGATCGTATCGCATTTCGGGTACCCTTGCCGCTGCTTCGCCAAGATGACGAAGGGCTCGGTGTCTTTCCACCAGTAGTCGATGCCTTTGTAGCTCACCCAGCCGCCGTGGTCGTACGTGAATGTCTTGGGGCCCCATACGCGCTTGCCTGGGGCCGGCGGCGTCGAGGTGGCGTCCCAATTCCAGATCTCAAGATTGAAGCCTTCCCAGCCGGTATGCCCCGGGGGGTTGCCGACGTATAGCCTGACGCGCTGGATGTAGCCCGGCAGCGGCGGCACGAACTTCACCGCCCAGCCGTCGTTCGCGCTCTCGCGGTATACCGGCTGGTAGGGGGTGCCGTCGTCGTATTGGAGCCACGCCGGCGGCGGCGACGCCGCGGCCGTGCAGACGAATATTAGAAAAGCTACGGTCAAACCAAGCGGTCGCAACATGGCCTCTTTCCTCCATGGAAGGTTTGAAACCAAGGCTTTGACGGCAATATTATAATACTGGTTTAACGTATCGTCAATAATTTTATGGAAAAAAGGGTTTTTGGGAGCTGGGGCCGGGGGTTCATTTTTTACTTGACTACTCAACACCTGTTGAGTATAATGGTAGCGGCGGCTCGAGCCGCCGGAAGAGGTGATGGCGATGGAGAAGCTTACGAACAGGCAGCGCGAGGTTTTGGCCGCGGTGCGGGAGTTGACCGGCCGGCACGGCTTCCCGCCGACGGTGCGGGAGCTGGCGGAGTTTCTGGAGATAGGGCCCCGCGCGGCCTTCGAGCACCTGGCGGCGCTGGTCCGCAAGGGGCATCTGGAGAAGGAGGACGGCAGGCCGCGGGCGCTGGCGGTCGCGGGGTACGTGCCGGCGCTCGAGCTGCCGGTGGTGGGCCGGGTAGCCGCCGGGCCGCCCATCACGGCGCTGGAGGAGGCCGAGGAGACGATGGCGGTCGACCGCTCGCTGGGCGCCGCGGAGGGGGACTTCCTGCTGCGCGTCAAGGGCGACAGCATGGATGGCGAGCACATCGTCGACGGCGACATGGTGATCGTGAGGCCGCAGCCGGTGGCGGAGAACGGCGCCGTCGTCGTGGTGTTGGTGGGCGACGAGGCCACGGTAAAGCGGATGTACCTGCGCGGCGACCGCGTCATCCTGCGCGCCGCCAACCCGGCCTATGCGGACCTGGTGCTGGGCGAAGAAGAGGACGTGGCGGTGATAGGCCGCGTCGTGGGCGTTATACGGCGTTATAAGTAGGAGCGGCCATGGACGTCGTGGATTTGGGCGACAGCGTCCGCGTGGGCGCCATCTTCGAGGAGTCGGGCCGGCTGAAGCCGGTGTGGTTCGCCTACGACGGCCGGCGCCTCGCCGTGGAGCGCGTTACGTACAGCTGGCGCGACCGCGACGGCGACGTGAAAATTTTGCACTACGCCGTGAAGGTGGGCGGGACCGTCTACGAGCTGGCGCTCGACACCTCCACCCTCAGCTGGCGCCTCGAGCGCAGCTACGTGGAGTAGGGAGGAGGGTTGTTAAGCCTCGGGGCCTGCGGGCCCCGTTCTAATCTCGGCCGATAAAAATGTGGGCATCGACGACAGGACTGGCGCACGGCAGGCCGCTGTTGGGCGGCGAGCGGCCCGGGCCCGTGGGCCTGGGCCCCGGCGCCGAGGCCTACGGCGAGCGCTGGGAGCGCGTCGTCATCTTCCTGGACATGAACGCGTTCTTCGTCAACGTCGAGGCGCGGGCCAAGCCGTGGCTCCGCGGCAAGCCGGTGTTGGTGGTCGGCTCGCGCAAGGCGCGCTCCGTCGTCGCGGCCTGCTCCTACGAGACGCGCAAGTTCGGCGTCAAGTCCGGCATGCCCTCCGAGGAGGCGCGGCGCCTCTGCCGCGACGCCATAGTCGTCCCCGCCGACATTCCCAAGTACACCCACGCCATCCGCGAGGTCGTCGCCCGCGCGCACAACTACACCCCCGTCGTCGAGATCACCTCCATCGACGAGCTGGCCCTCGACGCCACGACGACGTTCCGCCGGTGGGGGACGCCGCGCGACTGCGCCGCGGCCTTCGCCCGCGAGGTCCGCGAGGACCTTGGCCTCCCGTGTTCGCTGGGCGTGGCGCCCAACAAGATGATGGCCAAGGTGGCCGCCGGCCTCGAGAAGCCCAACGGCCTCACGGTCCTCAGGCCCTCCCAGCTCGAGCCCTTCCTGGAGGAGCTGCCGGCGACGGAGCTGCCCGGCATCGGCGACAAGCTGGGCGAACACCTGCGGCGGCTGGGAGCGAGCACGTGCGGCCAGCTCGGCCGGCTGCCCTTGTCGCGCCTGAAGGCGCGCTTCGGCATCGTCGGCGACGTCTTACAAGACATGGGGCGGGGGATAGACCGCCGGCCGCTGATGGCGCACTACGACTACGAGGAGGCCAAGTCCGTCGGCAACACCATCACGCTCAACCGCGACACCTACGACGCCGCGGAGCTCCGGCGGACGTTCCTGTGGCTGTGCGAGCGGGTGGCGCGGCGGCTACGCGGCGAGGGGTACTGCGGCCGGTGCGTCTACGCCGTCGCGCGCTACCCGGACTTCTACACCGTGGGCCGCTCGCACCGGTTGTCGCATTACGTGGACGAGGGGATGGACGTCTTCCGGGCGGCGTGGCCTCTCCTGCCGAAGGATTTAGGCGAGCGCGGCGTGCGGATGCTGGGGGTCTCGGTCTCGATGCTGCTGTACCACTGCAAGCCGGGCAACCTCTTCGAGATAAGGCGCGACCGCTTCACGGCGACGCTGGACGAGCTGAACCGGAGGTATGGCCGCGGCGCGCTCGAGCGGGCGGAGCTGCTGCCCGGCCTCCCCGGCGGCCTCTACGAGACCGTCAAGGCGGGCTGGCACCCGGGGTAGCTTTTCCAATAAAAAAGCCGGGCTTTGCGCCCGGCGTTTTTTACCTCACCCCACGCAGGCGCGGGAAACGCCAGGCGACCAGGGCGGCCCAGACGAGCGAGGCCGAGGCGCCGATGAGCAGCGCCGCCTGAACGTCGACGTACCGCGCGACGTACCCCGCCTGCAGCGAGCCCAACCGCATCGCCCCCATAAACGCCAGGAAGTAGATGCTCATCACGCGGCCGCGCAGCCGGTCCGGCACGTTTAGCTGGATAAGCGTGTTGGCGAGCGAGTTCTGGACGACGAAACAGAACCCGACCGCCGCCAACACCGCCGCCGCGAGCCAGAACGTCCGGATAAACGTGAACGAGAAGACGAGCGCCGCGAACGCGACGTTTGCCCCGGAGAGCAGCAGGCCCCGCGGGCTCTTCGGCCCCAGGCTCGCCACCGTGAGCGCGCCCACCAGCGCCCCCAGGCCGACGAACGTCATCAAGTAACCGTATACGTCGGCGCCGCCGCGGAAGACCTGCTTCGCGAATACCGGCAACAGTATCGAGTACGGCATAACGAAGAACGCCGAGACGCCGACCAGCGAGATTACCACCCACACCAGCGTGTTCCGGCCGGCGTATTGGATCCCCTCGGCGATTTGGCGGTGAGCCGGGCCCTTCACCTCCCGGCGGGTGGAGGACGTTCGGATGGCCAGCAGCGCGGCGAGAGCGGGGAGGAACGTCGCCGCGTTGACGACGAAGGCGAGCCCCTCGCCGACGGCTACGATCAGCAGGCCGGCGACGGCCGGGCCCGCGCTCCGGGCTACGTTGAAAATTGTGGAGTTGAGCGCTATGGCGTTGGTGAGGTCTTCCTTGCCGACCATCTCGACGACGAACGCCTGCCGCGCCGGGACGTCGAGCGCGCGCCCTACGCCGAAGACGAAGGCCAGCGCCATTACGTGCCACACCTGGACGAGGCCGGTGACGGTGAGGGTCGCGAGGATCGCGGCCTGGATGAACAGCAGCGTTTGCGCGATGAGGACGAGGCGCTTTTTATCGAAGCGGTCCGCGAGCGAACCGGCCCATAGGCCCATCGGCAGCGCCGGCACGAGCGCGACGAAGTTGACCAGGCCCAGCATCGCCGGCGAGCCGGTAAGGCGGTATATCAGCCAGTTCTG
Source organism: Candidatus Zixiibacteriota bacterium (assembly GCA_030613505.1). Classification (GTDB taxonomy): domain Bacteria; phylum RBG-13-66-14; class B26-G2; order WVWN01; family WVWN01; genus WVWN01. Next base: position 53,405 of record JAUWLW010000002.1, read on the forward strand.
CGCGACGAACTGAATCCACGTGCCGACGAGCGACACCATCTGGCCGAACCACCACAGCCGGAAGTCGCGATGGCGGAGCGCGCTGAAAGTCCGCGGTAGCGTTACGCGGCGCCGCAGGTACTCGCCTACGGAGTTGCTTTTGGGGTGTTTACGCATTACGCAACTTACGGCCGGCGGGCTGTCGGGTCCGCGTGAAATCGTAATAAAGGATGCCGACGGCGGCAAGAGCCGCGCACGCCGCGCCGAAGGCGAACGTCCCGGCGCCCTGCCAGCGGTCCCATATCAAACCGGCCACGATAGAACCGGGCAAGATGGCGAGGCCGCTTGCCATATGGAGGAGGCCCAACGCGGCGCCGCGCCGTTCGGCCGGTACCGCGTTCGAGACGAAGGCCGGCGGCAGCGCCATGAAAGCTTGGTAGTAGAGAGCGTAGAGGGCGAAAAGGGGCCAAAGGGTCCACATGTGATCCAGAGTCCCGGCTACGATTAGGACCGCCGCCTGGAAGAAGTAAATGCCGGCGAGCACCGGTAGTATCCGTAACCGGTCCGCGAGCCAGCCGATCGGGAAAGGCCAGACGACTTGCGCGACGGTGAAGCTAAGGTAGACCAGCGGGAGCGTGGCCAGCGGCAAACCGAGTTCGTTTGCCCGGAGTATGTAGAACGCGTACGAGAGCATGCCGAAGGAGTATAAAGTATGGCATATTAAAAACGGCCACCACGGCGCTGCCGCGGCCCGGTCGAATATCTTGGGGGGACTTTCCCGAGGCGCCCGTTTAGGTTGGCGGACGAGTAGCGCGATGACCAAAGCTACCGCTATGCCCGGGACGATGGTCCACTTGAAGATACCGCGCGTCGTGAGGTCGGTGTAGTTTAATAGAAAGTATAATATCAGCACGCCGCCCACCGCTCCCGCGGAATCGAGCACGCGATGAAGGCCGAAGGCGCGGGCGCGTTGTTTTTCGGTAACGTAACCGGCCAGTAGCGCGTCTCGCGGCGACGTACGGACGCCTTTGCCGAGACGGTCGGCGACGCGGAGGGCGAGTACCGCGGGCCCCGAGCGGGCGAAGGCCATCAACGGTTTGCTGATTACCGACAGCGCGTACCCGGCGAACATGAGCCATTTGTGCCGGCCCGCCCGGTCGCAGATATACCCCGAGAGGTATTTAAAGACGGCGGCGGTCGCTTCGGCCGCCCCTTCGATAAGGCCCAGGAAGGCGGCGGCCAGGCCGAGGTCTAGCGTTATGAAAATCGGCAGTAGGGGGAATATTATTTCGGATTGGAGGTCTGCGAAGAACGAGACGACGCCGAGTAACAGTACGTTTAGCATGTTAGTTTAACATTTTAAATGATTAACCTGCCGCGCGCAAGGCCGATATTCCTTGAAGGGTTGCCCGCCCGGACTTATAATACGAATTAAATATGTCCGGTGGCGTGCCGAGGCGCCGGCGGGTATGGCTTCGCCGGTTAATATTTATAGTCGTCGTTGCGGCGACCCTTACCGGCTCCTACTTTTGGGGTCGGCACGTCGAACCGCCGCCCAGGGAGCTCGACGCCGAACGCGTGGCGTTGCTCACCGGCGCGACCGAGCCTCCGGAGAGGGTCGACGGGGAGATTACCTATTGGCGCATAAGGCGCGGCGACGAGACGCTCTACGCCGCCGAGAGCGCATCGTCCGCGCCGGAGGTGGTCGGTTACGGCGGCCGATTCGACCTCCTGGTGGTCGTAGACGGCTCGGGGAACGTCGAACGCGTCGTCTTGGTGCGGCACGACGAAACGCCGTCGTACGTCGAGAACGTCGCCGATTTTCTCTCGTCTTTCGTCGGCCTTCCGGCGACCGCGCCGCTCGAACCCGGCCGCGACGTCGACGCCATAACGCGGGCGACGGTAACGAGCCAGGCCTTCGCCGCCGCTACGCGGGTAACGAGTAGGAAGATATTAAACGCGGCTCTCGGCCGCGACGTCGGGCTCGACGGCGAGCGAGAGGGTTGGGATTGGCGCTGGGCGTTAGTAGTGGCGGCGTTCTTCGGCGCCGCGATTTGGGTGAGGCGGCGGCCTGCGGAGTGGGTGCGCGTATTATTCGCGGCCGCGGCGTTCGGGGTATTGGGTCTTTGGGCCGGTCGGTTCGTTTCCGTCGGCGACGTAGGCCGGCTGGTTTTGTGGAAGTTCCCGCCGTTCGGACCGCGCCTTTCGGTCTATTTACTGTTGGGGGGCGGCGCGGCGCTGGCGCTGTTTTTCGGTAACGTATATTGCGGGTGGCTTTGTCCCTTTGGCGCGCTGACGGAACTGTTGTATAAAATACCGATTCGGAAATTAAAAGTAGCACCTGAGTTCGCGCGGCGCCTTGGCGGCCTGCGGTTCATTATATTATGCGTCGTCGTAGCGGCCTTCGTGGCGAATTGGGACCTGGGCGTCGCGCGGTACGAACCTTTTGACGACTTGTTCGCGTACGCGGCGGCGGGGATATCGCTCCTGTTTCTGGTAGCAGTCTTGGCGGTTTCCGCGTTCCATTATCGGTTCTTTTGCCGATATCTGTGTGCGGCCGGCGCGTTATTGGGCGAGGTGGCCGCGGTGGGGCGGCCGCCGCCTAGGCTCGAGTGCCGGGAGTGCGGCGAGTGCGCGAAAGTTTGCCCGACGGCGGCGATAATCGTGAACCGTGAGGTCATAGACGCGGCGTTGTGCATAGAATGCGGCCGATGCCGGCGCGATTGCGAGGCCGAGAAACAAGCCGCGCAGGCGCGAAGCGGGAATATTTAGTTTGGCCGCGCGCCCTCCCTATGGTATAAGATTGCCGATTTTCACGTTATGAAAAAACGCAGACTGCTTACTTTCGTATCCGTTTTCGCGCTAGTCGCGCTGGGCGTCTTCTACTACGCGGCGGTGGCGCCGGCGGTCGTGGGGAAAGAGCGCGTGGCGAAGGCGTTTGCGCAGGTCGTGAAGGACGGCCCCGGCCTCGACGTTAAATACGCGAAAGCGCGCTTCAAACTCTTACCCCGGCCGGCGGTTACGCTGGGCGACGTCGTCTTCGTTAATGGAGCCGGCAAAGAGGTCGTCCGCGCCGACGAGGTTAGCCTGGGGTTGTCGTACGTCGGCTTCGTAACCCTCAATCCGAGCGTCGCCGTTGTGGCGTTCGTCCGGCCGCGGGTCGACCTGGCGCCGGGCGACGTGGCGTTCGGCGAGGCGGGGGAGGGGTCGCCGTTCCGCGGGACCGTCGCCGTGGCGGAGGGGTTCGTCCGGTACGCCGGTAAAACGCGGACGGTGCTTGTAGACGGCCTTAGCGGCCGCCTCCGCTGCAGGGCTTTGTGGGGCGAGGAGTTCGACGTACGCGGCAAACTGCACGCCGACAAGTTCAGGTTTGCAGCGGGGGCGGGGGAGGCCGGCGGCGGGATGGCCGTCGCGGCCGAGGGCGGGATACGCTACCGGCCCGAGGCCCCGGGCGGTCGCGTCTTCTTCGAGGAGCTCGACTTTCTGTTCGGCAAAGCCCGCTTGACCGTCGCCGGCGAGCTGCAAACCGGCCCGGGCGAGAACGACGTCGACCTGGCCGTTAAAGGTAAACGGATGGCGCTCGACCAGGTCCTCCCGGCGCTCGCGCCGCGCTTCTGCGACGCCGACGTAGAAGGCGAGATGGACCTGAACCTGACGGTCAAAGGTAAATGGGGCGAGGGCCGTAACCCGGACGTGCGGGGCGAGCTCGAGGTGAGAAAGGGCGCGCTGAAACCGTTCGAGGGGAACGGAATATCGAGCGTTGCCGCCAAAGTACGTTTCGAGGGCGAGAAGTACGTGGTCGAGAACTTCCGGGGCCAGACTAAGAAGGGCGGTTTCAAAGGATACGCGACGATAAGACCCGACAGAAACTGGCCGTACCAACTCAGGTTCGAGGGCGCTATGCCTCTTGAGGTGGCGGCCGTCATGCTCGCCGTGCCCGACGCCTATATGCTCGCGGGCCCGGCGCGGCTAAACGTCGACGTCGACGGCGAATTATCTTCGCTTGGGCGGACGTCGGTCGACGGGACGGTCGAGCTCCTGGGTTGTCAGGTACGGCTTAAGCCGTTCGTATCCCCCTTCCAGGATCTCGCCGGCACGGCGTACTGCGAGGGTTATAAAATAAAGGTCGGCAAGTTGAAGGGGCAACTGGCGGGTCACGATTTCGAGATCGGCGGCAGTTGGCAAGGGTTCGAGACGCCGCGGCTGGACTTCGTCGCCGTCGCCGACGAGCTGGACCTCGACGCGGCGTTGCCCACCGGGGAGATGCGGCGCCGCCACGCCGAGCGCGGCTCGTCGCCGCTGGGCCTACCGGGCAAAGATATTACGGCGAAGGGCCGGGTACGCTTCAAGAAGTTCAAGCTCCTTTCCGTGACCGGTAAAAAATTGGAATCGGATTTCGAATACGGCGGCGGTATACTAAACGTCAAAAAGCTCGACTTCGCGGCGTACGACGGCAAGGTGCGGGCGCAGCTAACGGTGTACCTCGGCGCCCGGCCGCGGTACACTTGTTCGGCGGCCGTTCGAGGCGCGCGGCTGGGCGTCTTCCTAACCGAAAACGAATACTCGGAGAACGTCCTTACCGGACGCTTCTCGGCCGACGTCACTTTCTCTGCCGAGGGGACGGCGTACGACGACGTAAAGCGGTCGTTCGGCGGCAAGGGCTCGCTCGAGTTGGAGGGAGGCCGCGTCGCCGAACTGGCCCTTCTTGCCGAATTGGTGAAGTGGTCGCGCATAGACTTATTCGAGCCGCTGCAGGTGTCCAAGTTATGGGTTATGTGTAACGCGCGGGACGGCGTGATCCGGACCGCCGACCTGAAGCTCGAGAACCCGGATATGGTTATCGAAGCAGCCGGAGAGGTCACGCTCGAGAAAAAGCTGGATTTCGTCGTACGAACGACTTTTAGTAAAAAGGCCGCCGAACGCCTGGCTCGGGACGGTAAAGCGCTCGCGCTCGTCCGGGACGAGGACGGCCGGGGCCGCTTCAACTTCGTCGTTACGGGCGAGGCCGCCACACCGGCGTTCCGGCTCGACGCCGGGTCCATGTTGAGAGCCGCGGGGGAGGGGCTGCCGGGCGGCGAGGAAGAATTCGGCGGCCCGGGCGACCTGTTTTAAAGGAGGTCAATTGCTATGAAGCTACTCGTCGTAACGTACCGCGACCCGTACGACGGCGGCGACGTCGTTTGGAACGCGCTACGGGTCGCCACGTTCCAAAAAGAACTCGGCGACGAAGTGAACGTTTTTTTGATGTCGGACGCCGTAACGTTAGCGCACGAGAACACCCCTCAACCCGAGAATCCCGAGTACGACGCCGATACGGAGTTCGAGGTCGCCGTACACGCCGGCGCGACGTTTAAGACTTGCGGTACCTGTCTGAAGAACCGCGACCTTCCCGCGGACAAAGTACATACCCAGGCGCCGGCGGCGACGTTGAAGGACCTGGCCGATTGGCTCCACTGGGCGGATAAGGTGTTGACCTTTTAGAGAAGCGGAAGGCTATGGCGGCGCCTATGATAAAGATGTTAAACGTCACCAAAGTTTTCGAGAACGGCGTCGTCGCGCTCGACGACGTCTCGGTGGAAATCGGCAAGGGCGAACTGGCTTTCCTCACCGGTCCTTCGGGAGCCGGCAAGTCGACGTTTCTCAAGTTGATAACCGTGGAGGAAAAGCCTACCGACGGGTTGGTGGAAGTCGCCGGGCACGACGTCGGCGCGCTCAGGAGGCGCGACATTCCGTACTTACGCCGGCGCATCGGCGTCGTCTTCCAGGATTTTCGGCTCTTGAGCGAACGGACCGTTTTGGAAAACGTAATGCTGCCGTTGACGATCCTGGGTTTGACGCCTTCGGAACAGCGACGCCGGGCGCTGCAAGTTCTTACGGTTGTCGGCCTGGCCCAGCGCAAGGACGCGAAGCCGCTCGAGCTTTCGGGGGGCGAGCAGCAGCGCGTCGCCATCGCCCGGGCCATAGCGCTCGACCCCGCTATATTGCTCGCCGACGAGCCTACCGGCAACCTCGACCCGGACATAACCTGGCACGTAATGAAGCTCTTCCGCGTCATCAACGCCCGAGGCACCGCGGTAATCATAGCGACCCACGACTACGACGTCGTCAAGAGGATGGACGCCCGAATAATAAAGATCCTCGACGGGAAAGTACACCGGGAGACGGCGGAGTGAAAAACGTCGGCTTTTTCCTTCGAGAGGCTTTTAAAAATATAGGCCGCGGCGGGATCCTTACCGCGGCGGCGGTACTAGCGATAACGTTCGCGGCGCTCATCGCCGGGATATTCGCCACGGCGTATTATAATCTCCGGACGATATACGAGGAGGTTAGGAGCGAGCTTTACGTCGACGTTTATTTGAAATATGAGGTTGACGAGGAACGGGCCGGGGCCGTCGGCGAGCACCTCCGGAAGTTGCCGGGGGTAGTGCGCGTCGATTACATATCGCGCGAGAAGGCCGCGGAGGAATTCGTCGGCCTATTCCCCGAGGATAGCAACCTATTGGACGCGTTGGGCGAGAACCCTTTGCCGGCGTCGTACCGGGTGTACCTGGTCGGCGAAGAGGAGGCGTCCGAAGAGGTCGCGACGTTGGTAGAGGAAATGAAAACCGTAGACGGCGTGGACGACGCCGTATACGCCCAAGAGTGGCTATCCAATTTGGAGCGAGCGGGGCGCGTCGTCGGCGTTGTAGGGGCAGCGGTGGGTGTAGTGCTCGGCGCCGCGGCGATATTGGTCGTTATCAGTACTATAGGGCTGGCGGTGTACGCCCGTCGCGATACTATAACGATTATGAAGATGGTCGGCGCCACGGACGGGTTCGTACGGGCGCCCTTCGTTGTGGAGGGTTTTTTAATAGGCGTCTTCGGCGGCCTGCTCGCGTTGGCCGCGTTATACGGCGGCGTCCAGTTTTTACAAACGTACGACGTGGTGGTCCGTTTTTTACCGGGGACGTACGTCGGCGCGGGCTTGGCCGTATTCGCTCTCGGCGGCGGGTTGGGCTCGAGCGTAGCGGTGCGACGTTTCTTGAAGGTTTAAATCCCCCGAAATAAAGGCGAATTAAGACGGCGGCAACCTAGCGGCCGGATTTACGTATTTATCTATACAAATTCACGTCGAGGTAGTTTGTGGCACGGGTTCAAATAGTTATTAATTTAATCCTGTTCGTCGCCGCGGCGGCCTGCGGGGCCGACGACGGCGAGTGGGTTATGCGCGCGCGCCGTGCCGAGACGCCGCCCGTAATCGACGGCGTGATGGAGGAATTATGGTTCGAGGCGGACCCGGGGAGCGGGTTCAAGCAATTCCGGCCTACGTCGAACCAACCGGCTTTGAAGGACACCGAGGTCTACGTCCTGTACGACGACGAAGCGCTGTACGTGGGATGGGTATGTTACGAAGAAGACGTGTCCCGTTTGGTAGCGGGTGCGACGGTGCGCGATATGTTTATGAACGACGACGATTGCGTAGACCTCATGCTCGACGCCAACAACGACCGCCAATCGGCGTACGACTTCATGGTCAATTGGCGGGGCGTGCGGTACGACGGGAGCATTGCGAAGGACGGTTCGGTAGGGGGGCCGGCGTGGGACGGGTACTGGGAGGCGGCGACGTCCGTCGGCGACGACGCTTGGTATTGCGAGATGGCGATACCGTGGTCGACGCTGCGTTACGACCGGGACGCGGGTTACTTCGGCATCCAGTTCTTGAGGTTCCGCAAGCCGACGTACGAGGAGACGTACTGGGCCGGCGACGGCAGCTTCATCAACCGCGTTTCGACCTTCGGCCGCGTCGAGGGTTTAGAAGACTTACCCCGGCCGCGGCGGTGGAAGTTTACGCCGTACGTAACGGGGCGCGGCGAAGAAAAATTCGATACGCCCGCCTACGACTTCGAGGCCACCGACGGGTGGGAATTCAAACCGCGCTACGGCCTGGATTTCGAGTACCGGGCCGGCGCTAAGGCGAGCGTCCTCGCTACGGTTTGGCCCGATTACGCGTACATCGAGGCCGACCCCGCCCAAATAAACCTGGAGCCCACCGAAATATGGCTGGAGGAGAAGCGGCCTTTCTTCACCGAGGGATACGAGCTTTTCGATACTCACACCGACTTCGTGTACACGCGGCGTCTTACGGAAATCGCGGGCGGCGCGAAAGTAACGGGCCGCGCGGGTCCCATTAACTACGGCGTCCTGGACGCGGCGTTGACGGGCGACGACCCGCTTTACCCCCACAACAATTTCGGCGTGGCCCGGGCGACGTACGATACGGCGGGCGGTTCGTCGTTAGGTATTATGGCCGTCGACCGGCGCGAGTTCGGCCGGGAGGCCTCCGCCGGGGAGGGGGGTAACGGTTTACCGCGGTACAACGACGTCGTCATGGCGGACGGCAGGGTGGTGTTACCGGCGAGGTTCGGTTTTAGTTTCGAGGGCGCCAGGTCCTATACCGCGGGCGAAGGGGGCGACGACTACGCGGTTCTCCTGGGCTTCGGCAGGTACGGCATAACGGAGAATTTCGACGTGTGGGGTTTTGGGATCGGCGAGGATTTCCGGGCGGATATGGGTTTCCTGCAGCCGGAAGATTTGGGTAAACGCGAGCTCGGCTGTTCGGCGTTGAAGGAGTTGCAGATTAACCGGGGCGGCGTGCGTGCGCTCAGGATAAACGGGTATTACGAGCACGAGCGTAACCTAGCCGGCGAAACGGTGAGCAATTTCATGTCGTCCACGGCCAGGTTGGTTTCCGAGAACGATTATTACGTAACGTTGAATTACCGAGGCGGGAGGGATTTACGCTACGTCCCTTCCGGATACCCGGACTTCCACAACGGCATCTTCGACTTGGCGGTAGGCCGCACCCCTGCGTCTTGGGGTAGCTTCCGCCTGGGTCACTGGCGCGGGATGTGGTACGGATACTTCTACCACTACTATACGTTGGGGGGCAGCATAATACCGGTTCCCGTTCTAGTCATTAACGGCAACGTGGAGGTGGGCGACCGTCGGCCCGCGGACCGCTTTGTCGTGGGGAACTTGAAGGTTACGTACAATTTGACCGACGCCCTCTTCTGGAGGATTATCGTACAGGGCAATTCGGACGTCGAGATGAATTCCGTGAGTACGCTGTGGGGTTGGGACTTCCTCCCGGGCAGCACGGCCTACCTCGCGTACGAGCAACGCCGCGATTCCACCGGCCAGTTCCTATTGGCTGAACAGGTGGCGTTCCTGAAAGTATCCTATATGATCCCGCTGTAAAGGAAGCGGTTGACCAAAAAGAAGCGGCCCCGGCGGGCCGCTTTTTTATTCGTTTTCGGCGGGGGGTTCGGTCCGAAGCGGCAGGAAGATGGTAAAGGTCGAACCGACGCCTACTTCCGACGAGACGTCGATGCGGCCGCCGTGGGATTCGATAGCCCTTTTGGCGATGGTAAGGCCGAGGCCGGTTCCGCCTACCGCGCGCGTACTGGAGCCGTCTACTTGGTAGAACGTGGAGAAGATAGTATCCAGTTGGTCCTGGGAGATGCCGGGGCCGTCGTCGGCGACGGCGAGCGCTACGTCGCCGTCCTGGACCTTCGTCGATACGCGGACGCGCCCTCCCGCCGAGTTGAACTGGATGGCGTTCTTAATCAGGTTCGCGAGGGCGCTTTGCACCAGGTTCGGGTCGGCGTACGTACCGGGGATATCCGAACCCGCGTCGAATTCGAGCGAAATGCCGTTCCGGTCCGCCATTTGTTGGTACTTGCGCGTCGTCTCCGCGGCCAGATCGTTGACGTCGACGGGCTCGAGTTTCAGCTCCAGCCGTCTCGTTTCCAAGAGGGAGAAATCGAGGATGCTGTCAACCAGCTCGCGCAGCCGGCGCGCCTCTTTATCGATGATGCGTACGAATTGGGAGTAGGGAAAAGTGCCGGCTTTATCGTCGGCTATTATTAGCTCGGCGCTCCCGATTATCGAGGTGAGCGGCGTCCGCAACTCGTGGCTCACGTTGGCGATGAAGTTCTCCTTGAGGAACGTCAGCTCTTTGGATTCCGTAACGTCTCGGAACGTGGCGACGTATCCGACCCGTTCGCCGGCCGGGTTGGCGACGGCGTTGGCCAACACGCGATAATAACCCGTCTTGCCGGCCCCGCCGGGAGGATTAACCGCGAGTTCGAATTCCGCCACGTCCTTGTCCTGGAGCATGTTGCTTGCTTTTTCGAACGTCTCGTGGAGCGTCGGGGTCTCGATTATAGAACGTACGTGGCGGTTGATAATGCTCTCCGCCTGCCGCCCCAACATTTTCTCGGCCGCGGGGTTGACTTCGACTACCCGTAGGCCCATATCGGTAACGACGATGGCGTCGGCGATGCTCGCGAAGATGGCGTCCAATTTGCGCCGGTGCTCTTCGGCAATCGATATCGACGACAGTACGCGGTCGAAGAGGCGGGCGTTCTCGATCGAACCCGCCACCTGCCCCGCGAAGAGCGTGACGAGTTGTAGGTCGCGGTCGGTGAAGATCTCGCCCCTCAGACGGCCCAGCGTCATGACCCCTATGGCTTCTTCGCGGGCAATCAACGGTACGCACAACAGCGATTCCGATTCCTCGTACGGCGTCCCAGGGACTTCCAACGAGCGATGGTCCAGAACGGCGTCGTTGACGTATTCGCCAACGCCGGTTAACGCCACGTGGCCGGTAATACCTTCTCCCAACTTCAACCTTATTTTCATTACCTCCTCGGGGTACGCAGTCAAGCTGACTATGGGCTCGAGGATGCCGGCGTCCCGGTCCAGCAGGAATACGGTGCACGCGTCCGCGCCGATCAGATCTTTGACTTTCTGGGCGATGTTGTAGATGATTTCCTCGGTATCCAGCGAAGAGGATAACGTTTTGGAAGTATCCAGCAAAGTTACCAACTCTTCCATGCGGCTGACGTTTTGGGAGAATAGTTGGGTGTTTTCAAGGAAGATGGATAGTTGGTCGCATATAGTTTTGAGGAGGTCCGCGTCCTCGGCGCGGAACGTTCTTCCCTTCCGGGAGAACAACGTCAGCCGGCCGAGCACTTGTTGTTTGGCGACCAGGGGGAACGAGACGTACGACGCCGGTCCCTCGGCGTCGGCGAGCGGGAGGCCGAAGGGGTCGGCGTCGACCGGCTTTTCCCTCACTATGACGGCGTCCGTCAGAAGAGCCGAGGCACGCTCGCCGCCGATATCGGCGAAACCCTCCCAGCGTTTTTTCATTCCTTCGTCGGCGCCTGCGGTCGCGGTCAGGACCAGCGATCGACGTTTCGCGTCGTGAAGGTGGATGGCGCCGGCGTCCAGTTCGGCGAAGGCGCGGATCTCTTCGAGCGCGGCGCCGAGCAATTCGTCGAGCGGCGGCAGGCGGGCGGCGTCGGCCGCGATCGAGCCGATGATGGCGAGGTAGTCCGTTTGGCGCTTGACGTTTTCGAGATACAGTAAATTTTCGACGCCGATGGCTGTTTGGAAAGCGATGCCTTCGAACAACGCGAGATCCGATTCCGAAACGGTCGGCCGGGGCGTTTGCCAAATCGACAGGAGAAAGCCGAGGACGCGGTTTTTCTTTCGTATGGCCGCGACGGCTAGCGAACGGGCGGTCAGCCCCGGCAGCAAGTCGCCTTTAACCTCGTCGTCCTTTGGGCCGACGTCGGCCAGGAATACCGGTTTACTTCGGGTCGCCGCCTCTTCGAATATCGGGTGACGTCCCACGTCGAGTTTGCCCGAGCGAAGGAGTTTTTCGGTTTCTTCAGGTAAACGGGCGGAAGCTATAAATTGCTTCGTTCCTTTCCCGTCGTCGAGGAGTATTAACGCCGACGCGTCGGCGTCCATAATGGTCCTCGTCTCTTCGACGAGGAACTCGAGAGATTTTTCCAAATCAGGCGTCTGACTTACTATATGGCCGATGTGGAGGAGGACCTCGGCGTTGTGGGTGGCGGTTTGTTCGTCGGCAAGTAGGTTTACGTTTTGGATGGCGACGGCGAGTTGGTCGGCGAAGGTCCGTAGGAGTTCCAGGTCGTGTTTGGTCAACGCGTCCTTGGCGTTTTCCTGGACGTCGAGGACGCCGAGGACGCGATCGCCGATTTTAATGGGGACGGCGATTTCGGAGCGGGCTTCGCCGGGGATGGGATCGGGCGCATAGCGCGGGTCGTTGGTGGCGTCGTTGGAGAATGCGACGTCACCCTTCTCGGCGGCCCAGCCGATGAAGCCCTCACCGAGTTTAATGCGGGGCGGGCTATCGATCGCTTTCTCGTATGCGCCCTCGATGACGCTGCCGATAATCGTCTGAACGTCGTTCGGGTCTACCAGGAAAACCGACACGTTGAAATATTTGAAATGTCTCCTTATGGCCGCCGATGCCGTCCGCAACAAGGCCGGCACGTCCTGCGCGGCGAGTATTTCTTTACCCAGGTCCCCGATTAATGCTATCTCGCTCGCCCGTTGCCGTTCTTCGCGTAGCAGGACGGCGTTTTCGATTATTACGCCGACTTGGTCGGCCAGCGTCTCGAGTACCAGCGTGTCGCCTTCCTCGAAAGCGCCGGTACGTCTGCTTTGGACGTCGATTACCGCCGCTACGCCCCCGCGGCTGATTACCGGTACGCACAACTCGGACTTCGTTTCCATCAACGCTGGGTTGGCCGCGAAGAATCGATCGTCTTTAGTCACGTCGTTGATTAGTATAGTGCGTTTCGCCTCGACCGCGGCGCCGACAAGACCGGCGCCGCGGCGCTGGCGGTAACCAACAGGAAGGTGGTCGGCGTAACCCCCCACTATAGTTTCGAGGAACAGCTCGTCTTCACGCGCGTCGACCGAAAATATGGCGACGTTGTAATAATTGAATTTGTCCTTTATAGCGGCCGCGAGCTCTTTGTATAGCTCGCGAGTCGACGTGCTGAGCAGCGCTTTCTTGCCGATCTCATTTATGAGACTTAGTTGGAGGGCGCGCTTCCGTTCGCCCTCCAAGCGGCGGGCGTTTTCGACCGCGGCGGCTGCACAAGCCGCGAGCGCTTTTACGAAAGCGACGTCTTCTTTTTCGAAGGCGTCTCGCACGTCGCTCCCCAAGGTGATGACGCCGAAGGCGTTTTCGCCGACGGCGATGGGGACGGCGAGGGATGAACCGACGCTGGTTTCGGCGGTCATTAGGCCGCCGGCCGCGGCCGATACGTCGGCGACGTAGACCGTTTCGTTGTCTTGCAGGGCTTGGTTGGCCAGGCTCTCGCGGAAAGTCTCGCTTACGAGTTGAGCCTCTTCGGGAGCGTAGCCGATAGTAGCCAATTGTTTTACGGCGTCGCTTCTCTCGTCGTAAAAATAGACGGCGCCTTTGTCGAACGAGATGCCCTTTCTCGTTTCTTCCAGGAGCCGTTCCAAAGGCGTCTGTAGGTCTTGGGCCGAGGATAGGGCGGGAGCGGACTCTATGACGAGGCGTAGTTGTTTGTTCTCCCATTTCAGGCGGTCGAGTTCGGCGGACAACTTCTCGCGCCCGCTAATCGCGGCCAGCGTCGCCGCTATTTCGTCTGCGAAGGACCGACCTAGGGCTTCGTCTTCCGGCGAAAACGCGCCGGCCTCGGCGCCTTTCACTAAGACGGTTACACCGGTCACGCCGTCTCCCGATTTTAACGGCACGGCCAATACCGAAGCACCAGCGTAACCCTCGAGAAGGGGAAGGCCGGCGAGGTCGTCCGCGGACGCCGACGGGAGGTTCAGAACGCGACCGGATCGCAGGGCTCGGGTGGCGACGTTTTCATCCGCGGCCGGCGAAAAGAGCTGACGGTATTTTCCGGACGGCTTGGTTGAGAGCGCGATTTCGAGTTTGTCGTCGCTTTCGCGTGACACTATAGCGCACACTTCTGCGCCGAAATATTCGGCCAGCCCGTTCGTCGCTAGCGGCAGTAATTCAGCCCGCGAAGTGGTCCCGTGAAGCCGTATTTTTAAAGCCCGAGCGGCTTTTTCGCGAGTTGCGTCCGCGGGTCCGTTATTTTGGGAGGGCAAAACCATAACTCAAGCACACCAATATATTATATTTTAACCTCGCATAGATAAATATCAAGGTTAATTTTAGGTTGAGGCGGCGCTTTTCTAACGTAGCCCCACGATGCCGATGACGCCGGCGCCCGTATACGGCCGGAGGCGGCGGCCCCCTCCGGGGTTGGCGTACGCCTTCGCCCGCCGTCGTCGCATAATCCGCGCCTATCAAAGGTGCTGCGGGCCCGAAGTGGCCCCGCGATTTCTTAAAAAACTTGATTTCTATTGCCTAAGACTATAACATATGGAAAGGGTCAATTACCGATAGGGTGTTTTTAAACGGAGGAGCGCTACGATGTCTCATCACTTCCAAAATTACGTGGCCGGCAAATGGGTACCGGCGAAATCCGGTAAAACGGTCGAGAATCGTAATCCGGCCGATGATGGTCTGGTCGGCGTATTTCCCGACTCGGCGGCGGAAGATTTGAACGAAGCGGTAGCTGCCGCCCGCGACGCTTACGGCCGTTGGCGGAAGGTCCCGGCGCCGGCCCGGGCGCTAAAAATACAGCGGGCGGGCGAACTTATGCGCGAGCGTAAGGAAGAGATATCCCGCCAGATGACGCGCGAAATGGGTAAGGTCGTCGCCGAAACGCGCGGCGATACGCAGGAGGGGATAGACACCGCGTTCTATATGGCGGGCGAGGGTAGGCGGCTCTTCGGCGTGACGACGCCGGTCGAGTTACCGGATAAATTCGGCATGGCGGTCCGGCGGCCTATCGGCGTGGCGGGCCTCATTACGCCGTGGAACTTCCCAATGGCGATTCCCACCTGGAAAGTCTTTCCGGCTTTAGTCGCCGGCGATACGGTGGTCATAAAGCCGGCTACCTATACGCCGGCGACGGTATGCGAATTGGGCCTGATATTGGAGGAGGCCGGCGTACCGCCGGGCGTCTTCAATATCGTGTGCGGCTCCGGGGGGACGGTGGGCGAAGCGATACTGGGCCATCCGGACGTCGACGTCATATCGTTCACCGGCTCGAGTGCGGTAGGCCGCCGCATCAACGAGGTGGGCGGAAAGAACCTCAAGCGCGTGTCGCTTGAGCTTGGGGGCAAGAACGCGCAAATAGTCCTCGCCGACGCGGACTTGGACCTCGCTCTCGAGGGCGTGCTATGGGGCGCCTATGGTACGACGGGACAGCGGTGCACCGCCACCAGCCGCCTGATACTCGAGGAAAAAATTCACGACGAGTTCGTGAATATGCTTGTCGGCGCCGCCGCGGCGTTGAAACTCGGTAACGGCCTGGACGAATCGTTCCAGGTGGGGCCGCTGGTGAGCGCCGCGCAACGCGAGACGGTCCATTCGTACGTTGACGTGGGTAAGGAAGAAGGAGCTGAGCTCGCGCTGGGCGGTGAATTCTACGAGGAGGGCGAGTGCAAAAAGGGCTTCTTCTACAAGCCGACCGTCTTCTTGGGCGTAAAGCCTACGATGAGGATAGCCCGCGAGGAGATCTTCGGGCCCGTACTGTCGGTCCTCAAGGTTGGGGACGCGGACGAGGCTATCCGCGTTCTGAACGATTCTTCGTACGGCCTCTCGAGCTCTATATACACGCGCGACGTCAATCTGGCCTTTAGGGCCGTCGAAGACATAGAGGCCGGCATCACGTACGTCAACGGCCCCACCATCGGCGCGGAAGTCCACCTGCCGTTCGGCGGCGTCAAGGATACCGGCAACGGCCACCGCGAGGGTTCCTTTACGGTGTTCGACATCTTCACGGAGTGGAAATCGGTTTACTTCGACTATTCGGGTAAGTTGCAGCGGGCGCAGATAGACGTCGAGGAATAGTCGGAAGGGTCGCGAGCCGTGGCGTTACGTGCGGGGCGGCCGCGACCGCCCCGTTTAACTTAGAAGTTGGTGCGGCGATGGACGTCTTCATCTTCATGACCGATATAATCGGCAAGGCGTTGCGCGCGTGCCGTGGCGGTAGGATTTCCGCTTGCGACGGCTGCTCATATCGCCTCTTACCGGGGCGTAACCTGGGCAGCTGCGGTGCTGACGGCATTATCCGTCACCATAGTAGTTGTTTCGGTTTTATAGGCCGTGGCGGATTTCCCCCAAAACCTGCCTAAAAACTCGGCGGCGAATTTCAGGGCCGACCCGGCGCGGTGGCTCTTGAAAGCGCGGTCGCCGCTCGTCCGGTACCGCGCCGCGGTAGACCTCCTGAGGTGGCCGGCCGATTGCGGCGAGGCGGCGGCCTTGTGGGAGCGGCGGTACGAAGACCCGAACCTGGCCGCTATAAAGGACGCGCAGGCCCCGGACGGCCTTTGGTACCCGCCGGGGCCGTTTTACCGGCGGCGGCCGAGTTTATATGTACCGAAGTACCTGGCGGCGATTTGGCAGCTGCCGGTTCTAGCGGACTTGGGTATCGGCTTGGAAGACCCGGTAGCGGCGCGGGCGGCGGAGGCCGTACTCGCGCGGCGGACCGGGGACGGTTTCTTCGAGTTGGGCCCGGGCGGCCCTTTCGTCGTTGCCAACGCGTTGGCCGTGAGCTCGCTCGCGGCGTGGGGCGTCGGCGGCGCGGCTTTGGCATCGGCGCGGGCTTGGTTGTACGGCCGCCAACGTAGCGACGGCGGATGGGCGGACGAATTCGAGGTGGAAGATAACGCGGCGCTCAGCGCGGTGGGTACGACGGCCGAGGTCGTCCGAGCGCTGGCCGGCGGCGCCGCCGGCCCCGAGGAACGGGCCCTCGCCAAGGGGAAGGCGTACCTCCTCTCTAATCTATTTACGGATTACAACGGCCGCTTTCCGCGCTCGAGCCGGGGGTGGCGGCGGCTGAGCTGGCCTCAGTACCGATACGACGCGTTGACGGTAGCGTCGGCGCTCGCGGCGGCGGGCGCGTCCCGGCTCGACGTTGCGCCCCTCGCCCAGGCCGTTCGCGCGTTGCAGATGCGGCGCGGCTTCTGGCGGCAGCAGGTGCCGTTCGGCGAGCGGTGTTGGCTCGAGCCGGTCCGAGCGGGCCGGGCGTCGCGGTGGGTCACGTACCGCGCGGCTAAGTTCCTTTTATGGTATTACAGCGCCGGCAGCCCTCAGGAAAGTGATTGCGATGTTAGCTGTTATCAATTATAATCGCGTCAAGCGAGTGGAGCCCGTTTGATGATTGCGGCAGTTATAAAGTTAATGAGGCCTCGGCAGTGGACGAAGAACCTAATCGTCTTCGTGGCGGTAGTTTTTTCGGGTCGCGCTTTGATATTGGCGGACGGTTTCCATGCCGTACTGGGTTTCGTTTTGTTTTGTTTTCTTTCCAGTAGCGTTTACATTTTAAACGACGTCTTGGACGCGCCCTACGACCGGCGGCACCCGGAGAAGAGGAACCGCCCCATAGCTTCCCGTAAGATTTCGCCGACCGCCGGCGTGTTGCTATTTACGGCCTTCGCCGCGGCGTCGCTCGCGGGGTCGTTCTGGTGGTTGGGTTGGAAGTTCGGCGTATGCGCGACGACGTACTTCGTCATTAACCTCTTCTATTCGTTCGGCGTAAAGAGAGTCGTCATCCTCGATTCCGTGACCATCGCGTTGGGTTTCGTATTGCGGGCCATCGCCGGCATCTACGCCATAGTTGCCGAGCCGGGCCAACTATCGGAGTGGCTACTGATATGTACCTTCTTCCTGGCGTTGTTTTTGGCGTTTTCGAAGCGGCGCGGCGAAATTACGGACCTCTCGGGGAATGCGGCGGATCACCGCCCGATTCTGGCCTCCTATTCCCCCAAGTTAATCGACGAGATGATAGGCGTCACCACCGCGTCGTCGGTGATGTCCTATTCCCTCTACACCATTTGGCCCGGGACGGTCGCGCGTTTGGGTACCAACAAAATGATCTATACCATCCCGTTTGTGGTATACGGGATATTTCGCTACCTGTACCTCATATATAAGAAAGGACAAGGCGCGCAGCCGTCCGCGATTTTGATTACCGACCGGCCGTTGCAGGTGAACATTCTGCTATACGTAGCGGCGGTCTTCTTCATTCTGTACGTCGTTAAATAACTGCGGCCGGCCGCTGGGCGTGAAGATAACCAAAAAAGCGCGGATATTGTTGGGGTTGGGCGTCAGCCTGGTCTCGGCCGTCGTGTTGGCGGCCGTGATCGACTGGCGCGAGTTCGTAGCATTACTCGCCCGCGTCAACTACTGGTATTTAATCCCTGCCACTTGTTGTATCGTGGCTTCGTATTACTGCCGGGCGCTGCAATGGCGGTACGTCCTCGGCGGCGTCCGGCGGCTGCCCGTCTATCCCCTTTTTCGCATTACGATGTTGGGGTTTTTGGCCAATACGCTCCTGCCGGCGAGGTTGGGCGAAGTCGTGCGGGCGTACATCCTGGCCCGTAAGCAACGATTATCAAAGGGGACCGCTTTCGGTTCCGTTATCGTAACGCGCCTTCTGGACGGCGCTATATTATTCTT
Organism: Candidatus Zixiibacteriota bacterium; assembly: GCA_030613505.1. GTDB lineage: Bacteria > RBG-13-66-14 > B26-G2 > WVWN01 > WVWN01 > WVWN01. The sequence continues at coordinate 71,766 of JAUWLW010000002.1, forward strand.
GATATTGGGCGGCTTCGCGATTTTGATACCGGCAAAAATCGCGGGCTTCAAAGCCGGCGGGACGACCGGTTTCATAATTTACGCCGCCATCGTGAGCTTCTTCGTGTTATTCTATTTCAAACGCGAAACGGCGACGTCCATCGTCAAGTTCGTATTCGGGCCGTTCTCGAAAAGGCTCGCCGTAAAGATCGTCCGGTCTTTGGATAAATTCATCCACGGCTTTAGCTGCTTCAGGAGCCCGGCGGATTTGGGGAAGGCATTCCTCTACTCGTGTGCGATTTGGTTGCTCGTAGCGTTATCGTACTATTTCGTTAACCTCGGCTTTGAATTTACGTCGTCTCTGCCGCTCTACGCGCCGTTTCTACTCGTTGCCATCGTCAGCCTCGCGATATCCATACCGTCGTCGCCCGGCTTCATAGGGACGATGGAACTCGGCGTATTGGCCGCGCTACACATAATCGAACCGGCGCTTACCCGCAACGAGGGGTTATCGTACGCCATCGTCGTTCACGTCGTCCAAGTTCTACCCGCGGTCGGGATCGGCCTTTTTTACCTGTGGACGGAACACCTGACCATTGCCGAGTTGGTAAAACCAGAGGAAATCCAAACGGAGGCCGCGTATACCGAGAAGGGAGTAGGCTATGAATGATACCTTTATCGAGCGCCGCCGGTACCCCCGCGCCGACGTAGACTACAAAGCCGTTTTGGAGACGGCCTCCGGCGACAAGGTCAACTTGCGCACCCAGAATATTTCCGGCTCCGGGATTTACTTTTACACCGATAAGAGGCTTACGGAGTTCACGGAGGTGTCGCTCACGGTGTCGTTACCGGCCGTAGGGAAGATGAAAGAGCTTTCCTTCTGTTGCCCAGGCGTGATAGTCCGCGTTGAAGGGGGGGCGGATATATCGGATTGGCCGTTCGCCGCGGCGATACATTTCGCCGGGATCGACGACAGCCACCGTGCAGCTATATGCGCTTACGTCGACGCGGTGTTGGCGGAGCGGAAGAAAGAGAGCCGGTAGTAGAGCTTCGAAGTGAAGGCCGGGTTTAGATACGGCATATCGGTGGCGCTGTGTGCGGCGTTGGCGGTTTCGGCTTGCAGCTTCTCCAGGCGCTACCCGCGAAGTTACAGCCGACCCGGCGCTTATCGCGAGGTCGGCGAGGCTTCGTATTACGGCCGCGAAGCGCACGGGAAGGCCACGGCCTCCGGCGAGAAATTTAACATGAACGCCTACACCGCGGCCCACAAGACGTTGCCATTTGGGACCAAAGTCCGCGTTACCAACTTAACCAACAATAAGAGCGTCGTCGTGCGCATCAACGACCGCGGCCCCTTCGTCGCCGGTCGCATAATCGACTTGTCGTACGCCGCCGCTAAATATATTAAAATGCTCGACGCCGGCATCACCGACGTCGAGCTCGTCGTCGTAAAATAACCTTAGTGCGTTTGGGCCAAGGCCGTCGCGAGCTCCGCCAGCTTGTAGAGTGAGGCGACGGCGATTCTTTCCTCGGTGGTGTGCGGTTTTTCCATGCCGCAGCCGAGGACGACGGCAGCGATGCCGCGCTCGTTGAAGACGTTGGCGTCCGAGCCGCCGCCCCCCGCGACGAATTTCGGTTTCAGCCGTACGGCTCGAGCGGCGCGTGAGAACAACGCTACCGGCGCGGCGTCTTCAGTAAGGTGGTAGGAAAAGTAAGCTTTTTCCCACGTGATGTCGACGTCGCCGCCGAATTCCGCGGCGGCTTTTTTCGCGACGTCGGTTACGTGGGCGACTTGGGCCGCTAATTTCGAAGCGTCGTGAGAACGTACTTCGCCTTCGATCCGGGCGCTCTCCGACACGATGTTCGTCGCCCGGCCGCCGGAGATAAGGCCGATGTTGGCCGTGGTTTCGTGGTCTATCCGCCCCAACCGCATGCCGGCTACGGCCGAGGCCGCCATTTGGATGGCGTTGATGCCTTTTTCGGGCTCTATGCCGGCGTGGGCGGCGCGGCCGCGAAAGGTCGCCTTTACGATTTCCGATCCGGGGGCGGCGTTGACGGCGTACCCGGGCGGTTCCGACGCGTCGAGGACGAAGGCCGTTTTACTAACTATGGGGCCGTAGTCGGCGTGTTTCGCCCCCAGAAGGCCGATCTCTTCGGCGACGGTGAACAATATCTCGAGCGGCCGGGGCTTAATTAGGCCGTCGGCGACTTCGGCCAACTCGAGCAGCACGGCGACCGCGGCGCGGTCGTCGGCGCCGAGTATCGTATCGCCCTTACTGTAGACGTAGCCGTTCCTGACCCGGGGCTGAACGCCGACGCACGGCTCAACCGTGTCCAGATGCGCCACCAGTAGAATGGGTTCCCCCCGGCCGTCTATTTTTACGAGTACGTTGCCGGCGTCGCCGCCTATGGCGTCGCCCGCGCCGTCTTCGGCGACGGGTATATTGCCGTCGAGCCGTTCTAAGATATAATCGGCTACGTCGCGTTCCCTTTTGCCCGGGCCGTAGAGAGCGGCGAGTTCTTTAAACGTCCGGAGGAGTTTGCGCCGGTTTATCTTGGCTGCCATAACTCAGTTTTCGCTCCAAACGGCCAGCGCCGCGGGGCCGCTAAACCCCGAAATCGTATTTACTAGTTTTCCGTCGCGGTCGTATATTTTTACGTTACCGCCGCCCATCTCGGCGACGCATATCCGGCCGGTCTTCTCGTCGACGAAGACGTCCTCGGGGTGGGCGAGGCCGGACACGACGAAGGTCGCTACAGCGGCGTAATTTTTATGCGTACCCGTTACGCCCCGCGGCAAAGCCACAAGTAAGCCTTTGCCCGTATCCACGACGTACACCACTTTCGCCGTCTCGGCCACGGCCAGGGCGACCGGCGCGTCGAAACCCTCTACCGACGCGAGCTCGGCGGCGTTGACGGAGAGCCGAACGACGCGTCCTTCCACGCGGCTGCTAGCCCAACCTTTGCCGTCGGCGTCCGCCGCGACCGCCCACGGGTTTTCCATACCCGTGAAGCGCCCTACCTCCACCGTCCTGACCGAGATATTACCTGTCGCCGTCGCCGCCACTTTCACGACGGCGTCGTTACCTTCGTCCGCTACCCACACGTCGCCGGCGGCGGGGTCGGCCGAAATGCCGCGCGGGTACTTAAAACCCGAGACCTTGGCCAGTACGTTGCCGTCGGCGTCGAGGCGCAATACGCGGTTGTTGCCGCGGTCCGAGATCCAACATTCGGCGGACGATTGAGATACCGAGAGGTCCGCGGCGTTGAGAACGAGGGCTTCCACCTCCGGGTCGGGAGAAGCGTAGAGCGGGTTGCCGCCGGCGTCGAACTTCCGGATCCGGTTAGTGTAGAAGTCGCATACCCACGCCGCGCCGTCTTTCGCGTATACGTCTATGGCGTTGGGCTTGCTGAAGATGCCCGGGCCGCCGACGAATTTGAGGAGGTTTCCCGTGTCGTCGTATATGACTACTTCTGAGTCCGGTTGGTCGGCGATCCAAATCCTCGTACCGGCGATTGGGCCGCCGTTGCCTTCCGTGTCCGGGCCGCAGCCGGCCAGGACGCCGGCTAAGGTCAGGACAGCGGCGCAGAGTATCAATTTTTTCGAAAGCATTTTTTATCCTTCTATGCGCGTAGATTAACCGCGACTTTTTAATGGTGAGACTTAAATTACGATCCCGGCTAACGATAATATACGTCGCCGCTTTTCACAATACGGCTTTCGCCGCGCCCGGCTTTGGGGGCGATTTAATTGAGGCGAATACAAAGGCCGCGGCGACTTCCAACACCGCGAGGGAAGCGACGGCGAGGCGGTACTTCCCGACGGGCCACGCCGCGGCGAAATATACGATTGTGCCCCACAATAGCGGCCCGATTATGGCGGCGACGCGGCTGGAGAGCGAGTACAAACCGAAAAATTCTCCTTGTTCGTGCTCGCCGACCAGGCTGGCCAAAAAAGGCCTGGCCGCGGTCCAGGTGAAACCCAGGCCCACGCCCACCAACGCGCCGCCGACCCAAAATAGAACAGGGTGATTTGCGACAGCGATAAAGATAAAAGTCGCCGCCCAACCCACAGCCGTCGCGATGGTCGTCTTGCGGGGGCCCCACCGGTCCGTTACGAACCCCGCGACCGCTGCCCCCGCTACCGCGAACGTCGTCGCGACGATGAAAAACGGGATCTTGGCGGCGTCGGGCATGCCGAAGACGACGTTGGCGTACACCGCCATGAAGATTATCGCCGTAGCCACCGGGTCCTGTAGGAGTACGTTTCCGATCAAGAACCTAAATACGTCGGGCCGTTCGCGCGCCCGTTTGAACGTATTTACGACTTTACGCAGACCCCACCACGCGGACCGGCGTTCCGCCCCCGCCGCGGCTTCTTTTACCAAAAGGAAGGTCGGTATCGAAAAAATCAGGAATATAAGAGCGGTCGGTACAAAAGCCGACGTCCGGCCCTCCGCGAAGCCCGGTATCCACCCTTTGACGAACGGCCACACGAGTAGAAGGCCGGCGATGGCGCCGACGTACCCCAACGCCGTCCCGAGCCCAGAGACGCGGCCGATTTGCCCGCGCGGCGCCGCGCCGCGAAGAAGCGCGTTGTAGAACGTCTGGCCACCGATGTAAAAGTAGTTAGCCAGCGCAAACGCGGCGAGTGCCAATACCCCTTTCCAGTAGATAGGGCGGATAAACGTTGCGACGTTGCCTATGGTTATCGTGAAGGCGACGCAGGCGCCGGTATAGACGAGTAGGCAGCGCAGCCGGTTTTTACGCGCGTCGGCGAGCGCGCCCAGCGCGGGCATCGTCAAGCCTACCGCCACCATCGACGCGGCGTAAGCTATGCTGTACGATATGTCCTCGAACCCCAGGTCTACGATTATCCACTGGGCGAAGTACATCGTTATGATGTTCATCGAGAAGATCGTGTTGGCGAAGTCGTACGTCGCCCACGCCCACGCTCGCCTGGGGAGCGAGAGGTATAACGCGTCGGCTATGCGGCGCCAAAACATTTTTAAGGATTGAAACGAGGCGGGGCGTCGCGGTATACGACTTTTCCGTCCGCGACCGTGGCCCAGGCGCGCGTAGGTCCCCAGTCGTAGAATAGTTCGTCGACGTCGGCCGCGTCGAAGACGGCGACGTCCGCGGCCTTGCCCGGCTCGAGGGAACCGAGCCGGTCCGCGCGCCCCAGCGAATAGGCCGCGTTTATAGTAACGGCGTGGAGCATCTCGGTCGGCGTCATCTTCAAATAAGTCGTCCCGGGCGTGAGTATCGTGCGCAGCGACGCGGCGTGGCACGAGCCCGGGTTGTGGTCGCTCGCGACCGCTACCAACGCGCCGGCATCTATCAGTTTCCGCGCCGGCGCGAAATGGCTCGAGCCCAGGAAGACGGTCGTCCCGGGAAGCAAAACCGCCACCGTATCCGAGCCGGCCAACGCGTCAATCCCGGCCGTCGTCACGACCGCCAGGTGGTCGACGGACGCCGCGCCCATCTCGACGGCCAACTCCGTGCCGCCCAGGGGCTCGAATTCGTCGGCGTGGAGGCGCAGCTTCAGGCCGGCGTCGCGGGCCGCGGCGAGGACGGCACGCGTCTCGTCGACGTTGAAGGCGCCGCGGTCGCAGAAGACGTCGGCATATTCGGCGAGGCCTTCCGCGGTTACGGCTGGAATCATTTCGTCTGTCAATAACGCGACGAAGTCGTCGCGGCGGTCTGCGTACTCGGACGGTATCGCGTGGGCCCCCAGGAAGGTGGGGATAATTTTTAGCGGGAGTTCTTTACCCAAACGCGCCGCGGCCCGGAGCATTTTGAGTTCGTCCTCGGTCGTCAGGCCGTAGCCGCTCTTTACTTCCGCGGCCGTGGTCCCGTGGCTTAAAAATACTTCGGCACGGCGGCGGGCCGACGATAGGAGGTCGTCTTCGCTCGCGGCACGCGTATCTCGGACCGTGGCGTGGATGCCGCCGCCGCCCTCGAATATCTCCAAGTAAGAAGCGCCGGCCAGGCGGCGTTCGTACTCGTCGGCCCGGGAGCCGCCGTAAACCAGGTGGGTGTGGCAGTCGACCAGGCCCGGGGTGACGAGGCGGCCGCCGCAGTCGAGGACTTCGCAATCGGCGCCCGCTAGCTTCTCGACGTCGGTCCGGGGCCCGGCGGCGACTATAAGGCCGTCCCGCGCGAGCAGCGCGTCGCCCGCGGCAACCGTCTTTTCGGCCAGCGCGGCGCCGCGCCTCGGCCCGCCCGCCGCTGTGAATATCTGGCCGGCGTTATATATTAACAATTCGCCCATCGTTAGAAGTTGGGTACGCCCTCCTCCAATATGGTCGCGCCGCCGTCGGTGACGAGCGTCGGCGACAGGATTACGCCGTCGACGTGCACGGCGACGTCGTTGGCGCCGCCGAAGCCGACGTTGTTTCCGAGCGCGAGGTGGACAGTGCCGGCGATTTTTTCGTCCTCCAGGACTACGCCCGTGAGTTGGGCCGTGGGGTGGGTGCCGATGCCTATTTCGGCCAGTACCCTTCCGCCCTTGCCGAAGGGCTCGAGCAAAGCGCGGAGGGCGTCGGCCTTCTCGCCGCCCTCGATAAACGTCGCGACGCCGTCCTCGAAGGTAATTCTAATCGGTTCGGTCATAAGGCCCAGGCCGGCGAACGAGCCGTCGAATACCGCCACGCCCGTGCTGCCTTCCGAGGCCGGCCCCGCGCATACTTCGCCCGCCGGTAAGTTGCCGAAATCGCCCGGGTCGTAGTACGTGCCGGTATCGGCGAAGTATTCGAGGTCCGTGGCGTTAATCGTCATGTCTGTCCCGGCCGGCGACGTAAGGCGGAAGTGTTTTACGCCCGCGAGCGAATCGGCCAGTTTACGGCTTCGGGCGGCGACGTCGCGGTAGTCGACGGCCATCGTGCGGACCATTATGTCTTCGGTTATGCCGGGCATGGACGCGCAGCGGGCGCCCGCTTTGCTGGCGGCCTTGCGGGCGCGGGTGTGCGACAACGAAGCTTTCGTCGCCAGCAATAAAACTTGGCTCTCACGCATAAGGGCCGCGACCGGCTCCGGCGGCTCCTCACCGCTGACGCGCCGAGGTTTCATAATATTGAGTATTGGGTCCGCCCCCAGTTCGCCCGCTTCGCGCGCCAACGCTTCGCCTACGGCGCGGACGACGTCGTCGGTTACGACCGTTACGACCTCGCCGGCGCGGACGCCCATGCAATCCGACAGCGTGCGTCGCGCGGCATCCTTCAAGTTGAAGTTACCCATATCGTTCCTCCGGCCGGGCTTATAGGTACCCTAGGCTGTGCAGTTTCTTCATCATATCGGCGTCGGCGGGGGCGCCCGCCGGCAGCGGCGGTTGGGCCGCAAAATGTTCCTCCAGCCGCTTGAGCAGCGCGCGCGTGATATCCAAACTGGCCCGCGCCAGATTTTGCGTTTCTCCCGGGTCGGCTTCCAGGTCGTATAGTTCAACCGCGCCGGTGCCGGCGTCGAGGACGAGTTTGTATAGCGGGCTCGAGCCGTCGGCGCGGGAGATTACCATTCGATAGTTGAGGTCTCCCTCCAACGATTCGCCGAAGACGACGTCGCCGGCCATAAGGGTTGACTCGTCCCCGCCACGTGCCGGGTCGGAGGAATCAGCCGCGAGATTGTCCAATAAGAAATCGTACAACGTTCCCAGCGCAACCAAGTCATGTTCGATTTTGATTGCTGCGCGGGTTAGGCCGCCGAACCCGGGCGGCGCGGCGACGAGCAGCGGTACGCGCATGCACGGCTCGTAGACGTAACGGCCGTGGTCGTAGTAATAGTCATGCTCGCCCAAACTCTCGCCGTGGTCGGCGACGGCGACGACGACCGTATTTTCGCGCAGGCCCAAATCGTGAAGGGCTGCGAGCAGTTGCCCTACGTGGGCGTCCATAAACGCGACCTCGCCGTCGTATAGTCGGACCTGGGCGCTTTCGGCGTCGGTTAAGCCCCGGTACGCGTCCGGCGGTTCGTACGGCGTATGCGGGTCGAAGTAATGGACCCACAGGAAGAACGGCCTGTTTACTGGATTTTCGAGCCAACGGATCGCCGGCGGCGTTACTTCGTCGGCGGGGCGTTGGAGGCGCGCTTTGGCGTCGATAACCCCGAGCGAGCCGGCGAGACGTAGGAAGGTAAGGCGGCTCAACGCGTCGGCCGCGGCGAAGTCGTCGTCGAAAAACTCGAATCCCCGAGCGAAACCGAGCTTCGACGAGACGGTGAAAGCCGCGACGACGGCTCCGGTCCGATAGCCGCGGGACCGGAGGACCTCGGCCATAGTAGGCGGGTCTGCCCCCAGCGGCACGCCGTTTTGGACTACGCCGTTCTCGCGCGGCGTTAGGCCGGTAAGAAGCGCCGCGTGGCTTGGCCCCGTCAGCGGCATGGGGCAGTACGCACGGGCGAAGGTCACGCTCGAGGCGGCCAAGCGGTCGAGGTTAGGGGTGAGGCCGGGCGGGCCGCCGTACGTGCCCAGGCGGTCGGCGCGGGTGGTATCCATGGTGATGAGTAATAAGTTTGCGGCGTCTTTGGGGGGCGATGTTTCGGGGGGGCCGAGGCGCAGGCTCGAGCCGGCCGCGGCTACGCTTACGGCTACGGCGCCGGCGAGAAGTAACGCGAACGCCGCCGCCGGCCAGCGACGGCGGACCTTGATGGGCGGCGCGAACCGCACCAGGAGCCAACATACCGCGAGCAACGCGGCGTCGGCGCCAAGGCTCGCCGGGTGGAGTTTAGCCGGGAGGACGTTGGCGTTTAAGTAGTACCCGCCGTAGAACAGAAGGGCCGCGGCGACGGCGAACGTAACGCCGGCGGTGCGTTCGCCTAGTATAAACCGCCCGGGCCGCGTCCGACGGGCCAGCGCGAATACTAACCCCGCCAGAAGCGCGGCCGCCCCGGCGAAAGCGAACGCGGCGAGTACGAGTAGGACGACGCCTATCCGTGAAGTCGTCAGCTCAACGTCGAAAGCCGCGAGGGCCGCGGCCTCCCAAGCGCCGATAAGGCCCCCTGTCAAGGAGGCCCCCAAGGCGAACATAATTATGGACGGTTGGTGCGTACCAGTATTCATATTATCCGAACTCCACGTAGAATTCCGTGGTTACCTTTATAAGTTCGTCGAGCTCCGCCCGGCGCGTTTCCCGGTCGGCCGCTTCGGCGAATTTCTCGACGCCGTCGTAGACTTTATCTTTAAGGTCGTCGAACTTGTCTTCGCGGCCGCGGGCGGACGGCGGCATCGTCGAGCCGAAGAAGTTTTTTTGCGCCTCGCGCATGTTGGGCATAATGTGCTTCATGTCGTTGAAGCGCTTCTCGGCGAACGCGAGGTTCATCTCGTCGGCGATCACGAGCAGCCGCACCGCTTCGTCGCCGGCGGTATTTGTATTATTTTTCTCGTGCAACACGAGGATTAATTTTTGGGCTTCTAAAATGCTGGCCTTGGCGCCGTCGGAATCGTCGGCGCCCACCTGGCTTTTTATATCGCCCATTATTTTGGTAAGCGAGGCGATGCGGTCGGCCCACTCGTTGTCGCCCTCCAATTCGTCGGGCGGCTCGTCCGGCCAGGCGTGCATAACTTCGCCGAACGCTTCCTCGCTTTGGGCCGCGGCTTCGGCCGCCTTCCCTTCATTTGGGGTCAGCGAGACGAAGCGAATGGCTTCCCGGAAAGCGGCGCAACCTTCGTCGAACTTCGCGATATCGGCCGCGGCGGCGGTCTCGCCGGTGCCCGGCCCTTCGGCCTTTTTCTTGGCGCAACCGAAAGCCAAAACCAGTAGTATTATTATACTTACGTAGACGAGAGCTTTTTTCATTTCGTCCTCCTGTTAAACTTTTAGCCGAAGCTGTAGCGCCGGAACGTTCGTGGCGTGAATTTAACACCCCGCGTCGAGGCTGTCAAGGAAATCGTAAATGAGAGAAGCCGCGCCCGAGGCCGTTATCGCAGTTAGGCAACGGCGGTGGTCGCAGTCGGGGAAGTAGCCGTCTTCGTAGCAAGGGTGGCAATCGGTTTCGTGCGTGAGAATTAGTGTCGGCGTATGCCACGGGCCGTTCACTTTAGGGTCGGTGGGGCCGAAGAAGGCTACGGTGGGCGTCCCCGCGGCCGCGGCGAGATGCATGGGCGCCGAGTCGTTACCTATGAAAGCCTTGGCTTTTTTGAATAGAAGGTATAAAGCCGGCAAGGACGTCTTGCCGGTGAGGTCGGCGACGCCGGTGGCGGCGGCGACATCGGCGTTTAACGCCGCGTCGGAGGGGCCGCCCACGAGCGCGACGTTGTAGTCCGCTTTAAGGATATTGACGAGTTTTACGTAACGTTCGGCGGGCCAGCGTTTAGCCTCCATTCGCGTCTTGGGATTAACGCCGCCGCCGGGCGCGACCAGCACCGGCGCCGAGTCGGCGAAGGGCGGTTCTCGGGAAAAATGCTCGGCTTCGGCCTCCGCCTCTTCACCCGACACGACCGTCAGCGGGCCCGGGTCGCCGGAGGCGCCGCAGGCGCGGGCGAGGTCGAAGTATTCCTCTACCTGGTGTCGGCGCTTGAGGCGAAGCACTTTCACGGTATGGGCGAAGCCGTCGCCGTCGCGGTCTAAGCCGACGCGGTTAGGTATGTCGGTCCAAGCGGCAAAGGCCGAGAATTCCCAGGCGTGGTGGAAAATTACGGCGAGGTCGAATTTTTCGCGCCCGAGCCGCTTCCTGAGTCGGCGCAACTTGCCGACGCGTCTTTTTACGAATAGTTCTTCCGGTACGGTCCAGACGCGGTCGAAGGCCGGCGCCGCCGCGGCGAGGGGCGCGGCCGCGGTGCCGGCGAGCAGCGTGACCTCGGCTCGAGGGAACAGTTGGCGTAAGGCGGCGAAGGCCGGCGTAGCCATCAAATATTCGCCGATGGCCCATAGTTTGACGACCAAGACCTTGCGTATTTCTTCGCGCGGCGGAAGCGGCGCTTCCCGCGGCCTGAGGGCCACTTTGGCGGTTGTTATCGCCGCGGCGCGAACGGCCCTTTTGAATATGTTTCGTTTCTTCGACAAGGTTAGTGACGCTGACGCGGCGGGTTTATTCGCCGGTTTTGTATCGCCAAAACGTTACGCCTCGGCGATAGGTTGTCTTCTCGAAGTATTCGGCCAACGTCGGCTCGAGTACCTCGGGGGTATCCAGGCCGTCGAGCGCGAACCGGGCTCCGCCGGCGGCGAGGGCTTCCGCCGTTTCTTCGTACGTCATCAAGTGGTAGCGGCGACGCTCCGCGGCGCTCAGCCTTTCGCCGACGCGATGCGTGAAGTAGCCGAGCTCCCAACCCGGCAATACCCGCCGCCGGGCGAGCGCGGCATAGCCGGGCCAGGCGGTGTAGGTCACTTCGTCGGGTTGCGTGCGCTCGGCCAGCAGGCGAGCCGCGGCGTAAACCTCGGCCGGGCCGACGAGCTCTTTGCGCGCCCGGTCGAAGGCGACTTTGGCGGCGGGTCGGGCGGCGCCTAAGACGGCCGCGGCGGCCACGACCGCCACCGCGACGGCTTTTTTCCGCCGCCACAACCACGCGGCGCCCACGCCGGCGGCGGCGGCGAGCGGCGGTACGGCGAGGACGAAGTACTGACGTTGGCTGCTCCCCGGTACGAGATTGGCAAGTACGATAAGGATGCCGGCGGCGAGGGGGAACGCTAAAATTTTACGCCGTGCCGTTCGAAGGGCCAGAAACGCCGTTACGACCAGAATCGCCGGGTCCGGCGGCAGCAGGAGGCTCAACGCCGCGGCCCATCGGCCCGTTGCCCCGCCTTCCAGGAATAGCTTGTGTATACCCCAAACGTTAAAGGCGAACGCGTCCGCCGCGGCGGCGCGGAAATAGACGATTACGGGGGTTAAGGCCAGGAAGCCGACGCACAGCGCGCCGACGGCGGCCGTTCGCCGGCCCGGCTGCGACGACGACGAAAGCCAGATACCGAACGCCGCGGCCGGGAGGGTTACTATGAGCGTTAACCGCGCGAGCGTAGCCGCGCCCAGTAGGGCGCCGATAACCAGCGCGCGGCGGAGGACCGTTTTATCAATATCGCCGGGCCAGAGCCAGGCGGCGACGGCGAACGTTAACGCAGCGGCAGCAGGCGCGTACGTTTTGACCGGAACGAGCCACGTGAGCGTAAGCGACGACGAAGCAAAGAAAACGATGGCGAAGAACGACGCCGGCCCGCCGAAGCGGCGGGCGACCGCGACGGCGAGGAAAGCCGCGGAAAGGGCGAAGAGGGCGACGTTTAAACCGCGCAGCGCGTAGAGCGAAGGCCCGAAGATTTTTATCGCGCCGGCGTAGTAGAGCGACGCTAGCGGCAAGTGGGGCAAGGCGAAGTCTCGGTAGGGTAGCGCCCCCTCGGCGAAGCGCCAGGAGGTATATAGCCAGAACCCCTCGTCGCGGTCGACGGGGCGGTACCAGATCTGCGCTACGGCGAGTACTAATAGGACGGCCAATACGGCCGCGGCGGCGATTTTTTTAGCGTTCAACGGTTCGGCTCCTCTCGCCCCGGCATCATAATATACGGCGCAACCGCGGTCAAGGCCGTGGGCGGCCGCGGGCGAAATCGTTTGCGCGGTACGGCTTCATTTGGTATATTGATGCCGTTTGGGGCGTCGCGATGCTTGAGCGATTTTTCCATATAAGAGAAAGGGGCTCGACGGTTCGTCGCGAGCTTTTGGGCGGCGTCGTCACTTTCATGACGATGTCGTACATTATTTTCGTGAACCCGGCTATTCTCAGCGCCGCGGGTTTGGATTTCGGGGGAGCCCTCGTCGCGACCTGTGTCGCCGCGGCGACCGGTACCCTTCTCATGGCCCTCCTGGCTAATTACCCCATAGCGCAAGCGCCGGGGATGGGGCTCAACGCGTACTTCGCGTACACCGTCGTCCTTATGATGGGGGTGCCGTGGCAAACCGCGCTCGGCGCCGTTTTCATTTCGGGTATAATATTCACGGTATTAACCGTTTTACGGATCCGCTCGCTCATCGTCGACGCGCTGCCGCCGTCGCTGCGGAAGGCAATTGCCGCCGGCATCGGCCTCTTCATCGCTTTCATAGGCTTTGAAAAAGCGGGTTTCATTACGTTGAATCAGGCCACCTTCGTCACGCTGGGCGACTTGACGCATCCCGCGGCGTTGCTCGCCGTCTTCGGCCTCGTCGCCACCGCCGTAATGTTGGTATTGAAATGGCGGGGCGCGCTGCTCTACGGGATGCTGTTAACGGCCGCGGCGGCGCTCATATTCGGCCAGATAAAGTACACGGGTATCTTCGCCGTACCCGAGAGCATCGCGCCTGTTTTCGTGGGGCCGCTGAGGTACCTGGTCGAAGTGGGGCCGCTGCCCACGGCGACGTTGTTCTTGAAGATGGACCTGGCGGGCGCGTTCAACCTGGGCCTACTAAACGTCGTCTTCGTCTTCCTCTTTATGGATATGTTCGACACGCTGGGGACTTTCCTGGGCGTGGCGGAGCAGGGTAAATTCCTGGACGAGAAGGGGCGAATGCCCCGCATCAATCGCGCTCTCATCTCCGACGGGGTCGCGACGTCGGTGGGCGCGGTTTTCGGAACGTCGACGACTACCTCATATATCGAGTCCGCGGCCGGCATCGCGGCCGGCGCCCGCACCGGCCTCGCGAACGTCGTGACCGCGGCCCTCTTCCTGGTCGCGCCGCTGTTCTTACCGTTTGCCAAGATGGTCGGCGGCGGCATAATGGTGACGCAGGGCGCCCCGCTCGAAGGCGTGCTGGAGGGCGCGTCGATACGCGGCTTCTTCGAGATGACGCGCTTTCTGCAACCTATAACGGCGCCGGCGCTTATCATAGTTGGTTCTTTCATGTTGACGGGCCTCAAGGACATCCGGTGGAGCGTTCCGGTGGAGGCTATTCCGGCGTTTTTAACTTTGATCGCCATACCGTTTACGTTCTCGATCGCGAACGGCATCACGCTCGGCTTCATATCGTACCCCGTAGTGATGATGGTCGCGGGCCGGTGGCGTGAGGTGAGCCCGCTGGCGTACGTGCTGGCCGCGCTCTTCGTCGCGCGTTTGATATTCCTGGCGGCATAAGGCGGACTATAGATTCCTTAATATGACTAGCGAATTTTCGATACCTCGTGAACGTTTCTACGTCGCCGCGGCGGTCGCGCTGGCGGCCTTCGTCGTATACGCCAAGACGCTGTGCGGCGACATCTTTTGGCAAGACTCCGGCCTGTTCAACCGTTCCGTCGGCCTTCTCGGCAGCGGCGTACCGCCGGGGTTTCCGGGGTGGCATTTGGCGTGTTATCTCTTCGCGATGCTGCCCGGAATAAATCCCATCTTGGGGATGAACCTCTTTTCCGCGGTCGCGGGCGCGGCCACGGCCTTTTTCGTCGTCCTCCTCGTTTACGAGCTCGCGGACGGCGGTTGGGCCGCCGCGGCGGGCGCGGCCGTAGCAGGCCTCGCGTATTCGCTGGCGCCTACGGTTTGGATCCAATCCACGACATGCGAAGTATATACGATGAACATGGCGCTCACCGCGGCGACGATACTCGCGCTTTTCGTATGGCGCCGACAGGCCGACGTTCGGTGGTTCTACGTCGCGGCCTTCACGTACGGTATGGCATGTACCAACCACCCCCAACAAGCGGTCCTGTTGATTCCGTACGCGGCGTTCGTCTTTTGGCAGCGGCGCGACGCCGGCCTTCGCTCCCGCCACCTCTACGCGGCGGCGGCGTTGTGGTTGCTCGCGATGTCTACCTATCTTTATTTACCGGTACGTTCCGCGACCGGCGTCGTACAGAATTGGGGCAAACCGGGAACCTTGTACGGCTTGTACTTCCACCTGACCTGCAAAGAGTTCCAGCACCAAATGTTCAGCGCGCCGTGGGCGGTCGTCGGGTGGCGGATGAAGACCGCGGCCTGGTTGTATTTGGACCAATTCCGGTGGGTGGGTATCGCAACGGGGGCGGTCGGAGCCGCGTGGCTCGCGTGGCGGCGCCGCGGCGATTTCCTGTATTTCGTCGCGATCGGTTTCTTCACGTTGATCCTTACCGTCAACTACCCGTCTTTCGGCTTCCGGGCGTGGTACTTCCCGTTCTATATGTTGACGGCGATATGCGCGGGCGTCGCGGTAACGCGAGTCGGCGAGGCGTTGGCGAAGTGGCGGCGCGCCGCGACGTACGTATTTTTAGGGCTGGCGGTGGTCGTCGCGCTGTCGCCGGTACTTACGCGTTTCTACCAGGCGGACCGCACGTATTACCCGTACGTCCGGGATTTTGGGGCGAATTATTTACGTTCGGTGGGGTACGCGGACTTCCTTTTCCTGGGCGAGGAGAACTCCGCGCCCACGACCGGCATACAGGCGCTGACGACGTTGGAGTACGCGCGTCCCGATATCTTCTTCGTAGATACCACGGGCAACGCTAATTATTTCGACGTATTCGACTTCGGCGGCCGGGACCTGTCCCACGCGCCGGTCGACGTAATCGTCAAATATTTCTACGAAATTATGCGGGGCGTTCTCGCGGAGGAACGCCACGATTATTACTTCCTTTACCCGTACGACTTCGTCCGTCCGTGGGGTTACGGCCTCGCAAAAGACGGCGCGGTTTACCGTGTTATTCGGCGCGGTTCGCCGCCTCCCCGCGACGACGTCATAACCCGTTACGTGGTCCGCGGCGTCGACCCGCCCGCCACTTATTTGGACCATTGGGCGCGGGGGACTGTCGGGAATTTTCTCTACGAAATGTACCAGCGTTATGAGCCGCGAGACGAAGCTCGGGCCGAAGAGTATTTTGTGCTCGCCGACCGCGTAGGCCGCCGCGCGCACGAAGTGCAACATAATTTGGGGACCGTCTTTTACCTCAAAAGAGATTACGCCGGCGCCGTTCCCTATTTCGAACGGGCCGTAGTTCTCGAGCCGACCGATTCCTTCACCCGTTATTTGCTTGCCGACTGTTACCACGAGCTTGGGCGGACGGACGACTCGCGCCGCGAGGTCGAGACCGCGCTGCGGTATAAGCCGGGTTACGGGCCGGCGACGTTTACGCTGGAAACGGGTTCCTTCATCAAGTGGTAAAGCGGGCGCATAAAGGCCAGGTATTCCTCGTCGACAATGACGTACTGCGGCGCATCGCCGACGCCGCCCGGATAGCGGTTGACGACACCGTTCTCGAGATCGGTATGGGACGGGGCGAGCTGACGCAGCATTTGGTGCGGAGAGCTCGCGAAGTCGTTGCCGTCGAGTTGGAGGAGGCCTTCGTAGATGCCGCGGCGCGTGACTTCGAACGATACGACAACCTCACCATAGTGCACGCCGACGTTTTGGACGTCGACTGGGCCGAGCTGGTTCCGGAAGGGCGGCGGGTGGTGGTAGTCGGCAACGTCCCGTTTTACATTACCGGGCCGATATTGAAGCTACTCTCGGACCGCCGGGCTCAGATAAGCCGGTGGACGTTGACGCTGCAGAAGGAGGTCGCCGAGCGCATTTGCGCCTCGCCCGGCGGTAAGGTCTACGGCGGCCTGTCGGTAAAAATGCAGGCGCGGGGCGAGCCGTATCTCGCGTTCGTGATACCGGCCGGAGCTTTCGAGCCGAAGCCGAAGGTGGACGCGGCCCTCGTAACGTACCGGTACTACGACGAACCGCCGGCCCGGGTCGTAGATTCGGAACTCTTCGGCTATTTCGTCGACTTCGTCTTCGCCGCGCGGCGCAAGAAGGTCGGCAATCGCCTGGCTACGCTTCTGGGCGGCAGCCTTTCGGCGGCGGAGGTAACCGCCAAGCTCCGCGAGGCCGGTTTCGAGCCGTCGGCAAGGCCGGAGAACTTTTCGCCGGGCGAGTTCGCCGAACTTTACGGATTGTTCGAGCCGTACTTAAACGCTGATGTCAAGGGGTAGTAATATGGCGGGTGCAAGTAGAGCGGTTTTAATTATGGCCGGCGGTCGGGGTACGAGGCTCTGGCCGCTCTCGCGCCGCGACCGACCCAAGCAGTTTCTATCGTTGGTTACGGGCCGTACGTTAATCGAGGACGCATACGAGCGCGTCGCGCCGCTGGTAGATACCTCGCACGTGTACGTGGTCGCCGAGGAAGACATCTTGCTCAACGCGCGGCCGTTATTGCGGGAAATACCGCTGGCAAACTTCATCGCCGAGCCGGCGGCCCGGAATACCTGGCCCAGTTGCGTACTGGGTACGTTGGAGATCGTGGACCGCCTAGGCTCGAGAGCCACAGTCCTCGTTTTACCGGCCGACCACGCTGTCGAAAACGAGGATGCGTTCCGGGAGGCGTTGGCGGCGGGTTTTCGGCGCGCCGAGGAGGGGGCCATAGTCACCTTCGGCGTCAAACCCGACCGGCCCGAGACCGGTTACGGCTACGTCAGGTGCGGTGAGGTATTGGAGGCCGGCCCGCCGCGCGTACGGCAGGGCCTTGAGTTCAAGGAGAAACCGGGCGAGGAGACGGCGCGCGAGTACCTGTCGTCGGGGGATTACCTGTGGAACAGCGGCATGTTCGTTTGGCGCGCCGACCGCTTTCTCGAGTCAATGCGCGGATGTTACTCGGCGCAGTTTGCTGTAGCGAAAAACCTGAAGAGGCCGCTCGCCGCGGGCGAGACGGCGAAAGTGGCGGATATATACGATAAGCTCGAGGCGACGTCCGTAGACTACGCCTTTATGGAGAAGTTGGCCGCGTTCGAGGTGGTCGAAGCCGATTGCGGGTGGGACGACATCGGTTCCTTCGACGCGCTCGAGCGTGTGTTGCCGCGTGACGACCGCGGGAACATAGGCCGGGGCGTCGTCTACCAATTGGAGGGGGTTGGGAACATCGTCCTCGCCGGCGGCCGGCGGCCGGTAGTGTTGTTCGGCGTGGACAACAACGTCGTCGTCGACGCCGGCGACGTCGTCCTCGTCTACCCGAAGGGGGCGGGGCAGGACGTACGGCGAGTAGTCGAGTTGATGAAGAAGGAGCGGCCGGACCTCGTGTGATTACCGCTTAACGAGTTGTAAAGGCGGGCCTCGGGCCCGCCTTTTTGTCGCCGTTCAGTGGCTGACCGGTTCGAGGTACGGGGCGTAGTCGAACGACGGGCTGCGCTCCGCGTCGTGGCAGCGCGTGCAAGTCTTTTCGTTTATAGGGGGCGTTTTAATAGCGGGCGATTGGGCGTGCCCTTCGCCCGGGCCGTGGCATTCCTCGCAGCCTACGTTTAAACGAGCCGGTTTTTGCCCGGCGACGAAGCCGCCGCGGAAGCCGTAGCCGGTTACGTGGCAGCCGATGCACTCCGGGTCCGTCTCGCGGCCGGCGTCTTCGAGGGATGCGTAAGCCGCGGCGTGTGTCGTCCCGCGCCACTGTTTCTTTTGAGGGGCGTGGCACTCGGCGCACCGGCTCGAGCCCACGTAGATGAAACCGCCCGGCGGCACGTCCTCCGGCGGTTTTAGCAACTTCTTCTCGTCGACGACCTTGCGGAGCGCGGCGTAATACTTCTCGACCAGTACCTGCGTAGCCTCGTCTTTCGCCGTCTCCCTCGTAACCGGTAAGACGTGGTTTTCGGCCGCGACGACGTTAAACTCCTCGTCGAGCGTGAGCTTGAGCATGCCGACGTGGCGGTTGCGGCTTCGCGTGTAGACCATCCAGCGGCCTTTGACGTTCTCCGCTTGCGGCGTCTGGCCGCCGCGATGGCCGGCGACGACGACGTCTATCTCTTTGGGACACTTGGCGGCGAAAGCGCGCGCCTTGTCGACGTTGCCGATATGGGCGAGGCAGATGACGACGTCGGCCTGCCGCCCGAGTTCGGACGTCGCCGCTTTGAGGTTCTTTTTATGCGGTTTAACGTCGACGCCGCGGAAATCTTTTCCGGCGACGAGCTCGGCGTTTAGGAAACCGACGACGCCGACTTTCACGCCGGCGCGGTCGACAACTTTAAAGGCCGGCGCGAACGGTTTGCCCTCCGCGACGACGTTGGACGATATTATCGGGATGTCGTTGATTTCGACGAGGTTCTTTAAGAAATCGAGGCCGAAGTTGAAGTCATCCTCGCCCAGGTTAACGGCGTCGTAACCGAAGGCGCCGTATGCCTCGGCCGAGATTTCGCTTTTTAGGCGGTCCTGTTCGCCGACGTTGGGGCTGAGGAAGTCGCCGACGTCGACGAAGACGGCGTCGGGATGGGCGGCGCGGATAACGTTGACGAGCGTGGCGCGCCGGGCCAGGCCGCCGTACGCCAGGAGGTTACAGCCGCAGGACTCGACTTCGGCGCCGCTGTCGCCGGTATATATAATTACTAATTCGCGGCGCCCGTTTCCTTGGGGCGAAGCCGACAAGGCGCATAGCGCCAGGCCGCAAACCAGAGCCGTTCTGAGCTGCGAATACATTTAATAGCCGAGGCGCGCGAGTTTATCGCGAAGTTCGGCCGCGGCGCGGCGGTCGTCGTACGCGCCGGCGTAGACGCGGTACGTTAGGTCGGGGGCGGCCTTTATAAACACGTCGGCGTCCGCGCGCGCCGAGATCTCTTTGGCGAGCAGGTAGGCGTGGCGCCGCGGGACGCCTTGTTCGACGCGCACCGCGAATCTCGGTTCGCCTTTTACGTAGACGGCAACGACGTCCGCCCCCGTAGCTATGGCGACTTCGCCCTTCCAGGCCATTTCGGGGGGCGCGGCCGGTTCGCGGAACAAACCTTCGCGCAGCGCCCGCGCGACGAGCGCGTCTTCTCGTAACGCGCCTTTAATGGAGAAGACCACGACGCCTTTTGCGCCGGCTTCTCGCGCCGCGCGGCCTTTCGCGACCATCTCCTCGCCGACGGCGTCGTCGAATTCGTCGGCCGCAACCTCGGGGACCATAATGCCGGCATATATATGGCGGCCGGACGCGACGCCGAAGGCGTCTTCGATTTGTTTGCCTACCACGCCGGCGTCGCGGCTGTACGCCATCGGCATTACGGCGTCTACGTAACCGCCCTCAAGCCAGGCGGTCCAATCCTGGAGGCAGTCGTTGTAGGCGGTCCCGGTTCGAGAGGCGAAGACGGCCGCGGTTAGGGAGCACGTCGGCTCGAGTTTCGCGAGGCCGTTGTAGAGGCGGTTGATGAAGGCGCTAATCTTGTGTCGCCGCCAATCCGCGAAGGCCTGCGCGTCGTCCAGCGTCTTCCCGGTTTCGGCTTGATATAACTCTATGGCTTTGGGGTGCCGGCCGAAGGCGGGCGTGGGGTAGCGGACGTAGTCGAGGTGTAGGCCGTCGACGTCGTAGTTGGCGACGATATCGCCGAATACGTTATACAGGTAATCCTGGACTTCGGGCAGCGCGGGCTCGAGCCACGCCATGCCGTAGCGGTCCCACGTTTCGCCGCGGCCGTTTTGGCTCAGCCACTCCGGGTGCTCGAGCGCGGGGTGCCCGGGCGGCGTGGGCGTCTTCCGGTTTAAAACGACGTACGTCGTGACCCAGGCGTGGACTTCCAGGCCGGCGCCGTGCCCTTTATTTATTATATCTTCTAACGGGTCGAAGTCGGCCGGCCGGCCGGCGACGTGTGGAGAGCGGGGTTCCGGGTTGGTGAACCGAGCGTCGTTTTTATTGGGGACGTAAAGCGCGTCGCCGCGATAGCGGACCTCGACGAAGAGCGCGTTGAAGTTGTGGCTCGCGGCGGCGCTCACGACTTGGCCCACGGCCGCGGGCGAGTTCATGTCCCACGGGCAAACCCACAGGCCCCGGAGTTCGTCGGCCGTTTCGGCAACGCCGGTTAGCGGCGCGACGGTGAGTAGCAATAACGTATATGGACGTAGGACCTTGGCGCGTTCCATCGAAACTATGATATGTAAAAACGCG
The DNA here is from genome assembly GCA_030613505.1 of Candidatus Zixiibacteriota bacterium. Taxonomy (GTDB): domain Bacteria; phylum RBG-13-66-14; class B26-G2; order WVWN01; family WVWN01; genus WVWN01. Next base: position 92,470 of record JAUWLW010000002.1, read on the forward strand.
GGCCGACGCAAACCTTTATTTATATTGAGGGCGGCGTCCGACAGGTGTTATATTCCGGCGATGGTTGCGGAAGTTGCGGAGAAGAGTTGGACGCGCCGGGACTGGTTTATATTAGCCGCGGTCGTGGCCTGGGCCGTCGGGGTCCGGCTCCTTTTACTCGCGACGGCCGGCGACCACGCGTACTACCGGACGCCGGTGATGGATATGGCCTACCACGACGCGTGGGCGCGCCGTATCGCCGACGGCGACTTTTGGGGGAGCGAGATTTTCTTCCGGGCGCCGCTGTACCCGTATTTTTTAGGGTTATTGTATTGGTTGGGTAAAGGGTCCATCCTGTTTGCGCGCGTCGCGCAGGGTTTCGTCGGCGGCGTGAGCGCGGGGCTTTGTTTCTTGCTTGGCCGCGAGTTCTTTGACAGGCGGGTGGGCGCCGTGGCGGCGGTCGCCCTCGGTACAATATGGATCGCGATTTTCTACGACGTGGAGTTGCTGCTTGTCGTGCTCGAGGTCCCGCTGGGGCTCGCGTTCGTGTACGCCGTCGTACGATCGGTGAAGACCGGTAAATACCGGTGGGCGGCGGCCGCGGGTGGAGCGTTGGGGCTGGCCGCGATAACCAGGCCCAACGTCCTTGCCGTGGCGGCTTTTATCTGGCTGGCGTACGTCGCGGCCCGGGCCGGGACGCGGTTGCCCCGGCGACGAATAATCGTGTCGCTCGTGCTCTTATACGGCCTCGCCGCGGCGGTGGTGGGAGCGGTCGCGGCGCGGAACTACGCCGTCGCGCGGGAGCCGGTTCTGATATCATGCCAGGGCGGCGTCAACTTGTGGATGGGCAACAACCCCGAAGCGGACGGAATGACGGCGATAGTCCCGGGCACCCACGGCGATTGGTGGCGGGGTTATTACGAATCGATACGGATGGCGGAGGAGGCCGCCGGTAGGCCCCTTGCCCGTTCGGAGGTGGACCGCTACTACCTGGCGCGCGTGGCCGAGTTTGCCCGCACGCAGCCGTTGACGGCGCTCAAGTTGCTTACGCAGAAAACCTATTTCTTTACGAACGCGTACGAAGTGGCGAATAATTTCGACCTCTATTACCTGAAAAAGCATTTCCGGGTGTTGAAATACGACCCCGTAAGCCTGTACGTCGTTTTACCGTTCGCCTTTTTCGGGATGATTCTGTGCGCGCGGCGATGGCGGCAATTGGCGCCGTCATATATCTACGTCGTCGTCTATTCCGCGTCGGTGATATTGTTCTTCGTGAACGCGCGGTTTCGGATGCCCGTCGTACCGTATTTTTGCGTGTTCGCCGCGGCCGCTTTCTTTTATTTTTGGGATAATTTGCGAAGGTGGCGCGGCGTACAAATAGGTTGGCGCGTCGCGGCGCTCGCGGCGTTGTTCGTCTTCTGCGACGCGGACCCGTTCGGTATAGGCCGTCAATCGAAGTTCGAGGCGCAAGGCCACTATTCGATGGGTACGGTGTACCTCGCGGACGGCGACCTGGACGCCGCCGAGCGCGAGTACGAGGCGGCGCTGGAGGCGAATTGGGAAATAGCCGGCATGAACACGCTAAACGACCTCGGCATCATCGCGGCGCGGCGTGGCGATATGGCGAAGGCCGAGCATTACTTCCGGCTGGCGGTAAGGGTCAAACCCGATTACAGCAAGGGGTGGAACAACATAGGCAACATCCGCGCGCAGGCCGGCGACGTCGAGGGGGCGCGCGAGTGCTACGAGCGCGCGCTGGCCGTGGAGCCGGAGGACGGCCGGGCGTACTATTTTTACGGGAAGCTCCTGTTGCAGGAGGGCGACGTGGACGGCGCCGCGGAGAAATTCGAACGTTCCGTTCACTTCCAGCCCAATTTGAGCGCGGCCTGGTACGAGCTGGGCAACGTTACCCGCGACGGGGGCGACCTCGAGCGTGCCCGCGACTGTTACAAGGAGGCGGCGTACTACGAGCCTAAGGCTTTGGACGTTAAGCACCGGCTGGGAGAGGTCCTCCTACGGATGGGCGATTACGCCGCCGCGGAACGGGAGTACCTTCTTATCCTCGATATCGCGGAGGACCCGCGCGCGCGGTACAACCTGGCGTGCGCGTTGGCGTGGCAAGGCCGCGGCGACGAGGCGATGGCCCATCTAAGCCGCGCCGTCGAGCTTGCGCCCGGGCGTTATAAGGAGATGGCGGCTCGAGATGAGGACCTCGCGTCGCTGCGCGGCAGGCCGGATTTCGAGCGCCTGGTAGTCCGGTAGTAGTTATTGCGTCGGCAGGCCGGGCATTAGTTATAATACCCCGGTAAGAGGTGAACGTTATGTTGGTATGGAACCCCGAAGTCACGATGGGCAACGTCATCCTGGCGAGTCTGTTGTTGCTGACGTTCGTCGGCCTGATTATGAATTATTTCCAAATGCGCAAGACTATAACGCAGAAGCGCGCCGAGTTCCTGATAACGCTGGCGAGGGATTACCTCCTGGACCCGGACTTGATTGAATTGTATTACGAGATAGACTACGAGAAGTTCGAGTTCGACGAGGGGATGCTGCAAACCGACCGGGAGAAGAAGCTGGACAAACTGCTCTATGTCTACGAGAACATCGCTCGGATGTACGTTATGGACAACATCAATAAGAACGACATCAAATACTTCGCGTACCGCTTCATCCGGGTCTACCAGAACCCGGAAGTGAAGAAGTACGTCGCGTTCTTAAACGAGTGGTATGGGAAGAAGCTGTCGGTCAAGCCATTCGAGGCGTTCCAGAAGGTCGGGCCGATACTCGAGAGGGAATTCCGGCGCCGATAAGGGCGTTATTGATTTAGGAAAAAACCGCCGGCTGGGCCGGCGGCTTTTTCCTATTTATTTTCCGTATTAATTATACCAGCGCCCGGGCGCCCTCGAGGACCTGGTTCAACAGCGACGACGTACTCGTGAAGTAGCCGCCGCCGAGGCAGGCTATCACTATCACGATTAATACGATGACGATTATCGCGACGACGACCGCGATTATCACCTTCGTTTTACTTACGGGCTTCTTGCCGGTCACCGCTCCCGTCACGCCGTCCATGACGCAGTTGTACGGCTTGGCCTTGTACGTGTACGTGAGCCACCAGAAGGGGTGGTACGAGAGGCGCGCGGTGAGGTTGGAGAGCTGCGTACTACAAGACTCGAGGCGCTCCACCTCGCCGTCGCAGGCCTTGCGCTCGAGCGCCTCCACCTTCATATTGGCGCGTCGTTTGGCCTCCGCGGCGTCGAAGGCCGCGCGTTCGACGGGAAAGTCGTCCTCGCGGACGGCGCGGCCGTACGGCTCGGCCCCCTCGTCGCGCGTGAAGTTGCCCGGGTCGCCGGCCAGCTTGTCGAGGTCGTCCTGGGACAGGCCGCTCGAGGCCGCCAACCCCACGCGGTAGTGGCCTACGTGGGTCCCGGAGGTGCTGTGCCATTCTTTGTACGGTTCATCCTCCTGATACGTTGAGCGCGCGCCCTGGGCGTTAGTGCGCGTCTTCGTTACGGTGCGGTATCTGGTGGTGCTGTTCCGGCCCGTCCACGCCGAGGTCGCGTCGCAGTTGCAGACGTACAGCGGCACGTATTTGGCGGTTACTTTCGTTACGGTCGCTGCGGTGTCGGCGTCGCCGGCGGTGAAGACTCCCTTATCGAGCCATTCGTTCAAGTGCTCCAACATGTTGCTCTGGAAGATTTTAAACGTCGTAATATATTCCGGAACTTCGGCCTTCTCGGCCGCCGGCGCCGCCGCGGCCGGCAGAAGGTACGACGCGCCGCAATATTGACACACGGCCTCCGCCATCCCGGGCCGTAGGTCTATCTTGCCGCCGCACCCGGCGCACTTCAGGCTGATGAGTTTTTCGGCGGCCTCGACCGCGAACACCTCGGCGCCGCAGCTCGCGCACTTGACGGCTTTTCCCGCGTTGGCGTCGGTGTAGGTTATGGCGGCCTCGCATTTAGGGCATTTGATCTCGGGCATGGTGCTACCTCCTTTTGGCGTTGGCGCCGAAAATTATCATAACGGCGGCGTTAAGTCAAAACGAAAAAGGTCGCTAACAGGACAGCAGCGGTTTTTTAAAAATTATATTGACTGTGGAAGGTGCGTATATTACTAAAAGCATAGACAATATTACTAAGAAAGACGGGTGCTCGCAATATTTCGTTCGGGGTTTCGAAGCGTACGAATTCGGGCCTTTGAAAATCCAGTTAGCGTTGGTATCTTAAGGAGGCTCCATGGCCTTTAAATTGAAAAATATAACGGCCGCCGCGTCGGCGGTGGCGTTCGTCGCCGGCGTAGTAATATTCGGCTTTATGGAACGGGCGCAGGCGGAGGAGGCGGGAGAAGCTGCGGCCCCGCGGGTTGACGCGACTACTAAAAAGTGTATCGATTGCCATCTGGAACAAAAGATAGCCGTTGATTGGATACGCCAGTGGTCGTTGTCGAGGCACGGAGCGAAAGGCGTAGGTTGCCCCGCTTGCCACCGCGCCCAGCCGACGGACGCCGACAAATGGGAACACGAGGGTTTCCTGTTGACCCACGTACCGACGCCGCGCGACTGCGCGAAGTGCCACAAGCGGGAAGGCCGCGAGTTCGAGGAGTCGCACCACGCCAAAGCCGCGCAGTTCATCGGTTCGCTGGATAACTTCCTCGGCGAAGTCGTCGAGGGAAGCCCGGCGGCCAACCTGGGATGCAAACAGTGCCACGGCTCTACCGTCGAACTCGAAGAGAAGGGCATCCCTGTCGCCGGCACGTGGCCGAACACAGGCATCGGACGCATAAACCCGGACGGCTCCCGGGGTGCTTGTACCGCATGCCATACCAGGCACATATTTAGTAGACGGCAGGCCCGCGAGCCGGCTACTTGCGGCCGCTGCCACATGGGCCCCGACCATCCCCAGCTCGAGATCTACGAGGAGTCCAAGCACGGCATCAACTTCGCGGCCTATCGCGGCGAGATGGCTTTGGATGCCGACGAGTGGATCGTCGGCGAGACTTATACCGCCGCGCCCACGTGCGCTACCTGCCACATGAGCGCTACGTCGACCGTTGGGGTTACCCACGACGTCGGCGCGCGCATCGCTTGGACCTTGCGGCCCGTCGTCTCCAAGCGTTTAGAAGATTGGGAGACGAAGCGCGCGGCGATGAAGAATGTCTGTTTTGAATGCCACGGGAAGACCTGGGTCGATAACTATTTCCTGATGTACGAAGACGCGATAGCGTTGTACAACGACAAATTCGGCCGCCCCGCCGCCGGGATTATGACGGCCCTCAAGGAGCGAGGCGCGATAACGGCGACGCCGTTCGACGACAAGATCGAGTGGACGTTCTTCGAGCTATGGCACCACGAGGGACGGCGCGCGCGCATGGGCGCCTCGATGATGGGGCCCGATTTCACGCAGTGGCACGGCTTCTACGAGGTCGCGAACCATTTCTACAACAAGTTTATACCCGAAGCAGAGGCGTTGAGCCCCGGCGTCGCCGCCACGGTCCTCGATATGCCCGAGCATAGATGGCGCAAAGGCCTGACTTCTGAAGAGATACAGGAAATGCTGGACTTCTATGATAAGCGATATGGTGAATGACGCGCGACCGCGATTTTTGAAGGTAACAAAACCGCGCCGCGAGGCGCGGTTTGATTTTCCGAGGGTGGCGTTCCATAAGAGAAGCTTTTTTCGCGTCCGAGGCCGTGGTATAATAGCTTTGGAAACATGCTTGAGAACGTTCGAAACTATGAAGGGTAGTTTGAAGTAAGAGGAGGAGGTTGCATGTCGGCGAAGAAAACGGTTCTTGTAACCGTATGCTTGTTCGTTCTGGCGTGCGGTTCGGGCCCCACGGGCCCGTCGGTACCGCTTAAGCAGTTGGAAGGGGCTCCGGAAACGGTCGTGATAGAGGGGCGCGATTTTACTTTGGAGACCTTCCTCAACCGCGACTTTTTCCCGATTTGCCCGCCGGACGGGCGACCGCTGATCGCCGTAGCGTACGTTGTCGCGAGCGGAGAGGAAAAGTTTCCGACCTGGCTTGATGCCGACCGCCTGTGGGTCGTGAACGACGAGGAGGTGTGGGAAGCGGTGCCGGTGGACGAGAAGTCGCCCTGCCCTGCCAACCAGTTCAAACGGTTCGCCCGGGGCGGGCCCAAGTGGAAGCCGTACATTTACGTCGACGTTATAATCCGCTTGGTAGACCCTAAGGGGAATACGTACTTGCTCCGCGCGGCCGACCAACAGATTGGCCTGAGCAGGTAACCGCGGTTTCGTAAACGGTTTCATACGAAAAGCATTCCTCGGGAGGTATCCAAGAATGTTGCGTAATCGCTATGCGATTTTCAAGTTAACGGCTGCCGTTTCGTGGATCGCCGCTGCCTTGCCGGGGTGGGCCGTGGGCGGAGGCATCGACGCCGGTACCTTCTCCATCGTGGCCTACGACGCGGACGCCGGCGAGTGGGGCGTGGCCGTCGCCTCGAAGGTCCTCGCGGTGGGATACATCGTCCCGTGGGCGAAGGCCGGCGTGGGTGCGGTGGCGACGCAATCCTACGCCAACCTCGACTACGGCGTCGAGGGTCTCGAGCTGCTGGCGCAGGGCTTGTCGGCGCAGGAGGTGCTCGAGCGCCTGCGCGAGAAGGACGCGGAGGCCGGCCGGCGCCAGGTCGCGATAGTCGACGCCGCCGGTAACGTCGCCGTCTTCACCGGCGAGGATACGCTCGCCTGGTCGGGCCACGTTGCCGGCGACGGCTACTCGGTCCAGGGCAATATTCTGGTCGGCGAGGAAGTTTTAACGGAAATGGAGCGGGCGTACGTCTCGGCCGAGGGGCCGTTGGCGCGCAGGCTGCTAGCGGCGCTCAAGGCCGGCGACGCCGCGGGCGGCGATAAACGCGGCAAAGGAGTCCGCGGCGCTCCTCGTCGTCCGCGAGGGCGGCGGTTATCAGGGTAAGACGGACCGTATGGTCGACGTCCGCGTCGACGACCACGCCGAGCCGGTGGCCGAGCTCGAGCGCATCTACGAGCTGTGGGAACGCCGGTTCCTCGTCGACCGGTACCTCGAGTTGGGCGGCGAGAGGGAGGCCGCCTACGCGCTCGCTATTATGGACCGCGTCGCCGAGGAGGGCGCCGCCGACGCCGCGACCCTCAACGACTTCGCCTGGACCCTCGCGACGCGCAAGCTCTACCCGGCCCGAGCACTCGAGCTCGCGCTCTTGGCGTACGAGCTTACGCCGGACGACGCCAACGTTATGGACACCGTGGCGGAGGCGTACTACGCCGCGGGCGAGTACGGTAAGGCCGTCGAGTGGGAAAAGAAGGCGCTCGGGGCGGACGTTGCGAATAAATTCTTCGTCGACCAGTTAAAGAAATTCGAGTCGGCACGGGAAGGGATTAAATGAATAAGAGAATGCTTGCCGGAGTGATTTTCGCCGCGGCTTTCGTCGCAACCGCCGCCGGCGCGGGGCCGGTCTTCGAATTCTCGAGCGGGGGGGCTTATCACGTCGAGGGATATGGCGAGTGGGTCTTAGCCGTCGACGGCGCCGGGAAGATGACCATTAAACATAATACGCACGGCGAGATCGTCACGTACGGGCCGTACGACCTAACCGCCGCCGAGGGCGCCAGTCTGAGGGAGCTCGTCGACGCCGCGGAACTGGACGCTGTGGACTTCCCGTCGCGCCCCGGCGTACCGGACGAGGTCTCCTACCGGTTCGAGGTCCACCGGAAAGGGGAGGATATCGTTCTGGGGGTGTGGAAAAACGACGCTCGCGAGCACGACGACCTCGCCGCGCTCGTGAATTACTCCGGTACCTTAATTAAGCAATACACCGGTGTTAAGCCGGTATTGTGGTAATATCGGTCAGCGTATAAATGAAATTCGCCGCGGCCCCCAGCTCGTGAAAGGCGGAAGATAATTAACCCGGAACGCGAAGATCTGGCTCCTCGTCGGCCTCACGGCCGCCGTAGTGCTGTGCTGCTACGTCGTAACCGTCCTGGCTTGGCAGGCGGTAGGAGACGTATTCAACTTCGGCGATATAATGAAGGTGTCGTGGGCGCCGGCCTCGCCGGGAGTCACGCCCGCCAACTACGAGCGGGTCGAGGTCGGGATGACTTACCGCGAGGTGGCGGCTATTTTCGGCGGCTCCGGACAAAGAGTTCTTCGTCGACCAGTTAAAGAAATTCGAGGAGGCGGCGGGGGGACGCGGTGACTAGGACCGCTAAAATTTGGCTGGTGATCGTCCTCGTGGCGGTAGCGCTGCTGCTTTGCTGCGTCGTGACGCTGGCGGCGGGTATATTTCTGGCCGGCGTCTTCAACGTCGACGACATAATTGAGGTGGCGCAAGGGCCGGGCTCGCCGCGCGTCACGCTGGCGAGCTACGAGCGGGTCCAAATAGGCATGACGTACAACGAGGTCGCCGCCGTCTTCGGCGGCCCGGGCGTCCGGACCGCGCAGATAAAAGTGGGCGGCGAGTGGCTCGAGTTCTACAGCTGGAAGGACATCGGGGACGGCCACGCGACGATCGTATTCAAGAACGGCCGCGTCTCTGAAAAAAACCAGAACGGGTTGAGGTGACGGCAGCGGCCGGCTTGGATTATTCCTTCGCTATTGTCCCCAAGTCGTAATATTCCAATATCTCGTCGAGGAGTTCCATCTTCCAGCTCTGGTCCTTCATGTCGTAGTACGCGTACGTGCCGAGGACCTTCTCGCGGCCCCAAGGCGACGACATCAAACCCTCCATCTTTTTCTGGTTTTTCCGGAACAACTTCTGCGCGTCGCCGTCGCGGTTGTACGGAAAATCCTTAAACGTCAACGCGTCCACGACGGCGGCGACCTCAAAGTCGCAATATAATTTACCGGCGTCCTCTTCGGCCGACAAGACCACGTCGCCGTACGTCAGGCCCGAGCCGTATTCGCAAGATAGGCGGTAGGTGGGCCCTTCCGCCGCGCCGGCGCCGCTTTTCTTCCCGGGGGCGGCCTTCTTCGTAGCCGGTTTTCTTCCGGCCTTCTTCGGCGGCGCCTCGGCCTGGCCCACGCTCCGTTTCTTTCCCTCGCCGGCGGGGGGCGATTCGCGCAGCTTATACGTCACCTTCTTGCCGTCCGCCGTCAGCGTTACGCCCGCGGCCGCCATGGCCCGCAAGAACGCGCTCAGCTGAGCCTTCGTCACGGCGGTTTCTTCGCCGTCCACTCGCATCCAAAGGTCCTCGGCCGTCAGCTCGGCGAGGTCCCACACGACGGGGAAGGCGTAGCTCGAGCCGGTGGCGGCGAGTTCCTCGAAGAAGCTCCGCGCCTTCTCGTCCTCTATTTGCGAAACGATCTTCGCAAAGCCGTCTCGGCTTAGGTTTCCCTCCGCGGCGCCGTGGCTCAGCTGCGCCCAGGCGAGGAGCGAGCACAGTACGATAAACGCCGTTCTGTTGAACATAAACCGGCCCTCCGATTTCGGGCGGCGTGACCCGTTTTATTTGCCGAGGAAATTCGCGGCGTGCTTGGCGTACTTCTCGGCCCAGTAGCGGTTGTGGCGTATTTCGTCCTCCGAGAGCTTTCTTGCCACTTTGGCGGGTGAGCCGAGGGCGAGGACGCCGGCCGGGATTTCCTTGCCGGGCGGTACTAGCGAGCCCGCGCCGACGATTGCGCCGTCGCCCACTTTAGCGCCGTTCAGTACGATGGCGCCCATGCCGACCAGGCAGCCGTCGCCCACCTCGCAGGCGTGCAGGATCGCGCCGTGGCCTACCGTCACGTACGCGCCCACGACGAGGGGCAGGTCGTCCTCCAGGTGGCCTACGCAGAGGTCCTGGATATTGGTGTGCTCGCCGACTATTATCTCGTTGATGTCGCCGCGCAGAACTACGCCCGGCCACACCGAGGCCCGGTCGCCCAACGTCACGCGCCCCAAAACCAGCGCCGTGGGCGCGACGTAGACGTCCCGCCCCAGTTGGGGTTCGTATTCCAAATATTTCTCGATCATATATTCTCCTAGTACGCTTCGAAGGGCAAACTAACACACGACGCCCAAGGTGTCAACGTCGGCCGCGGCCGAAAATGGTTGATATAGGCCGGTAAAGATGTTACAAAAGTCCAAGTATTAAAGGCATTAAGGGCGGATATGTATAGGCCCAATTACTGGATGGCGACGTTGTTAGCGGCCGCCGCGGGGGCTTCCGCCGCGCCCATGAATTACGCCGTTAACGTCGTCGCGACGCACGAGATCGACGAAGCGTCCGCGGAATTAGCGAACGCGTTCGGGATCCCGTCGATAAGCCGCACCGATACTTCGGCGACTTTCTCGCTGGAGGAGATCGACGGCGGCGTGTACCGTTTGACGTTCCTCACCGCGAGCCAGCAAACGCTCGCCGGCGACGCGGTGATACCGGACGTGGAGAAGGTGGGCGACTTTTTGCCGGGGCGGTGGCTCGAGTTCGCGCCCTGGACGTTGGCCGAGGGCGGCGTAAAGCGCGCGCCGGATTTCGTAAAAGACAGCGAGGAAATCAGTTATAACTTGTTGGCGTTGATGCTTTTTCCGCCCGGCGGCCCGAAGGCCGCTTTGTGGCGCGGCGGCGCCCGGGCGGCGGCAGCGCGTTCCTACGGCGTGAGCGTAATCTCTATGGAAGCGGCCGAAGCGCAGCCGTTGCCGGCTTTCGAGGGAGAGGAGAGCGAACAAGTCGAATTTTCGGTCGTTTTCAACCAAAAGCTCAGCCAGGATACGAGTTATAGCGCTATGAAGGGGCGGTGTTCGTACGAGGGCGCGGGTACGGTCGTCCCGGCTCCCGACGGTTTGCCGGCGTACGCCCGCCTCGACGTCGCCGGCACCCGCGATCGGTCGTATATAATAGCCGGCAAGCAGCGGGACCTGGCGGAACATATCGGGACGTCGATAAAACTCGTCCGGGAAGGTTACGAGTTACCCGCGGAGTGGGTCGCGGCCGAGGAGGTTACCGCGGAATAGATGCGGCCGGAGTAGGAGTCCAAGGTGGTAGCTAAAGTAGCTGCGCGAGATGAAACCGGCGTCGACGTCCCCCGAGTGGCGTTTACGCAAGCGTTATTGTTCGTAACGTTTTACGTGTTGCCGGCGGCGGCGGCCTTGTTTCTGGCTACCGGCCTCGAGGCCGCGGTGCAACGCCGCCTCGCTTTCGCCCATCTGTACGTCGTCGCGCCGCTCGGCTTGGCGTCGGTCGTCGTCGTCGCGGCTATGGTGGCGTCGCTGGCGCGGGCGGTTTCGCTATTGACGCCGGCCGCTACCCAAGACGATTTCGAGCCGCCGGCCGCCAAGCGGATCAGGACGTTCCCGCCTTTAACTGCCCTCGTTGCTTTCCTGAGCGGCGTAGCGGCGTACGTCGTATGCGGCGCCGCGGTAGCAGAACCCGGCGGTGGTTACGCCGGGGTGGCGGCGATCTGGTGTATCGGCGTCGCGGCCGCGCTCGTCTACGGCCTCGTGTCGTACGTAGCCGCCGAACGTTACATGAGGCCGATTTTCGCGTTCCTGACGGCGAAGAGAGTTAGGTTCGCGCCGCGGCGGGCCGTATCGCTCGGCCTTCGGTGCTTTATTGCGGGCGGGGCCGGCGCCGCGGCCTTGATCGCGTTAGCGGCAATCGGCCCCGGCTTAAGCGGTGCGGCCGCTTGGGGGTCGGGCCAGTGGTTGGCCGCGGCAATATTGGTAACCGTGTCTGCGGCCGCGGCGTACGTCGTTTCCGGTCACGTAACGGGACCGCTTAGGAGTACCGGCGCGGCGGTGCCGATAACGTACTACGTCGGCGATGAGCTCGAGGAGTTAACGAGGGCTTGCCGGTATTTCTTCGACGAAGTTCGCGCGTTCGAAGATAAGGTCCGGGGCGTAGCGGAGGAGCTCTCCGGGGGAGTCGCCCGCGTGCGCGAGAGCCTGACGGAGCAGGCGAGCATAACGTCGGAGCAGGCCTCGGCCATTTCCCAAACGTCGGTTACGATGAAGGAATTGACCGGGACCGTTAAGCAGACGGCGGCGCGGGCGGAGGAAATTTCGGGACGCGTCGAATCGTCGGCGGGATTGGTAAAGACGGCTCACGACCAGATATTGACGAACACCGAACGGATAGATGCGTTGACGGAAGAGGCGCAGACGGCCGCTAAACTCGCGGTGACGTTAAACGAGAGCGCGCGCCGAATGGACCAGATAGTGGCTCTGGTCAACGACCTCGCGGAGCAGTCGACGGTCTTAGCCCTAAACGCCGCCATTGAGGCGGCGAAGGCCGGCGAGTTCGGCCGGGGCTTCTCCGCGGTGGCGCGGGAAGTGAAGAACCTGGCCGGTTCGTCGAAAAAGGGAACTGAGGAGATAAGAAAAGTCTTACACGACATCCGGGACGGGACGGTGAAGACGGTGACGTCGGCGCGGGAGAGCGCCGAAAAGTCGAGTATCCTAAGCGAAGGCGCTGCGAAGGCCAAGAGTCTGGTCGGGGAGCTCGTTCCTTTTGTAGACGAGATAGGACGTACCTCTAAACAAATAGCGGCGTCCGCGCGACAACAGAGCTTGGGGTTAGAGCAAGTCACGACCGCGGTCGAGAATATAAACGAAGCCGCGGCCGAAGCTTTGGGCCAGGTCAAGGCGGTGCGCGACGCCGTCGATAATATGGCGCAGATAAGTTCGCGGCTCGCCGAAGAAGCCGACGCGTCCCGCCGGTGGAAAAGCCGGTAAGGCGGGCCGGTGCCGTTTGGGCCGAATCGCGCCCGAGGCTTTTACGTAGGAGGAAAACAAGATGAGTAGGCTATTTAAGGCTGCCTTCGTTGCAGCCCTCGTTTTAGTCGCCTTCGGCGGTTGCGGCAAGAAGGCGGAAAAGACGTACTTGGTAGGCGTGACCGGCCCGTTTACGGGAGACGGCGCCCAGTACGGCGAAATGTTGCGAATGGCGGCCGAGATGCGGGCCGACGAAATCAACGCGGCCGGAGGGATTAACGGCATTCCCCTCGAGCTCGAGTTCCAGGACGACAAGGGCGACCCGAAGGAAGCCGCCAACGCGGCGCAGAAATTGGGCTCCAACCCGAACGTCTTGGCCGTGCTCGGCCACTTTAATTCCAGTTGCTCGCTCGCGGGGAAAGAGGTGTACAACTCGATGGGCGTGCTCCAGCTTTCGCCCGGCTCCACCAACGTGACGGTTTGCGAGGGCGGCGACTGGACCTTTCGCAACGTCTACCGCGACGATTTCCAAGGGCAGTTTATCGCCGATTTTATCAAATACGTCCTGGGCTACGGTCGCGTAGCCGTGTTTTTCGATAACGACGATTACGGCCGCGGTTTGCGGGACTCGTTTGCGGAACGGGCCGAGGAGATCGGTTTGGAGATAGTGCGCGAGGAGGCGTACGTCCGCGACACTCAGGAGTATACGCCTCAGCTTACCCAGATCATCGCCAAGAAACCCGATATCATATTTATATCGGGTCTTTACGCCAACGGTGCCATGATCCTCACGCAGGCGCGGAACCTAGGCGTTGAAACGCCTTTTATCGGCGGCGACGGCTTACTCTCCGCGGACCTGGTGACGAACGCCGGCAAGGCCTCGGAGGGTGTTATCGTTACCTGCCCGTTCTTGCCCACCGTGGGGGAAGAGAAGACGCGGAACTTCGTCACGTCCTTCAAACAACGCTACGGTACCGAGCCCGACGCGTGGGCGGCGCTGACGTACGACGCGTTGGGTATCGTAGCGGAGGCCGTAGAGAAAGCGGGGCCGGACCGCAAGGCCATCCGCGACTACGTGGCGGCAATGGACTCGCCGGAGAAGGGCTACGACGGCGTAGCCGGCCTTACTTACTTTAACGCCGACGGCGATTGTCTGAAACCGCTCATCGTCGCGGTCGTAAAGGACGGCGAGTTCGTCCCCTTCGAAAAACAAGCCGAGGACCTCGAACGGGCCAAGGAAGCGTTGAGGGTGTCGGCGCCCGCGGAGCCGAGCCCGCCTGAAGGGAGTTAAGGCGCCGCGCTCAGTCGCGTCGGCGCCCGGGACGTCTGTCTTGCGCGAGCGGTGGCAATATTTTTGGGTTTTGGCGGTGGCCGCCGCGGCCTTGGCCGTGGCGGCGATTTACCTTATATTCCGATCCGCCTATTATTTCCCTGACGGCATGCGGTGGGAGTTGGCGATTGCCGAACTCGGGGCACCCGCCGTATGGCATCAGCACCACCTCTTGTATAACCCGTTGGCGTTAGCTTTCCACGCGGCCTTGAGACTGTTCGGGTACGGCGGCCGCCTACTCGGCGCGATGCAGATTTTGGATGTCTTGGTAGGCGCGGTCGGGTTCGGTCTTTGTTATTTAATATTAAGGAAGGCTGAGGCGTCTCGGCCTTTAGCCTTGGCGGGGGGTTTCGCGCTCGCGTTTTCTTACGGGTACTGGGCGTACTCGTGCAACGCTGAGTGCGTGATCCTCAGTACGGTAGCCGCGATGGCCACCTTCCTTTCGGCGCAATGGGCGTCGGACGGGCGCGGTTTCGGCCGCTGGGCGTTTTGCGCGGCGGTAGCCGGCGCCGCCGTTTTAACGCACATTACCAACGGCCTACTTTTCTTGTTCCTGGTTGGGGCATACTTCATCTCGAGGCCGGAGAAATATTTGCGACGCCTGCCGGCGTTGGTCTTGGCTTATTTATCGCCGGTGGTAGTCGCGTACTTAGCGGTTGGCGTCGGCGTTTTGGGTTACCGCGGCCCGGGTGAGCTTTGGCGCTGGGCTTTCGGTACGCCTGGCCGGACCCATTACTACATGACCTATCACTTGGTCAACGTCGCGCTCGACTTCTACGCGTTGGCCCGCAACGTCTTCGGCCTGCGTTGGATAAAAGACGTATTGGCCGGCGGTTGGACCTGGCAGTCGTACGCGGTGGCGACCTTGATTGTATTGGGCGCGGCGGTTTTGCTCGCGGCCTTCGTGGGCGCCGTGTCGCGCTTCTCCGCCCGAGGGGCGCCGCGGCGGCAGGCGTGGCTCGCGTTGGCGTTTTTTATGCCGTACGCCGTCTTCTTCACTTTCCGCGACGCGGGCGGCACGGACCGGTGGACGCCGCAGGCGTTCGCGCTTATTTTCTTTTTATATGCGAGTGCCGGGGCCGCGGTGCCGAAACGCTTCGGCCGCGTCGCACTATACGCGTTGCCGGTTCTATTATTCGCCGGGAACTTTTGGGGCTCGATTTACCCCGAGTCCAAGCCTGAGTACAACGAGCATTTGTCGTTCGCCAGGTTCGTGGATGACGTGACGGCTCCGGGCGACCTGGTAGTGTTTTCAGGTTTGGACGGCCTCGGGCCGGGGATATACGCCGACTACTTCGCGGGCGTCGAGACCGCGGGCATTTATTTCGGCGCACGGAACCCCGACAACTTCAAGCGGCGGATGAACGATAAACTCGCCGCGGGCCGCGCGGTTTACGTCAGCGACGCCCGGCCGGCGACGACGTCTACCGACCTGCTCGCTCCCGGCGCGCGCGACGAATACGGCGTTACCGGCGCGGAGGCGGAGAAGCTTTTAGCGGGATACGGCTGGGAGTTCGTAGCGACGTACGAGGGGCCACGCTACGAGCCGAGTAATTTCTGGCGGCTGGTTCCGAAAAAATAAGAGGTGGGCCTCCGCCGCCGTAAGGTAGTCCCGCTCGCGGTCGCGATTATTATAACCGCCAAGATCGCGGGTATAGGCTAAGCGACCGTCGGTCCGGCCTTGAAGTCCGGGCGCCTATAGCATATTATTAGCGTATACTTTAGACGGCTTAGCGATGTTCCTCCAACAGCTCATCAACGGATTGACCATAGGCGCGGTGTACGCGCTCATCGCCGTCGGCTACACGATGGTCTACGGCATCGTGGAGCTTATCAACTTCGCCCACGGCGAGATCTACATGATGGCGACGTTCGTCGCCATGACGCTCTTCCGGCTGGCGGGTTACCCGTTATGGATCGCCGCGCCGGCGGCCATCGTAGCTGCGATGATTATGGGCGTCACGTTGGAATACATCGCGTACAGGCCGCTGCGCCGGAGCCCCCGGCTGGTGGCGCTTATCTCCGCCATCGGCGCGTCGCTCTTCCTCCAGAACCTGGCGATGAAGATCTGGGGCGCGCGCCGCCAACCGTTCCTCGACGCCGAGCGGCCGCTCGCGTTCTTCCAGGTGAAGCACCAGCTCGTCGTACCGGTCCTGGGCGAGGCGACGTTCTCCAACATGCAGATAACGATACTCGGGACCGCCGCGGCGATGATGATCTTCCTGACGTTGATAGTCGGCAAGACCAAGTTGGGGCGGGCGATGCGGGCCTGCGCCCAGGACCAGGTGGCGGCGAAGCTTATGGGCGTCAACGTCGACCGGACCATCTCGGCCACGTTCGCCATCGGCTCGGCGATGGCCGCCGTCGCCGGCATCCTCGTCGGCATGAAATACAACCAGGTGTGGCCCATGATGGGGTACATGGCCGGCCTGAAGGCGTTCACCGCGGCGGTGCTGGGCGGCATCGGCAACATGCCGGGGGCGTTCGTGGGGGGCCTCGTCCTGGGCCTGGCGGAGGGGTTCGCCGGCGCGTACATCTCATCGCTGTGGATGGACGCCATCGCCTTCGCGCTTCTGATTATCGTTTTGATCTACCGGCCCTCGGGAATATTGGGCCAGCAGATCCCGCGGAGGACGTAGCCGGTAGCACAGACATTCCTGTCTGTGTAGCATAGACATTCCTGTCTGTGTAGCCTAAATGGACGCTGAAAATAACATCCCCGTTTTAAAAGTCCGCCAGCGTAACCTACCGCATTGGGAACTCGCAGGTTCAACGTATTTCATTACTTTCCGGCTTAAAAACGGACAGCTTTCGACCGAAGAAGTCGTTACGGTTTTGGAGCACGTTAAGAGGGGCGACCCGGCCTATTACGACCTGTTCGCGGCAACCGTCATGCCTGACCACGTGCACGTCGTATTGCGGCCCAAGGCCGGCGTGTCGCTTTCGCGCATTACGAAAGGGGTAAAGGGAGTGACGGCCAGGTTAATAAACGCGCGTCGGGGCCGGCGAGGCGCCTTGTGGCAAGACGAGTCGTACGACCGCATAATCCGTGACGATACGGAAATGGGAGAGAAGACGGAATATATATTTGAAAATGCTATCAAGCAGGGATTGTGCAACGACGGGTGGGATTACGAAGGTTTTTATTTGAAAGACGGGCCTTGGTAATTATACAGGCAGGAATGCCTGTACCACAAACGAGAAACGGTGTAGCAATAAGTTCTATATGAAGACCTTAGTCGCATCCGATCTCGAGCGCTTCGAGCGCAACGTAGGCGCGCTGCTGCAGTACCCGGTGCGGGCCGCGGCCATATTCGTCGCGATAGGTGCGGCCGCGGGGCTGGGCCTGACGGTCCTGGACTTGCCCGTCGGCCTCGTCGCCGTTGCCGCCGCCGTTACCATCGGCTCGCTGTTGTTCGCGCGCACTAAGGTCCTCCTTGTCGTGTTCTTCGTCGTAGCGCTCGCTATAGTACCGTTCGTAGTCCGCGACCAATACTGGCTCCGCGTAATAGTGACTATCGGTATCTATGCCGTCCTGGCGTTGGGGCTTAACGTCATCGTCGGCTTCACCGGCGTCCTGGACCTGGGCTTCATCGCGTTCTACGGCATCGGCGCTTATACGGCGGCGCTGTTGATGCTCAAGTGCGGCTGGTCGTTCTGGGCCGCGCTGCCGGTGGCGACGGCGGCCGGGGCGTTGTTGGGCGTCCTGCGCGGTCTGCCGACGCTGCGCCTCTCCGGCGACTACCTCGCCATCGTGACGCTGGGCTTCGGCGAGATCGTGCGCCTGACGTTTAACAACTGGGTCGGTCTGACCAACGGCCCGATGGGCCTGCGCGGCATCGAGCCGCCGACGATAGGCTCGTTCTCGTTCGGCTTCGACGCGGCGCGGGGCGGGTACATGCGCTACTACTTCCTGGTTTTGGTTCTGCTCGCGCTCGCCGTGTACGTCGCGTATCGCCTGCGGCGCTCGCGGCCCGGGCGCGCGCTGTTGGCCATCCGCGATAACGAGACCGCCGCGGCGGCGATGGGCGTACATCTTTCCAGATATAAGACGCTGGCGTACGCGCTGGGGGCGGCCTTCGGCGGCGCCGCGGGAGCGTTATTCGTTTCGTTCAACCTCTTCGTCTCGCCCAACTCGTTCGTTTTCTTCGAATCGGCGATAGTGCTGTGCATGGTGGTCGTCGGCGGTATGGGGTCCATCCCGGGCGTTATTATAGGCGCCGTTATTCTGGCGTCGTTCCCGGAGCTGCTGCGCTTCCTGGCGGGGTTCCGCTACCTCATCTTCGGCGCGTTGATGGTCGCGGTGGCGGTCTTCAGGCCGCGGGGCTTGATGCGGGCTTAGCTTTTTAGAGTTTGACACGCCTTCGGCGATATTATAGAATTCTGGAGCCGAAAGGCCGCTATGGTTAAAAAACTGGCTTTTTTTATTTTAACGGCCGTTCCGTTGGCCTGGGCGTCGGGCTTGCCGGAAACGTACGTCCCGACGCCGGCGCCCAAACCGAAGGCTAAGCCCCCCGAGGTTGAGAAAAAGCCGCGGGTAGAGAAGCCGAGCGTCCGCGTCCCCGGGGCCGAGCTGTACGACGTGCGCGTCGTCCTGGCCGGGGGCGGCGTGGCCGAGACGGACGTCCCGGCCGCAACGGCGAAGTTATTGCCGATTCTCGAGCGGCGGGCGTCGCAGCTCGCGCGGCGGCACACGCTCGAGCGGGGCCCGGGCGAGGCTCGGATAACGGTCGAGCTCTTCGGTTGTCCGGACCCGGCGCGGGCGCTCGAGATCCTGACGGCGCCGGGCCTGTTGGAGCTGCAGGCCGTGGCGGAGCGCGACTTGTTCGTCGACACGCTGGCCGCGGCGGGGTGGCCTGTCGACCGGCTCTTGCCCTACGAACACGGCGACGTGATATTGGTTGCCGCGTCGGACCGCGAGGATGTGGCGGAGACGCTTCGGGCCGCGCTCGAGCCGGGCGAGAGGGTATTTTGGACCCGGAGGCTCGAGGCCGAAGAGGGTGACGTCTACAAGGCGGCGCTAGCGACCGGCGACGGCATGGCCGTCACGAGCGCCGTGGATGCCGCGGTAGTAACCGGCGCGGGCGGCGAGCCGGAGGTCTACTTCGACCTGAGCGAGCGCGACGGTACAATTTTCTCGGGCCTTACGGCCCGCCACGTCGGCGAAGCGCTCGCGGTGGTGTTCGACGACGAGCTGTTCTACACGGCTCGCGTGAAAGAGCAGACTTACAGGAGCGGCCGGATAATAGGCGAGCTCGACGAGGCGCGCGCCGCGGACATCGCGCTGCTGCTGTCGTCCGGTTCGCTGCCGGCGACGCTGACGCCGCTCGAGTATTACGTGGACGGCGAGAGCCGCCCGATACCGCAACCGTCGAAATAACCGCTTCCCGGAGGTAACCAGCTTTGCGTTATCGCACCGTCTTACGCGCGACCTTAATCATAGTCGTCGCCGTCCTGGCGTTACTCTACGTCTGTCCGACGATCAACTTCTATCAATGGTGGCAGGACGAGTACGAGGAGGACCATTTCGCACTCAATTGGCCCGGCGGGTACGAGACCGAGTTCCCGTCGTGGCTCGCGCCCGTCGGCCGGGTCTTGCCTAAGCGGCCTATTAAACTGGGCCTGGACCTCAAGGGTGGGATATACCTCATTTACGAGGTCGACGAGACCGGCCTCTCCGACAAGGAGCTCCGCGACGCCGTCAACTTGACGGTCGAAATAATCCGCAAGCGCGTCGACGAGTTGGGCGTGGCGGAGCCCGAGATCCAGAGCGAGGGCCGCAACCGCATCGTCGTCAAATTGCCGGGCATCAAGGACCCGGCGCGGGCCAAGGAACTCATCGGCACTACGGCGCTATTGGAGTTCAAGCTCGTCAATCCCGCCGACGCGCTGTATAAGTTGATTCAGGAGTGCGACAGGATTAAGGCCGAGGAGGCCGCCGGTGGCAAGTACGTCGCGCTGGGCGACAAACTCCAGACCATCCGCGGCGACACCGTCTTCTACGACGACGACTACGAGTGGGTAAAGGAGGCCTTCGCCGCCGCGGCCGAGACGGGGCTCGTTCCCGACGGGTGGATGGTTGTGTACTCCAACGCCGTGCGGGCCGAGGGTGACGAGACGTACGTCGCGCTGGGCGGCGACTACCGGTCCGTCTACCTGGTGACCGAGGAGACGCCCATCACCGGGAAGTACTTGCGCAACGCCCAGATGGCGTACGACCAGTACGGCCAGCCCAACGTCGAGTTCACGTGGAACAGCGAGGGGGCCCGCATCTTCGGCGATTTGTCCGGCGCCCACATCAAAGAACGGCTCGCCATCCTGCTCGACGGCTTCGTCCAGTCGGCGCCCGTCATCCAGTCGCGCATTACGACCCGCGGCGAGATAACCGGCAACTTCTCGAGCGAGGAGGCGTCGGACCTGGCGCTCGTCCTCCGCTCGGGCGCGCTGCCGGCCAAGCTGTGGCAGATCCAGGAGCAGGTCGTCGGGCCGTCGCTGGGCCGCGACGCCATCCGCAACGGCGTTATCGCCATGCTCGTGGCCTTCGTCGTCATCATCTTTCTGACGGTGTTCTACTATCACCTCGCCGGCATCGTCGCCGATATGGCCCTTCTCTTCAACCTCGTTATAGTCGTCGCCGTTATGGTCCTGCTGCACGCGACGCTCACGCTGCCGGGCATCGCCGGCCTGATACTCTCGGTGGCGATGGCCATAGACGCCAACGTCCTGATATACGAGCGAATAAGGGAGGAGCTGCGGGCCGGGAAGACGGTCAAGGCCGCGGTGGATACCGGCTACCGCCGCGCCTTCCTGACGATTTTCGACTCCAACGTAACCACCGTCATCGCCGCGGTTTTCTTGTACCTCTTCGGCACCGGGCCCGTGCGCGGCTTCGCCGTAACGCTCACCATCGGTATCCTGGCGTCGATGTTCACCGCCATCGTCGTCACTAAATCCGTATTCGACTTCTTCACCGACCGGCGGGTTAAGAGGCTATATATCGGCTAAGGCGCGGCGCGGCCTTCC
>JAUWLW010000082.1 GCA_030613505.1 Candidatus Zixiibacteriota bacterium
GCGCTCGCCGGGTATTACGGAGGTGATATAGGAGGTGCCATAGCCGCCCTCCCGTGTTTAGCCGTGATAGCCGTCGGCGTCCCCCTGCTCATATATGGCCTTGCTACCCGTACCGAGCCGGTGTACGCCTTTGCGAGCGGCGAGCGATTCGACCTTTATGAGCGGCTGGCTTTTACTCTCAGGTCGGCGGATTCCGACGGCACGGCGTTAAAGGTCGAGGTGACGTTGTTAAGTTTTTAATTACGGGGATCGGCTAGTGATCGCGGTACCGTCCGCGTTACGGCCCTGGAGGACGGACCGCGGACGGTCGAAAACCAGGACGCCCTTACGCGGTTCGCCGGATTGGCGGTAAATAGAGTACGGCCTTAACGCCGGGGAGGTCTACGATGTCGGCTAAGTTCGTGCTGCGTACGTTCCGGAACGTAGTATTTCGGGACCGTCCATATTTCGCCCATCTTACGGTCACGCACCGGGGCAACCGCCGTCGCGGGTTCCGCCGCGCCCGGGGCGGGCGGCTCGAGGAATTGGACACGGAGGGGATGAAGCAGGTCGTCGACGTCCTCGACCGCATGGGGGTGGCGGTGCTGAGCGTCGTTGGGGGAGGGGAACCGCTGTCGCGCCCGGACGTCGCGACGATACTAACCTATGCCGCCCGCAAGGGTTTGTACACCAGAGTTACCTCCAACGGCAAGGCGCCTCGCAAGCGATACGCCGAACTACTCAAGTCCGGCGTCAAAGAGATCGCCATTTCGCTGGACGGCGTGCAGGGCAACGACGCGCCCTTCCGCCGCGTTGGCTCGAGGGCGCTGAAGACGATCCGCTATCTGAACGACAACCTGCCCCCGGGGAAGCGGCTCACGCTGAAAGTCGCCGTGGCCCAGGCCGGTTGCGAGCAGGTCGAAGACCTCGTCTCCTACTGCGCGACGGAATTTCCCAACGCGCTGGTCTGGCTGAATCCGGTCAACGTAGGTTCCGGCGAGTTGGCCGCGGCGACGGAAGCGGAAGTTGAACCGGCCTACCCGCGGCCGCGCCAATCCCCAACGCTTCTCGATGTCGAATTCTACGAACGGGAATTGGAAGGCCAACGTCGAGGCAATACTCTCGACTGGGGATGCCGGGCCGGGCGCATGTTCTTCGACGTCGAGCCCAACGGCGATTTTTGGATCTGCAAGGCCCAGCCGTCGCGCGCGCCGCTGAACGTCCTGGAGGCCGATTTCAGGAAGAAGTTGAGGGAAGCGGACTTTAGCTACCGCCGCGAGTGCGTCGGCTGCAACTATTCGGGCTACGTCGTCACGCAAAAAGGTTTCGAGCCGCGCAATTGGGTCGACATAGCGGTCTTGTGGTGGTTTGCGAACACCCGTCCCGGCGACCGCTGCCGCGACGTCGCCGCGAGGTACGGCTGGCCGGCGGGCTTCGCGACGTACTGCGGCGCCAGAATTGTCGACTGGTCCCGTAGGTTGGGCGGGGACGGCGACGGCCGGCCTTCGCGAGGGACGGTCGTTTACTACCGCTACGGTTGGGGGCGGTCGCCCAAGTCTACCAGCGTACGGCTTGCCCGGCAGCGGCGACTTAGAAGAGAATTGAAGCCCTCGCCGGACGACGTCGTCCTGGACGTCGGCTGCAATTTCGGGGCGTTGGTCTCGTACCTGAGGCCGTTCTGCCGGAAAATCGTCGGCATAGACGTCAACGCCGAGGCGGTGCGGTCTTCGGAGGTGGAAGGCCTGCGGGTGATGGACGGCCGCAAGACCGACTTCCCCGACGGGTACTTCACCAAGGTCGTCTCGAGCCACACCATCGAGCACGTCACGGACCTCCCGGCGCTCTTTGCCGAGATCGACCGCATCCTCAAGCCCGGCGGCGAGGTGGTCCTGTACTATCCCTGCGAGCTGTGGCGGGGTATGGGGACGATGAGGAACTCGTGGGTCTTCTACAGGAACCCTTTTATGGGTTACAGGATACACGTCAACTGGCTCAGTCACCGGCGCGTCGCCCAGCTGATACGGGGGACGGACCTGGGAATATTCCGCAAGAGGTTCTACTTCGACCCGCAGCCGGGATACGTAACCGTTCTTAAGAAAAGGGCGCCGGCGGCGTCGTAGCGCGAGGAGGAGTGGCCGCCATGAAACCGTTTTCGACTAACCCGCGGGTTCTATTGTCCACGGTCTACCGGCGATTCGAGGGCGACGTCAACGACGCGCTGGCCTGCGCCACGCGGGGTATTCCCCGCTTCAGCATGCCCCGGGAACACAGCCCGGGCTTACGCTTCATCAAGCAGAACGTCCCGGAGGTCGAAGTCCTCGAGTATCCCCGGTGGGACGAATACGTCGCGAAGCTAAAAGAGGGGTGGGACATAGTCGGGTTCAGTTTTTATCAGGCCGAGATAGACGAGATCGAACGGATGGCCGAGGAAGCGCGCCGTCAGGGCGTCGGCGAGACCTGGGCCGGCAATTACGGCGCGCTCGACGGCCGCGTCCCGCAAATCGTGGACCGCGTCGTCATAGGCCCGGGCGAAAACGTATGCGCGCAATTGTTCGGCCGCGGCGTCCGCGAGGACGAGGTCGAGATTCCTCCCGTAATCGGCTACATCCGCACTATCCCCGGGAACATTCGACATTTCACGTTCGGCACGCTCTATACGCAACGCGGGTGCCCTTATAAATGCACGTTCTGCCAGACGCCGGCCTTCGACCACAAACGGTACGACTTCAACGTCGAAAGCGTCGACCGCGTCCTGCGATATTATAAACGGGCCGGCGTGAAGTACATCTTCGTAGCCGACGAGTTCTTCGGCGCTCGAGCGGAGGCCGCCGACCGCGTTACGGGCCTGCTGGCGCGATACAAGTTGCGCTGGTATTGCCAGACCCGGGCGGCGACGGTCTCGCGCCACCTGGACGAATGGTACGAACGGGGCTTGCGCTTCGCCCAAATCGGGGTGGAATCTTTGAACCAGGACGCACTCGACTCGGTAGCCAAGAAACAGACGCGGGAGGAGGTTTTCGCGTACGCCCGCCGAATGGGTGAAAAAAAAGGTTTAATAAGCGTGGCCGGTTACATGATGGGCTTCCCGAACATGACCGCCGAAGACATCTTCGAGGACGTGCTCGCCCTTCAACGTACGGGATTTGACATCTACGCCGTCAACGTCGTCACGCCTTATCCCCAAACGCCGTTTTGGGACGAAACCGACGCCAGGTACGGCATCTTCGACCGTACGTATCGCCACTTCGACAGTAAGCACTTGGTGTGGCGTCATCCCCACCTGACTCCCGCCCAGATGGAGCTTTTGTACCGAAAGGTAGTGGGTATTCTCAACTGCCCCTCCGTCTCTTATTGGAAAAGCCTTCGCCGGTTTATGCGAGGGGGATGGCAGGCCGGAGGGCCGAAGTCCCTTTGGCAAAGTTTGGTAAAAGACCCGGCCGTATCGAAGCGGGTAGGCCGCAAGAAGGCGTTCTTCTTCCCCAAAACCGGGCGGCGTGGGGGCGCCGCGTAGATAGCGGCGACCGGCCGGTAGGGGCGCACAGCCGTGCGCCCGTACAAATACGTGTCGCGGCCGGCCTTCGCATCGGCCCTTTTTAGTTGGTGCCGTTCGGGATTTCTTGTTATAGTAAATATCAGAGGGCAGTAGCTCGAGGAGGTAAAGGGAAATGAAGAAGCTCGCGATAACGACGGCCGCGGCGCTCGGCGCGCTGGCGGCCGTTTGCGCGTGGGGCGATTGGGTCTACGAGGGCAAGTGGGGCGGTTACGGCAACAAGATCGGGCGATTCGATTTGCCTTACGACGTAGCTGTCGCGCCGAACGGCAACGTCTACGTCGCCGACACACAGAACGGCCGCATTCAATATTTCTCCGCGACCGGATATTTCCTCGGCATGTGGGACCGCGGCGCGGGGCCTTATGGCAAAATAAACCATCCAATGGGCGTTGCCGTAGCCCGGAACGGCCGCGTTTACGTAGCCGATACTAATCAAAAACGCGTCCAGTATTTTACCGCGACCGGTTCGTTCCTCGGCAGGTGGGGCTCAAAGGGTCGGGGCGACGGTCAGTTCATGTCACTTAGAGGTTTGGCAGTCGCGCCGAACAGTAACATCTATACAGCCGACTCAGGAAATTATCGCGTCCAATATTTTACACCTACGGGATCGTTCGTGGGTAAGTGGGGGACCTGGGGGGTGGGAGAAGGCCAATTCGACAGGGCGGCGGGTATAGACGTGGCCCCTAACGGTAACGTTTACGTCGCGGATACTTGCAACGACCGCGTACAATATTTCACCGCTACGGGTTCTTTCCTCGGTAAATGGTACGGCAGTAGTCCCGGTTTCGAACCACCATTCGCTATGCCGCAGGGCGTGGCAATAGGCCGTAACGGTTCCGTTTTCGTAGCCGATACTAACAACGATAGGATCCGGTATTTCACGGCGAACGGTTCTTTCCTCGGCGGGTGGGGTCGGTTCGGCGTGCGGGGAGGCGAATTCGATTGTCCGACCGGCGTCTCCTGTTCGCCTACCGGCGGCCGATTATACGTCGCCGATTCTTGGAACCACCGCATCCAATACTTCCGCTGGTCCGACGCCGCCGTCGCGCCCGCCTCGCTGGGCCGGGTGAAGGCGTTGTTTAGGTAGAGGCGACCGGCCAGTCGCCCGGCGTGGGCAAGGGGCAACCCGGCGGTTAAAACCGCCGGTTAACGGCCCATTGTCCCTGCGATATACGTAGCCGCGGGCCTTCGGCTCGGCGCTTTTTCTGTTAGAAATACTAACGGTTTTCTGTTATAATAATAATGATAGTAGAAGGTAATAGCTTGAGGAGGCAAAGAAAATGAAGAAGCTCGCCATAACGACGGCCGCGGCGCTGACGGCGCTGGCGGCTTTTTGCGCGTTCGGCGAGTGGGTGTACGAGGGCAAGTGGGGCTCGACCGGAACCGGCAACGGACAATTTAACCACCCCGACAACGTAGCGATCGGTCCCGGCGGCCACGTTTACGTACTCGATACCAACAACAACCGCGTCCAATACTTCACCGCTGACGGGTATTTCCTGGGTAAATGGGGAACAAAAGGTAAATCCAGAGGTCAGTTTTTCAAACCTTCGGGCGTAGCCGTCGGCCGGCAAGGAATCGTTTACGTGGCCGATACCTTCAACGACCGTGTCCAGTACTTCTCGGCCAGCGGTTCCTTCCTGGGTGCGTGGGGTTCAAGAGGGAGGGCCACAGGGCTATTCATGAAGCCTAAGGGCGTAGCCGTTGCGCGGGCCGGCACAGTATACGTGGCGGATACGGACAACGACCGCGTACAATACTTTACCGTGACCGGCTCCTATCTCGGCGCGTGGGGTATACGGGGGATAGGTTGCGGCGAATTCCGGGACCCGTATGACGTGGCGGTAGCGCCCAACGGCAACGTCTACGTCACCGATTCGTACAACCACCGCGTCCAGCGCTTCACGGCCGCCGGTAAGTTCCTCGGCTGGTGGGGTCATTTGGGCGCCGGAGAAGGGCAATTCAGCGTGCCTTCCGGCCTGAACAGCGCGTTTAACGGGGACGTCTACGTCGCCGACACAAATAACCACCGGATTCAATACTTCACCG
This sequence comes from Candidatus Zixiibacteriota bacterium, assembly GCA_030613505.1. Lineage (GTDB taxonomy): Bacteria > RBG-13-66-14 > B26-G2 > WVWN01 > WVWN01 > WVWN01. Next base: position 5,582 of record JAUWLW010000082.1, read on the forward strand.
CAACTGGTTCGTTCCTCGGCGAGTGGGGTAAGCGCGGGTCCGGTAAAGGCGGATTTTTATACCCCCTCGGCGTCGCGGTAAATCGGGAGCGCGACCGAGCGTACGTAGCCGATTCGGTTAACAACCGCATTCAATATTTCAAAGATACGGAGTACGCCGTCGAACCCACCTCGCTGGGCCGCGTGAAGGCGCTGTTTAGATAACCGCCGCGGCGCCGGTTTCGTAGGGGCGTACCTTTAGGTGCGTCCACCTTAAGCCTTTATAGATATGTAAGGGCCGACCTTCGCGTCGGCCCTTTTTTAGTTGTAGCTGTTCGGGATTTTCTGTTATATTTAATCGCAGAGGGCAGTAGC
>JAUWLW010000064.1 GCA_030613505.1 Candidatus Zixiibacteriota bacterium
TATACCAGTCGGTGTAGAAGAGCGGCCCGGGTTTCGTGTTATACCAGGTCGCGAGGGCCTGATACTGGGTCGTGGATGTACCTCTGTAGTTATGTCCCTCGACGATAACTACGTCCCAAGTCCCCGTGGTGAGCTGGGAAATGAACACCGGCCAGGTATTCCCCGCGGAAGATGTAATGGTCGCGGCGGCCCACTTGGCCTTGAGCGCGTTGATGACGGCGTTCCCGTAACCGCCGTACACGTCGTACTTGACGAGGATCTTAGACGGCGGCGCCGCCAACACGCTCGTCGCTACGACCAAGGCTACTATTATTAAAAGTACGTTCTTCACATCAGCCTCCTTGTTAGTAGAACGCCGTTTGAAAGGCAATCATCTTCACCCTACAGCATACACAAACGACAGCAGAATTTCAAGTCCTTTTCGCACATTTTCGGCAAAAAGACAAGGCAACCGCTCGGCCGTAAAAACCCTTAACCCGGCCGGTACAATTAGCAAAACCGCTAAAAATCAACGTCGCGACTCGCGTCGTTGGCTCGGCCTGTTACGATTTTAAAAGCCCTACGCTCCCACGCCGCCTCAATCGCCGGGATAAACGGCCGTCAGCGTCCGGAGCTCCCGCGCGGCGCGGTCGTCCTCGCCCGAACGGTAATAAAGCTTTATCAGACCCTCCCGCGCCCCTCGAAACGTGGGGTCCAACGCCAACGCGCGTCGGTAGTGGGCGGCCGCCGCGTCGACGTCGCCTCGTCCTTCGGCGTAGGCGCCAAGGGTGTTCTGCACCTTCTCGGCCCGGGCGCCGAGGCGCTCCGCCAATTCCAGGCAATATACGGCCCGGGCGGAGTCGCCCCCGCGCGTCCGGTCGCGGCTCTCGTCGACGTATTGCACGCCCAGGTACGTCGCGGTCCAGTAGTCAGCGTACGGCGGCGGCTCCGGCGCGACGCCGCGGCGACGGTAGAGCGACCACCAATCGCGCGCCGTCGGTTCCTCGCCCGGCGGTACCAACCGCCAGACGCGGGCGCGCTTCTCGTACCGGTAGCCGTAGTACCGGGGCGGCCCGAACGGGTAGAGCATGTAGTAGTCGCGCCGGCGGTCGCGCACCAACGCCATAAACGCCTCGACGTACCGGTCGGCGGAAGCCGCCGCCGGCATATATAAGTACTCCTCGCCGACCAGGTCGAAGAAGTCGTGGAACTGGCGCGTCCCGGCGGCGTCGACGAAGTAAACGTCCGGCCGGGCGAACGCGGCCGTCACGACCGTGGCCAAAGGCCCCGTGACGGCGCTGCCCTCGAAGCTGAGTATAAAGGTGGCGCGCGGGCCGACGACGCGCAGAACGTTGCCGGCGGCGTCCTCCGCGTACGGGAAATCGGACCGGTCCGCGGGGCCGAACCGCGCCGGGACCGCGGCCGCGGCGACGACGACCGAGACCAAGGCCGCGGCCACCCCGGGCCAAAAACGCCACCTCGCCAGCCGCCGGCACAACCACACGACGCACGCCCCGCAGGCCAACGCCCACGCCAGATACAGCGCCGCGTACCACGTCCGCCAATTGGCCGAATAATAGTTCAGGATGAACGCGGCCGCGCCCGCCGCAGCTCCGAACGCCAGCATCGCGCCTCTCGGCCTTCGCCGGAAAAGCCAGCCGGCCCCCAAAACGCCCGCGCCCAAGCCGAGCCACCCGAACTGGCTGAGAAAAACGTCTCCGGCCATTTTCGCTCGAGCCGCGACCAGCGCCGGCGTCGCGACGAAGAGCTCGTGCCGGTACACCTTCCCGGTTACGTGATAGAAAAAATTTCTCAGACTATCGGGCTTGCCCCAGTCGGTGGCCACGCCCGCAACCGACCTTACGGGTAAATAAAGGTAGGCGGAGAGGGCCAGCGCGAACGCCGCCGCGGCCACACCCCACGTCCGCGCGGTAACGAGCCGCCGGCCGCCGGCCCAAAACGCGTACGCCACGTACGCCGGCAGGAACGCGGCCTGCTGGGGGTGAACACCGCACGCCAGGCCGTAGACGAAGGCCGCGGCGAAAAAGGGCCGGTCGTCGGGCCCCCCGCCCCAAACCAGCAGCGAAAAAACGGTGGCCGCGGTAAGGGCCAGGCTCAGCGTGTAGACCTCGGCCACCGTCGCCTGGGCCCAGACCGCCGGCGCCGAACCCACCGCCAACGTCGCGACGGCCGCGCCCGCGATGCCGAAGCCGTCGGCGCCGTAAAGCCGCGCCGCCGCCAGGACGACGAAAAAAGCCGCGGCCGCTCCCGCGCCCGCGCTGAAAAGATTTAAACCGGCTACGGCGCCCAACCCGGGCAGCGCCGTGAAGATATACGACGAACACAAGTAGGCCGGGTAACCCGGCGCGTAACAATTCCCCAATAGGCTCACCGAGCGAACGTAGATCCCGGAATCTTGCCAGTACGCGCCGCGGCAACAGCTCGAGGCGTACAGAACGAAAAAAAAGGCCGCCCCGGCGAGGGCCGAAAGGACTACCGCCCGGCGTCCGAGCGGTCCGACCTCGGAACCAGTTGTCATCTCTCGGCGCTCACGTCAACGTTGCGGTTCAATAGCTGTTGTAATAGTCGGAGAGTACCTTCTCGGCGAGCTTGCGCTTGGGCGTCCACTTGTTGTTCTTGGGGCCGCCCGCGTTCACGCCCCAGTGGTCCCAACACCATATATATATGCCGCGCAGCCAGCGCCGCGCCGGCGCCGTCATGAACAGCGCCTTGTAGCATATCTCCTGCGCTTCAGTGTCGACCTCGTCGCTCTTCGTAACCGCCGGCGTCCTCCAGCACGCGGGCCGGGACTGGTAGCCGACCTCCGTAAAAATGACCTCCTTGTCGGCCAGGCGCGCGCGGTAACGCCAATTCTCCATCTCGTCCAGCGGCCCGTCCCACGCCCTCACCAGAGTCGATAGGCCGACGTCGTACTTCTTGGACAGCGGGAAGTACACGTCGACGCCGACGTAGTCGACCGCGTCCCAGAAGCAAACGTCCTGGTAGACGCGCCAGTGGGCGGCGTACGTCAACGGGCCGTCGTATCGGTCCCGCGCCGAGTCGACGACGTCGAGCCACCGGTTGCGCTCTTTCTTATCACACCACGAATATTCGACGCCGACGCATAACATCTCCACGCCCTCGTCCGCGGCCATTTCGGCGTAGTGGTTGACGAAGCGCCGGTAGGAGTCGAACCACGTGTCGGCGCTCCTCGGCGCGAAGGTCGCGCGCCACACGCCGTCGCGGCTGTTGACGTACGGCTTGAGCATTACTTTGGCGCCCTTGGCGTGGAGGAACCGGATCACTTCGCGGACGCTCTCGTCGGAGGCCGTCTTCTCCGCGTCGGGCGCGATAAGGGTGGAGGTGCGGTTCTGCTGGTACCATACGGCCACCAGCGCCACCCACTCCACGCCCGCGGCCAGCATGCGCTCCAGGTTCTTCTTTTGGCCGGGTATTTCGGACAACGGTTCCTTACGCGGGAAGTACGTTATGCCGCGTTGGAAGGCCGGGTTCTCCGAAACAACCGGTTTGTAGGGAATATCTTCGTAGGAGCCGGCTGCGGCCGCGCCGCAGCCGGCGACGGCCGCCGCGAGCGCCGACGCGACGAGCAACCTAAACCTCCGCGCGCAACGAGAAGTCGCGTTCGCGGAGGTAGAATAGAACCGCGGGTGCCGATTTGAGAGCCGACCGCGCGCGAAGTACCGGTTTGCCTTTATAATACGGAATCGCCCCCTACGAGGTCCACCCCATCGCCTGGGCGTACTTCTCGAACAGCTCCCGCTGCTCCTTGTTCATCTTCTTGGACGTGGCGATCTTAACCTCGACGTAGTGGTCGCCGACGCGTCCGGTGCGCTCGTCGCGGATGCCCTTCCTCTTGACGCGGATCTTCTTGCCGGCCTCGATGCCGGCCGGGACCTTGACGTTGACTTTGCCTTGGACGGTATCCACGGCTTTCTTGGCGCCCAACAGCGCCTCGCCCAGATTGAGCTCGAGCTCGCCGTAGGTATCCAGGCCGTCGCGGCGGAAGCGCGCGTCGGCCTTGACGTTCACCGTGATGTAGAGGTCGCCCCGCAGGCCGCCGGCGCCGACGTTACCTTCGCCCTTCACGCGGATGACGCCGTCGTCTTTTATGCCCGCGGGTATCCGTACCTTCAGCGGCTTTTTGGCCCGGCGGACGCCGGCACCCTTGCACTCCGGACAAGGTTTCTCGACCACCGTCCCTTTGCCGGCGCACGTCGGGCACGCCCGCGTTACGCCGAACTGGCCCAGGCCGACGGTCACGGTGCCCCGCCCCTCGCACTGGGGACAGGTCTTCGGCTGCGTCCCCGGCGCGGCGCCCGTTCCGGCGCAGGTCATGCAGGGCTCGTCGCGGGCCAGGTTTATCTTCGCCGTCCCGCCCTTCACCGCCGTCGAGAACGGGACCTCGACCGTCATCTCGACGTCGCGGCCCGCGGCAGGTTCGGCCTTCGGCGCGCCGGCTTTCCCCCGCCGGAAGATCTGGTCGAAGAGACCCCCCAGGCCGCCCAAGTCGCCGACGTCGAATTGAAACGTCTGGCCGCCGCCCGGTTGCGAGTACCGCGAGAAGTCGAATCCGCCGGCGCCGGGGCCGCCGGCGCCGGCGAAGGCGCCGTACTTACGCAACATGTCGTACTCCTGGCGCTTCTTGGGGTCCGAGAGCGTCTGGTAGGCCTCGTTGACGTCCTTGAATTTCTCGGCGGCGTCGGCGTCGCCGTTGCGGTCGGGATGGTACTTCATCGCCAGGCTTCGGTACGCCTTCTTTATCTCGTCCTCGGAGGCCTTCTCCGAAACGCCGAGTACCGCATAATAATCCTTATTGGCCGCCATAATGCGATTAAACCACGCCTAAATTTCGACGTCCCTTTCTTCCACCCCGCCCGGCGGCGCGCCGGCCTGCCCCGCTCCCGTATCGCCGGCGACGCAAACTTCAACCTTGACCGGTTTGAGGAGCACGCCCTTAAATTTATAGCCGGGACTCACAACCCGGGCGATCACGTCCGGCGGCAGCTCCGGGTCGCACGTCGCCAACACCGCCTCGTGGACCTCCGGGTCGAAGAGGTCGCCTCGGCTTGCGGGTGTGGCCTCCAGGCCTTCGTTGCGCAGAACGTCGTATATCTTACGGTCGAGCATGCGGATGGAGTCCACGTGGTGCTGCGGTACCGCTTCGTCGGCATCCGCGGCGTCAATGGCGCGCGTCAAGTCGTCGAGCACGGGCAGCAGCTTCTCCACTATGCCCCGCGCCGCGGCGGCGCACGCGCGTTCGTAGTCCCGGGCCAACCTCTTGCGCGTGTTATCGAGGTCCGCGGCCCGGCGGAGCAACTCGTCGTTCGCCGCCGCCGCCGCCGCTTCGGCCGCGGCCAGCTTCTCCTCCAGCTCGGCCAGTCGGGCCTTCAGAGCTTCGACGTCGGCCGTGTCGCCCCACGGGATTTCCATCTTTCTCTTTTTTCTATCCATAATAGACCCGACTCGGAGTTGCAACGGTACGTTCCTTGAAATCCATTATATATAATTTCGGGCGCGCCGTCAAACGGCGACGTTCGAATTATTAACTTTAACCCGAAGGCGTTTTTTGATAATATCCGGCAAACTCGGACCTCTCGGTACCGGAGATGGCGATACAATTCTACAACACGTTGACGCGCCGGCTCGAACCCTTCGAGCCGCTGGAGGCCGGCACGGTCCGGATATATACTTGCGGCCCCACGGTCTACGACCGCGCCCACGTCGGGAACTTCCGTACCTTCACGTTCGAAGACCTGCTGCGGCGGTTCCTCCGATGGAAAGGTTTCGACGTCGTCCAGGTCATGAACTTGACGGACGTCGACGACAAAACCATCCGCGGCTCCCGGGAGGCCGGCGTCAGCCTCGCCGAATATACCGAACCGTACATAAACGCGTTTTTCGAGGACGTCGACACGCTCCGCATGCAACGGGCCGAGCTCTACCCCCGGGCGACGGAACACATCCCCGAGATGATCGAGCTCGTAAAGAGACTCGAGGCCGCCGGCCACACGTACGTCTCGGAAGGCGCGGTCTACTACCGGATATCCAGCTTCCCGGGGTACGGCAAGTTATCCGGAATGGATATTGCGTCGCTCCGACCCGGCGCGCGCGTCGACGTCGACGAGTACGCCAAGGAGGAGGCGCGGGACTTCGCGCTGTGGAAACCCTACGGCGAGGGCGAGGCCGGCTGGGATTCGCCGTGGGGGCCCGGCCGCCCCGGATGGCACGTCGAGTGCTCGGCCATGTCCATGAAATACCTGGGCGAGACGTTCGACATCCACGCCGGCGGCGTGGATAACATCTTTCCTCACCACGAAAACGAGATCGCCCAAAGCGAGGGCGCCACCGGCAAACCGTTCGCGCGTTACTGGCTCCACGCCGAGCACCTCATCATCGACGGCCGGTCCATGTCGAAATCGCTGGGCAACTATTACACCCTCCGCGACTTACTCGCCAAGGGTTACGACCCACTGGCCATCCGATACCTGCTGCTCTCCACCCATTACCGCAAGCGGTTGAACCTGACGTTCGAAGTCCTCGACGCCGCGGCCGCGGCCACAACCCGCCTTTCCGACTTCTACCGCCGCGTTTCCGAATACGACGGCGACGGCGGCGAAGACCTGGCCGACGAAGTCGGCGAGGCCGCGGCCTCGTTCGAATCGTCGCTCGCATCGGACCTGGGCATCGCGGAAGCGCTGGCCGCCATCTTCGACCTGGTCACCGAGGTCAACCGGGCGATGGACCGGGGCGCGCTCTCGGCCGCCGGCCGCGGAAAACTCCTCGCCGCGTTGGATTCCTTCGACCAAGTCCTGGACGTATTCCACGCCACGCCGGTAGCCCTCGACGAAGAAATCGAAAAGTTGATAGCCGAACGCGAAGCCGCCCGACGCGTAAAAGATTACGCCCGGGCGGACGCGGTGCGGGAAAAGCTTTCGGCGCTGGGGATCACGCTCGAAGACACGCCGGAGGGCGTACGATGGAAAAAGCGGGCCGTAAAAGCCGCGGGAGAAAATGGGCCCGACGGCGGTTGAGCGTTGATATGCAAGCGCTTCACGGCGCGGCCGTGAAAATTAACTGAAAATAGTTTATTTTTTCCTTGACACCACTGCCCGAGGATGTTACAAACTAATCTAGGAGCCCCGGGCGTATTCGGCCGGGGGAATTTTTCCCTGAGCGGCGTTAGCCAACGGGCTAACAGAAAATAAATAGGAGGTTTTGTTCATGAAGAGGTTCGCTTTAGTAATCGGCTTAGTAGCCTGCGTCGCCGCCGGCGCGTGGGCGGCCGACGTCGTCGTCGACCGCGCCCAGGCCAGCCCGTCGGTAGTGGAGGTGCCCGGCTACGACGACACCGTTGAGCTGTCTTGGGATTCGGGCGTCGGTAGATGGTGGCTTATATGGTTCACCGGCGCCGATACCTGGGTCGGCAACGATTTCGACGTGTCGACCGTTAAAACTTACGGCGGCCTTAAGACGATGCGGGTCCAACTACGCAACAACTGGCCGAACACGCAATGGGACGGCGGCCGCATAGCCGTCTTCTCGTTCGCCGGCGGCGTTCCGGGCTCGATTATGTGGCCCACCGGCGGCACGCCCAAATTCGTCATGCCCACCGGCGCGACCGGCTGGAAAGACTTCGACGTCACCTACGTACTCTCCGGCGCCAAGAAGTTTATGGCGGCTTGGGAGCAATTCTACAATTATCCCAACGCCGACCCGTTCATGCTCGACAACAACCCCACCTTTATGGGCCACTCGTGGCAGTACCTCAGTGGACAATGGGCGCCGTTTTCGCAAGATAACGTCTTGCCGTATCGCAACGTTATGATACGCATGATAGTCGACAACGACCAGAACCCTGCCGTGTCGCCGTCGAGTATCGGCCGCGTAAAGGCGCTCTACTACTAGCGGAACGCTTCGATGCGTCATTTAAGGGAGCCTAACCGGCTCCCTTTTCTTGCGTCCGCTTTTGCGATTGACACTCCGTTCCCGCGCCGTTATAATGACGGGTGCTTAAGTTGCGCGAGGTTGCCGCGATCGCGGCCGCGGCCTTAACGATAACCGTCGCCGGCGCTGCCGACCACGTCGTCGAGCGCGCCGCCGCGGGCCCCGCGGCAGCCGCGCCCCGGGGTCGCGACGGCACGGTCGAGCTGCAGTGGGATTCCGGCAAGCCGTCGTGGCTTATCGCCTGGCGCTCCGGCGCCGGCACATGGGTCGGCAACGACTTCGACATCTCCACCGTCAAGACCTACCCCTACATCCAAAAAGTCCGCCTCTACTCCACCCCCACCTGGCCCAACGGCTCGTGGGACGGGTTCTACCTCGCCGTCTACTCCTTCGCCGGCGGCGTCCCGGGCTCGATGATGTGGCCCGCCGGCGGCCGGGGCAAGTACGTCAAAGGTTCAACGTCGGCGTACGGCTGGCAGGAATTCGGCGTGAATTGGTCTCTGCCCCCGGGCGTCCGGAAGTTCGTCGCCGCCGTGGAACAGTTCTACGATTACCCCAACTGCGACCCGCACCTCGTCGACGACAACGCGACCTTCCGCAAGCACTCGTGGGGTTATTACCAGGGCAACTGGCACCCGCTGTCGAATAAAACGGGCTATTACAACCTGATGCTGCGGGTAATCGTGGACGACGACCACAATCCCGGCGTCGCGCCCGCCACCGTGGGCCGAGTAAAAGCCTTGTACTATTAGCGAGGACGTGAACGTTAGCGCCAAAGGGAGCCGATTGGCGCCCTTTTTTTTCCGGGGCCACAGCATCTTTATTTGATACCTTTAAAGGGTATCGCTATAATAGTCGCGCGAGCAGCAAGAGCACCCCAAACGGGGAGGTGCGGCGGTGAAGAGGCTAACAGCTTTTGCGATAAGTTGTATCCTGGTAGCGGCCGCGGCCGCCGGCGACGGCGGCCCGTACGAGCTGGGTTACGATAACGGCTCGAAAGCCTTGCAGCTGGCCTGGTATACCGGCGCCGGCTTCTGGGTCGGCAACGACTTCGACATCTCGACGTTGAAGACGAAGCACAACGTCGTTCGCGAGATGAAGTACTTCACGTCGCCCCACTGGCCCAACAGCGGCTACGACGGCTTCCGCATAGCGCTCTTCGGCCTCGCGGGCGGCGTCCCCGGCGCCAAGTTGTGGCCGGCGGGCGCGGAAGGCCGGTTCGTCAAGCCGGGCGGCGGCGAAGGCTTTAAAACCTTTTGGGTAAATTACTATTTGGAAACTACGAGATTCGTGGCCGCGGTCGAGCAATTTTACGACTACCCCAACTGCGACCCCTACTTTTGCGATTCCAATCCCACGTTCCTGGCGCGCAGCTGGCAAAAGGAGCCCGAAAAACGCTGGGTGCCTCTTGCCGGCAAGAACCCCTATCCTTACCGCAACCTCATGCTGCGCGTAATCGTCCGCATCGGCTACGCCGAGTTCGGCGTTACGCCCACGAGCCTGGGCCGCGTGAAGGCCTTGTATTATTAAAGCCTTACCCCACGGGCGAAGGCCGGCCACGGGCCGGCCTTTTTTACCGTTTGACCGGCGAAGGGCTCCTGTGTTAAACTTCGCGCCACGCTGCGGAGTAAACAATGCCCGAAAGGTATCTTGTAACCAGCGCGTTACCGTACGCCAACGGCCCGCTGCACGTAGGCCAACTCGCCGGCGCGTACATGCCGGCGGACTCGTACGTCCGCTACCTGCGGCTGGCCGGCAAAGACGTCATCTATATCTGCGGCTCCGACGAGCACGGCGTACCCATAACGGTGCGCGCCGAAAAGGAAGGCGTGACGCCCCAGCGGCTCGTCGACCGCTTCCACGCCGGCTTGGTCAAAACCTTCGACGCCCTCCGCTTCACCTTCGACAACTACGGCCGCACCACGCTCCGCGAGACCCATTACCCGCTGTCGCAGCGGTTCTTCACCAACCTGTACGAGGGCGGATACGTCAAGCCGCTCGAGACGGAGCAGCTCTTCTGCGAGAACTGCAAACGCTTCCTGCCCGACCGCTACGTGGAGGGGACTTGCCCCCACTGCGGCGCCGGCGGCGCCCGGGGCGACCAGTGCGAGAATTGCGGCCGATGGCTAGCCGCGATGGAGTTGGGCGAGCCGCGGTGCAAGGTGTGCGACGGCGTGCCGGTCGTGCGGAAGACGACGCACTGGTACCTCGAGCTGCCCAAGTTCGCCGACCGCCTCCGCGAGTGGCTGGCCGGCAATACCCACTGGCGCGACAACGTGCGGAAGTTCTGCCTGAGCTGGCTCGACGAGGGCCTGGCCGACCGCGCCATCACCCGCGACATCAACTGGGGGGTACCGGTGCCGCTCCCGGAGGCGCGGGGCAAGGTCCTCTACGTTTGGTTCGACGCCCCCATCGGTTACATAACGTCCACCATCGAATGGGCCCGGAAGCGCGGCCAGCCGGACCGCTGGAAGGATTACTGGCTCGACGCCGACACCAAACTGGTCCACTTCATAGGCAAGGACAACATCGTCTTCCACGCCCTCGTGTGGCCCGCGATGCTTATGGGCCAGCCGGACGGCTTCGTGCTGCCGTTCCAGATCCCGGCCAACGAGTTCCTCAACCTCGAGGGCCGGAAGATATCGACCAGCCGCAACTGGGCGGTGTGGGTCGACGACGCGCTGGCCGACTTCCAAGTGGACGCGCTCCGCTATTACCTCACGGCCAACGCCCCGGAGACGCGCGACGCCGACTTCTCGTTCGCCGAGATGGCGACGAGGGTGAACTCGGAGCTGGCCGACATCTTCGGCAACTTCGTCAACCGGGCGCTCGCTTTCGTCAAGAATTACCTCGGCAACGAGGTCCCGCGCGCGGGCGCGCTGCAGGCCCGGGACGAAGAACTGCTCAAGCTCGCGGGTCGCCAACTCGACGCCGAAGCGGCGCACGTCGAGAACTTCGAGATGCGCGCCGCGCTGGCCGCGGCTCTCGAGATCGCGCGGGCCGCCAATAAATATTACAACGACGAGGAGCCGTGGGCGTGGCGCGAGCGCGACCGGGGCCGCGCGGAGACGATATTGAACGTCAGCTGCCGGGTGGCCGCGACGCTCTCGACGGCGTTCGACCCCTTCACGCCCGTAGCCACGGCCGAGATACGCCGCATGCTCGGCATGGAGCGGGCGCTGAGCTGGGAAGAGGCCAAGACCGCCGCCGTCCCCGAGGGAGCGCCGCTGGGCGACGTTAAAATTTTAATAGAAAAAATCGACGACGGCAAAGTCGCCGCTCAATTGCGAGCTCTTGAAAAAAGCGCCGGCCTCGAGCCGGCGGCGGCGGTTCCCGAAGAGGAGAAAGAAACCGTACCGACGGAGGAAGATATGAGCGAAGAACACGTAAATATGGACGACGTTAAGAAGCTGGGCATGGTCGTGGCCGAGGTCAAGACCTGCGAGCGGGTCGAGGGCGCCGACAAGCTGCTCAAGATGACGGTGGACGTGGGCGGCGAGGAGCGCCCCGTCGTCGCCGGCATCGCGCCCTGGTACGAACCCGAGGACCTGGTGGGCAAGAAGATTATCGTCGTAAAGAACATGGAACCGGCGACGATCCGCGGCGCGGAGTCCCGCGGCATGCTCCTCGCGGCCGAGCACCACGACGTCGTCAAAGTCCTGGCGCTGGACGGCGACCTGCCCGCCGGCGCCAACGTCCTTTAGTCGCGACGCCGACGGGGGCCGGCGCTAACTCCGCCCCAAAAAATTCCAGCCGACAACCCGAAACCCGGGAGGTTGCCCCGCGGATTTTTTTACGCGCATACGGAATAAAGGCCGCGAGAACCCCGTCCGCCTTTGCCTGCCGGAGGGAGGCGACGAGCGCATCGTCGCCGCCGGCGCCCGGGCCCTCGAGCTCGGCTACGCCCGGGAAGTTACGCTGCTCACGCCCGACCGCGCCGCCGCGGAGGCCGCGGCGAAAAAGGCGGCCGTGGACCTCGGCCTGTTCACGTTGGTGGACCCCACCGAACACGAGGTCCGCAAGAAGGCCGCGGGCGCCTATTTCGAGGTGCGGGAGCGCGCCGGCATTACCGTCGAGGAGGCGTACGAGGCCGGGGGGAAGCCGGTTTACGCCGGCGCGTATCTGCTGCGGGCGGGCGAGGTGGACGCGGTCGTCGCGGGAGCCGCGACGGCGACGGCCGACGTGATGCGCGCGGCTCTCTACCTCGTCGGCCTCGCCCCCGGCATTACCACCCTGTCCACATTCTTCATCATGGCGACCGACAAGAAAGAGTTCGGCGAGGACGGCGCCCTCTTCTTCGCCGACTGCGCCCTGATCGCGTGCCCCAGCGCCGACCAGCTGGCGGAAATCGCCGTCGCGACGGCGCGCTCGTTCGAACGGCTCGCCGGCACGCCCGCGCGCGTCGCGATGCTCTCCTTCAGCACCAAGGGCTCGGCGGAACACGCCACGGTCCGTAAAGTCCAACGCGCGACCGACCTCGTGAGGGAGAAAGCCGCCGACGTCGTCGTCGACGGCGAGCTGCAAGCCGACGCGGCCCTCGTGCTGGAAGTCGGCGAGAAGAAAGCCCCCGGCAGCCCGGTCGCCGGGCGGGCCAACTGCCTCATCTTCCCGACGCTGCACGCCGGTAACATCGCGTATAAATTGGTGGAGCGGCTGGGCGGCGCCCGCGCCGTGGGGCCCATTACGCAAGGGCTCGCCAAGCCCATGAACGACCTGAGCCGCGGCGCCGAGGTGGACGACATCGTCGACGTCATCGCCGTCGCGGCGACGCAGGCGGCGTAAAGGAAGTGCATCCGACATTCCTGTCGGATAGGAAGCGACGGGTTTAATACCCGCCGCTTCTTTATTATGTTTTTAACGTGGGCGCGAAGGCGGCTCGAGCTAAAGGTCGGCCGCTACTTTATCCCCCGGGCCTTGCCTACCGTATAAACACCTGTTATAATCTAC
>JAUWLW010000042.1 GCA_030613505.1 Candidatus Zixiibacteriota bacterium
CTCGAGCCAGTAGTAATAATCGTCGCCGTTCTCGAGCGGCGTATCCACGAAAGTGAAAGGAGACTCGCCCGCGATAAGGTCGTCGTTCACTTTGACCGGGCCGCTCGAGCCGCCGCCCACGGCCTCGGCCGCGGCCGGCCCTTTCGCCCGGTATAAATTCCAACCGACTACTTCCCTATTCGTAGCCGCGCGCCAGGAGAGCGTTACGCGTCGTTCGCCGGCCCGGGCCCCGAATTCGCGCGCCAGCGGCCCCGACCCGCCCGGGTTATGGCCGCCGTAGTCGCGGCCCGGCGACGCAGGAGTGGGGGGCCGCCACGCCGGCCTGTAAAATGGCATTAACGGGTCGCCCACCAGGACGTACCTTATCAGCGAATCGCCGCGGATGCGGTGAGCGGGGAATATCTCGGATACTTGGGCCGTGGCAAAGCAGAGCGCCTCGCCCAAGGTATATCGGCGCTTTAGGAGGCGGTTGACGTACGATATCCAGAACCAACCGGACGACGGCGCCCCCACCGGCGTGTACGACGAAATGGACGCCGCGCCCAGGTGCCGCATCACGACCGCGTTCATCTCGCCGGCGCCGAGCGAACACGCGTTGAACGCCGCGACGAGACCCGGGCTCGTGTTCGGCATCTCGTCCCAGCGATTGTAGGAGAACGACTCGCCGTCGAAGTTCACGAAACCGGACGACCCGCCGGGCCAGTCTCGTTTACCCCAGGGAACGTTCTGCGCGACGCCGGTGTCCTGGTCGAACGGATATATACAGTCCTTCGAGCCGTGGCTCGAGCAGTAGAAGAAAGCCGTCCCGAGATTTACGTCCTTCTGGAAACCGAAGAGGTCCTCGTCGGGGACGAACGGATGCGGGGGGCCTTCTCCCGCCCGGCGGCCGTCGTGGACGACGGCCTCGTAACCCCCCTCGCGGAAATCCATAAATACGCCCGGGTCGTCGAAGCCGCCGCCGCGGCATCCTAATACTTCGTTGACTTTGTGAAGTTTGCCGTAATTGTCCTTGAACGTATCCGGGCACGTAACGACGTTGTGGGCCATGTACGAGACGCCGCAGAACGTGACGTGCCCCGGCCTCGGGTTGGCGAATATGAGGGCACGGTAGGCGGATGTCATATTTACGGACGCGAGGCTCTCCGCCGGCGGATTGACGAAGCGGCCCGGCGCGGCGCCGCGCTCGTCCGGGGTCTCCGTGTCACCTATTATCGCGCGGTCGAAGGCGTAAGAAAGGCTCCCCTCGCCGAACGCGGGCGCGAAGGTCAGGACGTACTCGAGCTGGCGAGGGTCCGTACCGCCCAAGGCCTCGAGCCAACCGTAAAACCGGTCCGCTACGGCCTGCTCGCCGGCGAGCACCGACGCCGGAAATACGTACGGCTCGAGCAGCTTCTCGCGGCTCTCGGGGACGTGCGCCCGTTCCAATTCCCACGCGCTGGAGCTCAACGCCGTTATATCCGCGGGGATTTCCAGGACGAAGCCGCCGTAGCGCGCCGCGGCCAGCGCCGCCGGCGCCGCCATCCGCCGGCCCCGGAAACAACACAGTACCGGCGGCGCCGGGTCCGTGAGGTCGTTGACGTAGGTGACGACGTCGCGCTCCGTCTTTAGGTCGGCGACGACGCCGACGCCGCGAGCGGCGAGCGCGGCGTTGACCGAGGGCGGCAACGCGTCGCCTATCTCGACCACGACCGCTTTCGATGGCGCGAGGTATCCGATAAATTTCAACGTCTCGAGGGAAAAGCCCGACGGCTCGGCGTAGAAGAGCGGCGCGTTCAGGTAAGCGGCGACGGAGGCGGCGTTGGCGGCGCTCTCGACGTCGCGGACCGTCGGCTTCGCGACGTACGGCGCGACGACGACGTACTCGCTCTCGAGCCAATCGCGCGAGAGCTCGCAAGCGACGCGGGGCGGCGGCCCGATTATCTCCCGGACGCCCTCTTCGCCCAAGCCGAAATATTTCCGGGTATACTCGACGTCGGCCGGGGCCACGCCGCCCACGGCGACGAGCTGTTTCAGGCCGCCGCGGCCGTCGAGGTATTTCTTATAAGCCTCGAAGAAGCGCTTAACGGTTTCGTTGCCGATGGCGTCGGCCAGGACCGGCGCCTGGTACGTGTCGCCGCCGTGGCGGAAGACGAAGGCCGGCGCCGCGGCGAAGTAATTATAAAGGGAGTCGGCGCCGGCGTCGTCGTGGACGAGGGCGAGGCGCGGCATAGGCCGCCAACCGGCGGAGGCCGCGCCGGCCAAAATAAAAATTAGGGCCGCGATGCGAAATAGAGAGCGCACGGGTATATTTTACCACGGCCTCGTACTCTCCGCAACAAACGCCGGTACTTTGAAGGCTTTAACGTTGAAACGGAAAACGTTGACACGTAAAACCGGCGATGGTATATTTGGTTTGGTGGAGCATAGTATCCACGTGCTAAAGAATAATGACCCAAAAAACCTCAGCCAAGCCGGTAACATTTGAAGACCTCGACGCCTTTTTGGAAAAAAACGATTGCGTCGTTATCGAAGACAAAAAAATCAAATTGGACGGCGCCCGCCGTAAGAAAAAATTACAACCCGAGGAATTCAAGTTAGAAACGTCAACGGTCTGGAGCTTCCCTAAAAGAGGTAATTGGGCGACCCATAAGGCGAATTTCCGCGGCAACTGGGCCCCTCAAATCGCCCGTAACATCATCGAACGCTACAGCGAACCCGGCGATACCGTTTTGGATATGATGGTGGGGGGAGGTACTACGCTTGTCGAATGCGTGCTTACGGGGCGAAAAGGCGTAGGCGTGGACATAAACAAGGACGCCCTGATGGTAACGCTCGATCGCCTCAAGTTTATGCGGGATTCGGATGACGAACAAATCCGCGATATCCAAATCGATATTTACAAGGGTGACGCGCGGGACCTGAATTTCGTCGGAGACGAAGCGATAGACTTGATAGCGACCCACCCTCCGTACGCCAACATAATTAAATATTCAAAAAATAACGCGCCCGAAAACGCCGGCGATCTATCTAAACTGAACAAAATCGAAACCTTCGTCGAACAAATAGGTGGCGTCGCCGACGAGGCGTACCGGGTCTTAAAACCCGGGAAATACTGCGCAATTCTAATCGGCGATACGCGGATAAATAAGCACTACGTACCTATCGCCTACCGCGTCATGGGCCAATTCCTAAAAACCGGTTTTATCCTCAAAGAAGATATTATTAAAGCGCAATGGAACACCCAAACCGAAACGTTGTGGTCCAAACTATCCGCCAAGTACAACTTTTTACTAATATTACACGAACACCTGTTTATATTCAGGAAACCCGAGGCGGGGGAAAAATTAAAAAAATACAAATATAGTATGCTTAACGCCGAAGGGGAGCAGGGCGAATAATGAAAGCTAACGAATACCGGGACGCTACAGCTAAATATTTAGCCCGGCGTTACGCGGAAGACGGCCTTGAAGTTTTTACCGAAGTCGGATTAGGCACGTCCATCGTTGGGAAGAAGAGGAAGCTAGACGTATTAATCCTCGATAATAATACCGGGAAATCTTTCGGGTTGGAGTGTAAAGTGCAAATGGTGAGCGGTACCGCGGAGGAGAAATTATACTTCGCTTTGGAAGACATTAAAGCTATGCCGATACCGGGGGCCGTAGTATACTACGGCGGCGGTTTCACCGAGGCCTTTCTACACATGCTGGCCGCTTCCCCGTACGCGGTATATTGTAAGCCGCCGGGTTGCGGCGAAGGAAACTCGGAAACCGACGAGTTGGATACGCTACTCGACATCCACTTCGGCCTGTTGCGCCGGCGGGTATCGGACGATAGGAAAATAACGCCTTAAAGTTTTTTACACTGTACGGGCGATTAGCTCAGTTGGCTAGAGCGCCTGCCTTACAAGCAGGAGGTCGGAGGTTCAAGTCCCCCATCGCCCAAAATAATCAAGGGCCCGCGAGGGCCCTTTTTTATTACAGGATATTTTCTGCCATATTTCTGCCATAAATCTCCCTACCTAAAAAGCGCCTTAACCTTCCCGAGCGATTCGGGGAAAACGGCGTCCCCTATCCAGCGGAAGTATTGGATGCGGTTGTTATAACAGTCGCTGACGTACGCGCGGGCACCCGTCGGCGAGATACCGACATCAACAGGCAGGTTGAACCCCGAACGCCACATACCGAGGAAGGAACCCGTGGCGGTGAAGTATTGGACGCGGTAATTCTGGGTATCGACCACGTTAACGTTGCCGTTCGGCCGGAAAGCTATCCCATGAGGGTCGTAGAATTGGCCGGCACCGGCCCCACGTGAGCCCCACTTGCCGAGGAAGGACCCAGCGCCGGAGAAGTATTGTATACGGTAGTTATGAGTATCAGCTACATAAACGTTGCCGTTAGGCGCAACGCCTAAATCACGGGGATAATCGAATTGGCCGTCGCCCGTTCCGGTCGTACCCCACTTGCCGCGGAAGGAACCCGTCGAGGTGAAGTATTGAACGCGGTCGTTAAGGGAGTCGGCGACGTAAACGCGGCCGCGCCGCGCGACGGCTACGCCGCCAGGATAATTAAACTCGCCGTCCCCGGAGCCGAGCTTGCCCCACTTGCCAAGGAAGGAGCCGCTCGAGGTAAAGTATTGGATGCGGTTGTTATTTTGGTCGGCGACATAAATGTTTCCGTTCGGCCCAACGGTTACGCCCCTCGGACGAAAGAACTGGCTGTTACCCGTGCCTAAAGAACCCCACTTACCGAGGGAGGAACCCGTGGCGGTGAAGTATTGGACGCGGTGGTTTTCTGAATCGACGACGTAAACGTTACCGTTCGGCGTAACGGCTACGCCTCTCGGATAATGGAGTCCGCCGTACCACATGCCTTCGTACACCCAGCTGCCGCAGGCCGCGGCGGCGACCGCCGTAACCGCTACGATAACTAAAACCCTTTTCATCGTTCGACCTCCTGCTTTATAAGGAGCGCTCTCCAAAGAGCCGCGTTAGGTTAAGACTAAATAGAAAACCCAGGCCGGCCTTTAGCCGAACCTGGGTAGTATTTCGTAACGCGCGGCGCGCGAGGCGCCGTGCCATACCAAACTTATTTCTCCCGACCCAGGCATACCTCACCCCTAGAAATTATTCCGCCCGGTTACGTATACCTTCTCCCAGAGCCAATATTATATAACGCGGAGTTTTAGTCAAGCATAAAATATCTCAACCTCAACCATTTTGGTAATGTATATAATGAACTCCATTCTCGCCGGCCTCGCGGACGAACGGGAATAAAAAGGGCCCGGGAGGGCCCTTTTTAATTAGCGACCGGGCCGGGCCGCATTTCGGCGCGGGCCGGGAAAAAGCTTGACAAAGACCTTGCCGTATACTATAAAATTAGAACAAGCGGACGGCGGTGCGCGTTCGCTTCGCTCATATCCAAAGGGCGCCGCAACTTAACCGCCCGCCGTCGCCGCGGATAATCGTTTATTATACCCGCGCTAACGTCAGGCCGATACCTACCCCCGGTCGCACCAAAAGGGCGCGTGCAAACTCGCCGCGTAAAAATCGCGCGGCATAAAAAAGGAACCCGATGAAAGCCACGTCCACCAACCCCCGCGTCCTTCTATGCACCTCGTACCGACGCTCCCGCGGCGACTACCTGGACTTCCTGGGGGGCGCCACGCGGGGCCTCCCCAAGTTGAGCTCGCCGTGCCGGCTCAGCCCGGGCCTGCGCTTCATCAAACAAAACGTCCCCGAGGTCGAGATACTCGAGTATCCGCTGTGGCACGAGTACGTCGCGAAGCTGAAAGAAGGCTGGGATATTGTCGGCTTCAGCGCCTACCAACGCGACATCGCCGAAATAGAGAGTATGGCCGAGGAGGCGCGGCGGCAAGGCGTGGACGAAACGTGGGCCGGCAACTTCGGCGTGCTGGACGACAAGGTCCCGAGTATGGTGGACCGGACATTCGTCGGCCCCGCGGAGGACTCCATCGCGCGGTTTTTCGGCCACAGCGTCCCCGACGAAGACATCGAACATCCGGCGATGATGGTGCACGTATCGCTGCGCCCCGGGAACATACGGCACTTTTCCGCGGGTTTGCTTTACACCCAGCGCGGCTGCCCGTACAAGTGTACCTTCTGCCAGACGCCGGCGTTCGACAAGCGGCGCTTCTCGATCAACTACGAAAGCATCGAGCGCGTCCTGCGTTATTACCGAAAGATCGGCATTAAATATATCTTCGTCATGGATGAAATCTTCGGCGCGGATAAGCGGTTCACCGACAGCGTGACCCAACTCCTCAGCCGTTATAACTTCCACTGGCTGGCCCAATCCCGCGCGTCGCTCTTCCTGCACAACCTCGACGAATGGTACGAACGCGGCCTGCGCATTACGCTCGTCGGCGTAGAGTCCATGTCCCAAAAGGCCCTCGAGTCGATCAATAAAAAGCAAAGCGTCGAAGAGGTTGCGGCGTTCGCGCGGCGCACCGCGGAAAAGCCGGGCATGTTCCGCTTCGCCTACTACCTCATTGGTTACGAGGGCATGAACGCGGAGGAGACGCTCCGCGACGCGCAGCTCCTCAATGAATTAGGTTTCGACTCGAGCGGCGTGTGCGTCCTCACCCCCTACCCGCAGACGCCGTTGTGGGACCGATTGGAGGCCGAATACGGCACCTTCGACCCGACGTACGCCCATTATAATTCGAAGCACCTGGTATGGAACAACCCCCACATCTCGGCCGCGGAGATGCAAACCCTTTTGACTTCCGTAGTAAACCTGCTCAACAACCGCGCCGCCATCTACGCCAAGATATTCACTCGGCTCCTGTGGCCCGGCCTTAGTCTGTCGAAACCCGCCCTCCTCTGGCGTAACCTGGTCAAGGTCCCGGTCTCGAGTTACTTCATAAACGACCGTAAGCAGTTCTTCTTTCCCAAGCTCGGCGCCGACCGCCCCGGGTCGGTTTCGCCCTGAGGAGGCCGCGGCGGATGAACCGCCTTACAACCGGGAGGTCGTAGGCCCGAGTCCCCCATCGCCCATAAGACCCCGCCACGCGGCGGGGTTTTTTTAGAGGCGTTTCGATACCCTTTGACCGGCCGCCGCCCTTTATGCTATCCTTCGTGACAATGACCCGGCTAGCTATCATCGCCGCTTTTCTGGCCGTTTCGCTTATCGCCGTTTTCGCGCAAGGCGAGGGGGCCGAAACGGTCCCTATGGGCCAGCGGGGCCTCATCTACGAGCTCGGCCCCAAGTTGCCCGAGCCGGAAAAAGAGGCCCTCACGGACCCGCGCTTCGCCGCGGCCGGCCGCTACACGACGGCGCGCCAAATCTCGGCCGTAGCTGCGGCGCTGTTGATAATCGCCGTGCTCGCGGCGTTGCACTTCTCGGGGGCGGGCGGCCGCCTGGCCCGGCTGGGCCGGGGGCGCACCTTCGCCACTACGTTAATCATGGCCGGCGTGGTAGGGGCGGCGGTGGCGGTCCCGCTCTTACTGGTGGCCGCCGTACGGGGCGGCTTTTTGCGCGCCGCGGGCGGCGAGCCCTCGGCCGCCGTCATCCTAATCAAGCCGCTTTGCTACGGCGTGGCGGCGGGAGCCTTCGCGCTGACCGTCGGCGCCGCCCGGGCCATATGGTCGCGGACGTGGTGGATCGCGGCGACCTTCGCGGTTGTCGTGGCGGCGGTATTTTGGGCGTTCCTTCTCCCGCTCCCGCCCGCGGCCGAGCCGTCGTCCCCCACGGGCGGTTTTCTGCTCGAGCGGGTCCAGTACCTGTCGGCGCAATACCAGATGCCGCCGTACAAGGTCGCCGTCGAGCGGCGCCCCCCCGCAGATGAGATTATAGCCGCGGCGTCGCCCCCCGCGCGCCGCGTCGTCGTCGTGTCCGCCGGCGCGGAGTCGCGCGGCCGGTACGAGGCCGAGGTCTTCCTGGCGGCCGCGGTCACCCGGGCGGAGGCGACGCGAAACAGCTTCCTCGGCGCCGCGGCGCTGATCTTTTTCATGGCGTCGCTCATAGCCGCGGACGCCTTCGGCCGCGCGCTGACCCGTCGCCTGGGGGGCGATGCCGACCCGCCCGCCGGCCTTTTACCGTTCGCGGCGGTCCTCGTCGCGTTGTGGGCGGCGGCCCTCGTTTTATGCAACGTATGGAACCGGCACCTTTGGCTCGAGGCGGACGAAGAGGTCGTTCGGCTCACGCGGAAGCCCATCGCCGCGGTAACGCTTTACTACGAGGAGGCGCGCGCCAACCTTGCCGCCGCGGAACCGAACCCGGTACTCCACTTCCTGGTCGACGCGAAACCGTCGCCCGCGGAGCGCGCCGCCCGGGCCCGCCGCCTGCGCCGCGAGCTGGCGGGAATAAACTAAGCGCTTTTAACTAATTCGCCGGGGTATATCGGTAAGAAAGATATTGTGATTTTATTAAGCCTATATTATAAAGGGATAACCGGGAGGTAAATATGGTTAACAACTACGGGTTTAGGCCGGGCATACTGAATAGGGACCAATTAATAAAGCTAGGCGAAGAAGGGCGAATCCACGACCTAACTGAAGCTGACGTCGGGGAATCTTCATTTGACCTACATTTAAGTCGTAACTTTTGGGAAATGGAAGGATGCGTTAAACCGTTTACGGAGAATAAAAGCATCATAAACGAAATTTGCAATAAATTCGGGACCCCAAAAAAAGCGAGTGATGAAGAAGTTTTACATAAAGGCAAAACCTATATATTTAAAATTAAGGAGTCGATTAATTTCTACGATACGTACTTTTCGGCAAAAGCGACGGGAAAAAGTACCATAGGCAGGTTAGACGTCCTCACTAGGGTCATACCGAAAGCCCACCACGAATACGATACAATTAAAAGTAAAAGCTCAAGTGATATATTCTTAGAAATAACGCCACTTACTTTCCCGATAATTGTAAAAGAAGGTACGGCCATGAGCCAATTGAGGGTCTCATGTTGCGATTTCGATATTAATGAAATGAACGGGGTTGAAGAGTGTACTTTTTTATCGGAGAATAACTACGTTTTAGAATCGGACGGGTCCGGCGTAAAACTCGAAAAGTTGTCCACCTTATCAGTTAATCTTAAGTCCGACCCAACATTACCGGGGAATACTGTAGGATTTAGGGCATTACCGCAAGAAAACGGGAGCGATAGGCCACCTATAGATTTAACCAAAGATTATAGGCCGGGGGACGATACAAATAAATATGACCCAAAAAAGTATTGGGAACCGATCGAAGCGCAGAATAAGGAAGGGGAAAAATTTATTGCTATCGAACAAGAAAAATTTTATATTCTCCGGTCCAAGGAACGCTTCTCCCTACCTCCTGACGTTGCAGTTTATTGTAGGGCAATAACAGAGGAACTTGGAGAAATACGAATCCATTACGCAGGTTTCGTACATCCCTACTTCGGTGCCGGGAATATAGACGTTAACGGGAAACCGAGAGGGACACCCCTTATATTCGAAGTACGCTCACATAACGTTGACGCTTTACTTCGCCATGGCGATACGCTCGCCAATATCCGTTATTACCGGATGTCGAAGGAAAATGAAGAAGATAGTAAGGACTACGGTAAACAAGAATTAAAACTCTCTAAAGTCTTTAAGGATTGGCCGGAATGAAAAACGAAGAAGGCAAATTGGATTTCCGGCGTAAAGTAACGGTGGCACGATTTGGGGCCTCCGATATCGACCCGGACCTCGAACAATTAAAAGAATTCAAAAACATAATCGAAGAGTGTGACGACAATTACCCGGGCATAGACCTATGGTTCGAGAAAAAGGTAAAACCGGGATTGCGTGAGAAAGAGCGGGGCGGGGTTCTCATCTATCACGAGGGTAGCGCCGTAGGGGCTTCGGTGGTAAGGAAGGGCGAGGACGGTAAATTATGCAGCCTTCGTATAAAACCAAAATATCAGAAAAAAGGAATTGGTAAGTTGTTAATGGCGTTATCCGTCCTCGAGTTTAAAAAATCGGAAATAATCCACTTCAGCGTACCGGCCAGCATATGGGGTTCGGAAAAGGCCTTTTTAGAGAGATACGGGTTTACCTTCGCAGGTAAATTTAAAATTCAATATCGCCGCGGGGACGACGAGTTATTCTGTACGGGTAGTTACGGGAATGCTTTACAACGCGTTTTGTTAGATATACCATTATTATTCGCTGAATTTTCTATTAACAAAAATACGGAAGCGGCGGAGCTTATCCTCAGTATTAAACCTAATTTCGTTACGAAAATAATAACTGGCGAAAAAAAGATCGAGTTGAGAAGGCGTTTTAGTAATAAATGGGAAGGCGCCATAGCTATACTATATGCGACCCATCCCTACCACGAGTTCGTCGGGGAAGTTAAAATCGAAAAAGTTATAACGGGAAAGCCGATAGATATCTGGTACGAGTTCGGCACCGAACTAGGCTGCGATAGGAATACTTTCTTCTCGTATTGTGATGGTTTAGAAGCGATAAACGCTTTAATGTTATCGGATGTTAAACGGTTCGAAATGCCCCTTCATATTAGCTCGGTCAATAGGATTATCCGGACCGCCTATAAAGACTTTAAAGAAATCACTCCGCCCCAATCCCACTCTCGCGTCGGCAACGAATTACTACACCCTTTAGCCATTCTACATTCTAGTTTATTTAATTTCGAACGTCCGCCTTAATGTTCTTCAATTGAAAAGCTAAAAAAATAACCGCCTCTAAAGGCGGCTTTTTTATTCGGCATAATTGTTCTCAGTCGTAATACCTGCTGACGCCGCTGTCGAGCGTCCCGAGCCAAACGTACCCCAGCTTATCGCCGAAGACGCAAAGGACGTAGTCGGATAACAGGCCGCGGGTCGTACCGAAGGTCTCGAAGCCCGGGCCGACGCTCCGCGAAGCGCCGCCGCCCGCCGTCGCGACCCACAGCTCGCCGTCGGCGCCGTAGCCGAGGTCGTTTATAATGTCGGCCCGCAACGCCGAGTTCGCGCTGGTGTACGTCTTGACGACTTTCCCTTTCCTGAGGAGGGCGAGGCCCCGGTCGGTGCCGACCCAGGCGTCGTCGCCCCGGGCGGCCACGGCGTAGACGACGTCCGACGGCAGGCCGGCGCCGATCGCGGTGTACTCCGTTATCTTACCGCGGTCGTAGAACGCGGCGCCGCCGAAGCAGGCTACCCATAACCGGTCCACGCCCACGGCGCACACGTCGCGCACGTCGTCGCCCGGCAGGCCCGAAGTGCAGTCGATGACGGTAAAGCCGGGGTCGTCGAAGCGGGCCAGGCCGCGGTTGGTAGCGAACCACACTTTCTCGCCGTCGAACGCGACGTCGTAGAGCCAATTGGACGGCAAGCCGTCGCCGGTGGTGAATTTCTTAATCTCCTCGCCGCGGAGCCGGGCCGCACCCAGGAACGTAGCGACCCACACGTCGTCGTTCGGACATACCGCGAGGCCGAAAATTTCGTTCGCCGGCATCCCTCCCCAATAATCGTATACCACCCAATCCGAGCCGCGGTTGAACGCGAGGCCGCCGTCGGTGGCGAACCACGTCCCATCCGGACCCGCGTATATGTCGTAGACCTTGTTGCCGGGGAGGCCGCTGCCCTCGGCCGTTATGTAGAACCACTCCGGCCCCTCCACCGGCTCGTCCTCGCACGCGAACGCCAACAACGCCGCGCATATTATGATAATGACCGACCGCCACATAGGAAAGCTACTCCCCGCCGACGTGCGCCACCGCGGCTATCTCGACCAGCGCGCCCTTGGGTAGTGCCGCGACCTGGACCGTAACCCGGGCGGGCGGCTCCTCGCCCACAAACTCGGCGTACGCGTCGTTGACGGCGGCGAAGTCGGCCAGATCGACGAGGTAAATCTCCGTTCGTACGACGTTCTCCCAGGAAGCGCCCGCGGCCTGCAACACGGCCGTTAGATTGGCCATAACTTGGCGCGTTTGCGCCGCGGCGTCGGCGCCGACCAGCTCGCCCGTCGCGGGCTCGAGCGCGATCTGGCCGGCGGTGAATAAGAAAGGACCGGCGGCTACGGCCTGGACGTACGGCCCTATGGCCGCCGGCGCGCCGTCCGTCTTAATCGTCCGCCTCACCGGCCTCCTCCGCCGCTTCGCCTTCGGCCGGCGTTTCTTTCTCCTTCTCCAAGGTGAGCATCGCCTGCTCGAGCTCGTCGTCGTACATTTCGAGCAGGTTCTCGTCGTCCTTCTTCTTGCGCAGGATGGTGTAAATTATCGTCTGGCCCACGGTATTCACGTTCAAAATATAGGAACAAACGACGCCCAATATGACGAGCAGGCCGAGCGACATGAGCGTCGCGGATATAGCCTGCGGCCACGGCAGCGGTAGCATGACCTCGGACGAGACGAAGAAGGAGCGGACGCCCGACGCCGAGAGCCACGCCAAGGGGGGACAGGCGCCCGGGTACACGCCCCGCAGCCAGCTGGGTAATACGCGCCACGCGGCGTCGAAGGCTACGGCGAACTTGGGCCCCATCGGTATGTACAAAACCGCATACGCTACCTTAAGCGCCGCCGCCGAGAAGAACGCGAACGCCGCGGCCGCGGCCGTCGCCGGCGCCCACAACAAAACGTCGTATACCACCAGCCGCCACGGCTGACCCGACAACGTTGAGAAGAGCTCAAACGACGCCTCGAAGGTGTCGTCGCCGGTGGTGGCCACTATCGCCGGCGTAAGGCAGAACGATATGGCGAAAACCAGAGCCAGGAAGACGAACAGCAGCGCGCCGAGGTAAAGCGGCACCAGCGACAGCGACGCGACGACGTCGCCGAACCAGGGGATCTTGCCGACGAGGCCGACGAGCAAACCACCGCCGAAGAGTACCGCCAACGAGACGAGGATCGCCAACGGCGTGAAGATGACGGCCCGCCAGTGGCGCCGCACGTATTGGCCCGCCTCCCGCCGGGAGTAGAAGTCGTTGCCCCGCAGCTGCTCGATGGTGATCTTCGCCACCGCCGCCATGCCGAGGAAGACGACGACGAAAAAGGCCAGCGCCCCCAAAGCCCATAGGATTACGCCGCCGGCGTTCAAGGGGATAGCGCCGAACGCGAGCGCCAGCGGCGGGAAGAGGTAGTACGAGCTCCATATGCGGTAGGCGTCCGCGCCCGAGACCGCAACCGCCAGGTATGCGAAGGCGTTATACAGGATAAGGCCCAGCGCCAACGCCCGCAGCTGGGTCCATATCTTCTTGGCGCTCAGCGCGAGTCGGGGGGCGCGGAAGATATCTATGAAATTGAACCTGAACTCGAGCATCTTCCCTCCTTGCCGCGGCCCGACGTCGTCGGGCGCCTTAACCTTTCGGTATCTTCGCGTAGTCGTCTAGGAACTTCTTCATCCCGGCGTCGGTGAGCGGGTGCTTCACCAGCTTGTCGATGACCGCCGGCGGGACGGTGACAATGTCTGCGCCGATGCGCGCGGCCTCGACGACGTGGAGCGGATGGCGGACGCTGGCGACGACGACCTCGGTATCGTAGTCGTAGTTCTCGTAGATCATGACGATGTCCTCGATGAGGTCCATACCTTCGTGGCTTATGTCGTCGAGGCGCCCGATGAACGGACTGCAGTACCCGGCGCCCGCCTTGGCCACCAGGATAGCCTGCGCCGGCGAGAAGACGAGCGTTACGTTGGTGGTAATGCCCTCGTCGGCAAGCCGTCGCACCGCTTTTAAACCCTCTTCGAAACAAGGCACCTTGGCGACGAAGTTGGGGGCGCGCTTGTGGAAGTCGCGCGCTTCGGCCACGATGCCGTCGGCGTCCTGGCTCACGGCCTCGACGTTTATGGGGCCCGAGCATATCTTCGCGATCTCGTCGTAGAGTTTGTCGGCGGGCATCTTCTCGCGCGACACGAGCGTGGGGTTGGTGGTGACGCCATCGAGCAAGCCCAGGTCCGCGACGCGCTTTATGGCGTCCAAATTAGCGGTGTCGATAAAGAGCTTCATTCTCTCGAAACCTCCGCGTATGGGAATGGGTTCTTGGTTTGCCTCGCGCGCTTACTTACCTTCGAAACGGCCCGGCGAATCCCAGAACGTGGTCTCGCGGGTATCTTCCACATCCTCTTCGTCGATCGCCAGCCGGTTCATGTCGAATTCGGCGAAGGAGGCGATGTGCCGGCCGAACCCCGGCTCGGTGGAGGCGAAGACGTTGTACTCGCCGTCGCCCACGTCGTCGACGAAGACGAAGAGCATCCGCCGGCCTACCAGCCCGGCGTTATAGTACTTCCAAGCGTAATAAGGTTTCGTGGACCACGTAGACCGCTCGAAGCCCGCCAGCGACGCCACGCCCCCGGCGCGGTCCTCGATCTCGTCGGGCGGGCCGAAGGCGACGTAAACCTTGCCGCGGTCGGTCCGCAGGCCGTCGCGGATGGGCGTCGCATAGTGGTCCTGGACGTACGTTACGCGCCGCCAGAACTCGTCCTCGTACTCGTTCTCGGGAGTGTTCGGGTCCGGGTCCCGCCGCACCCAAACCTTGTCCAGCATCATGCTCTTGCCGCGGGGCGAGAGGACGTCGAAAAGGGCGAGCTCCTCTTCGGTGGCGATGAGGGACAGCGCCAGGCGGGTTTCCTTCTCCGTGGGCCGCGGAAGGTCGCGCACCTCGTCCGGGAAAAGGACGCCGAATTGCTCGGCCCCGCTCATCCTTTTTATCAAGTCTTCCGTCAACCGGCGCAAGTCGCGGCTCTGGGCGTCGGCCGACCCTTTCAAGGTTTTCTTCTCGACGTCGTTTACCCAAATCTGGACCGTATACAGCTCGCCGTCGTACGCAACGCGGCCCGTGACGACCTCGTCGTCGCCCAAAGCCTTACCCAACCGTACGATATCGTTCATGGCGGTAAGGTCGAGGCCGGCGTCCCGCGCCGCGGTGGCGGCGTTATTCGTGCGCCGGTAACTCTCCAATTCGTACCCCTCTACGCCCAAGAACATAAGGCGGACGTTGTCGGCGACGTCGACGCCGCTTTCAGCGCTCGCCTGGCCGTAAACCGGGAAGTCCAGTACGGCTAACTTACGCGCGGCGGCCGGGCTCCCGGCGACGGCCGCGAGCATCGCCGCGACGGCTATGTATTTTAATATCTTCATATCGTACTCAACCTTCCTTCTTGGATTATTCTCACAGACGAATATAAATTATAATACACGGCTTACCCAAAAGCAAATAAAAACCTTAACGCCGCTCCACCCCCAAAATAAAGGCCGCGCCGAGGCGGCCTTACAACGGACATGGGGCCGAAGCCCCCGCTACTACACAATTCGTTGACACGGCCGCAGGAAGCGCGCCGGCGCTAAGTCCCCGCTTCCCGAAAAGTAACTTTTACGGCAGCCCGCGTTTTCGGTTGACACCGACCGAAGCCGCTATTATATTGATTTCAGGGTGGTTCGTTAGCCGCCTACTACTGCGCATGCCGTGGTTGAAGACGAGAAATTTATACCCGAGAAGCAGCCCAGCAGCCGGACCCTGTGGCTCCGCCTGCAGACGCTGTTGTCGGACAAGATAAGCTCGCTACCGACGCTGCCGGCGAAGATGGCGGCCGTACGCGCCGCGCTCGAGGAGTACGGCGCCGTGGGCCTGATCTACCTGACCATCCCGCGGGCCGACGACCTCGAGGCGCTCTACGGCTGGCAATGTCTGGACGAGTTCGTCGCCGACGTGGGAACCGTCCTGGCCAAATTCCACCGGACATTTCTCAACCCGGACGACGTCGTCGTCGTGCGCGACGTCCAATCCACCGAGTTCCTTTTGTTCGTTAAGCCCTCCGCGGCCGACAGGCCGGAAGAGGTAGCGCCGGACCGGCTCGAGACCCTCAAGACGCAGCTCATCAAATACCTAGAGTCGGAACGCAACGCCGACATCCTGCGCGGCCATCATCAGGTGAACTTCCTGACCGCGACCTCGCGGATCATCCACAACCTCTTCACCCGGCCCGAGCGCTTGGTCCTGGCCGCGGTCGACGGGACGCGCCGGGCGGCGATATCGGCCGCGGAAACCGAAACCCGCCACCAAAAAGAAACGCTTCAGCGTATCATCGTACGCGAAGAAGTGGACGTCCTCTACCAGCCCATTTTGACCCTGGGCGAGCTCGGCATCTTCGGCTTCGAAGCCCTATCCACCGCCGCGGACGGCACCGGCATCGCGAACGCCGAGATGCTCTTCGCGCTGGCGGCGGAGGCCAACCTGTCGACGCAGCTCGACCGCGTTTGCCGTCGGCGCGCTTTCACCGACGCCCAGCGCTGGCTCGGCGACAGCCGGCTCTTCCTCAACACCGACCCCCGCACCATCGAGGATCTCGGCACCCGGGACGACGCGCTGTTTCACCTCTTCCAGAGCGGCGGCATATCGCCCCACCGGGTCGTACTGGAGATAACCGAACGTTCCGCCATCGGGAACCTCGCTCTCTTTGAGGCCACCCTCAACCGCCTTCGCGATTACGGCATCGGCATCGCGGTGGACGACGCCGGCGCCGGGTACGCCAGCCTGAACACCATCGCCCGCCTTAAACCCGACTTCCTCAAGTTCGACATAGCGCTGGTGCGGGACATCGACCGCGACCGCGTCAAGCAAGAGCTCCTGGCGACGGTTCAGGAGCTGGGGAGCCGCGTCAACGCCCGCGTTATCGCGGAAGGCATCGAGACGGAGGGCGAACTAACAACCCTCATGGAGGCGGGCGTCGAGTTCGGCCAGGGTTACCTCCTGGCGAAGCCGAAGCCTGCTTTGGAAATAGAGCGGTTCTTCCCCGGCGACCCCGGACGGATACTGGAATACGCGAGAGAAGACGAACCGAGCGGCGCACCGGAGGAAAAAGGCTTTGAATAGGAAAATTCTCGTA
Source organism: Candidatus Zixiibacteriota bacterium (assembly GCA_030613505.1). Classification (GTDB taxonomy): domain Bacteria; phylum RBG-13-66-14; class B26-G2; order WVWN01; family WVWN01; genus WVWN01. The sequence continues at coordinate 16,770 of JAUWLW010000042.1, forward strand.
GTTGACGACGAGGAGAGCGTCCGGCACGTCGTGTCCTTCACGCTCGAGCAGGCGGGCTACGCCGTCGACACCGCCGCCAACGGCGACGAATGCCTCGAGAAAGTCTACTCCTTCCGCCCCGACCTGGTCCTGCTCGACCTGATGATGCCCACGGTCGACGGTTGGGAGGTATTGAGGTTGTTGCGGTCCAACCCCGAGACCGAGGCCGTCCAGGTCGTCCTACTCACCGCCAAGGGCGAGATCCACGACATAATGTTCGCGCTGCAGCAAGGCGCCGCCGACTACATTACCAAACCGTTCGGTAAGAGAGAACTACTCGAGCGTATATCGCGCGCCCTGGAGTGAAAACCGACACGCCCCAGAAACTAAAAAACCCGCTCTCGAGAGAGGGCGGGTTTCTCGCGCCGAGGCGTGCCGCGGCCCTCAGACCTCCCGGATGATGACTTTCTCGTACTTCTTCGGGTCCTCCAGAACCTTGCCGGTCCCGAGGACGATGCACGTCAGGGGGTTTTCAGCGATCCGAATCGTCAGGTTGGTCTCCTTATTTAAAACCAGGTCGAGGCCCCGTAAAAGCGAACCTCCCCCGCAGAGCACGACGCCGTCGTCTATGATGTCGGAGGCCAACTCGGGCGGCGTCTGCTCGAGCGTGTCGCGGACGGCGCCGATGATCTGGCCCAACGGCTCGCGGATGGCGTCGCGCATCTCGCGGGAGGAAACGGTCAGCGTCTTGGGGATACCGGCGACGAGGTCGCGGCCTTTAACGGCCATGGTCTCCTCGCGCTCGAGCGGGTACGCCGAACATATGGTCTTCTTTATCTTCTCGGCGGTCAGTTCACCCACCAGCAAGTTGTAAGCCTTCTTTAAATAATTATCTATCGCCTCGTCGATCTCGTCTCCGGCGACGCGGATGGAGGTGCTGGTCACGATGCCCTCCAGCGCCAGGACCGCCACCTCGGTCGTGCCGCCGCCCACGTCCACTACCATGCTGCCGCGGGGCTCGTGGATGGGGAGGCCGACGCCTATGGCCGCGGAGATGGGCTCCTCCACCAGGATGACCTCCCGCGTGCCGGCGTGGAGCGCCGAGTCCCGCACCGCGCGCCGCTCGACGTCGGTTATGCCGGTCGGGACGCATATCGCCACCCGCGGCCGGAAGACGCCCCGCTTGCCGCGCGCCTCGCGGATGAAGTACTTTATCATCTCCTCGGCCAGGCGGAAATCGGCGATGACGCCGTCCTTCATGGGCCGTATCGCCAGGATCGACCCGGGGGTCTTCCCCAACATCTCCTTGGCCTCGTGCCCCACGGCGAGCACTTCACGCTTCGCCCGGTCGAGCGCCACCACCGAGGGTTCGTTTATCACGATGCCCCGGCCGCGGACGTACACCAACGTGTTCGCGGTGCCGAGGTCCATCGCCATGTCGGGAGTCACCGAGGAGAAGAAACGTTTAACGTTCGAAAAAGCGCCCAAAGCCGCCTCCGCGTGCGATGATTTGATTGCCGAAATACTAACACACGGCCTGCGCTCCCGCAAGTTGATTCGGCCCTACGCGCCCCGGCCGCGCCGTTCGCCGCTATTGACTAACGCCGACGCCGTTAGTATCATATTGGCGTATGGACCGCGTCGCCGTCATAGCGGACTCGCACGACAACCTGCACAAGATACGGTTGGCCGTCACCGTCATCAACGAGTGGGGCGCCGACCTGGTTTTACACTGCGGCGACTACGTGGCGCCGTTCACCGCGGAACCGTTTAGCGAACTCAACGCGCCCTTGCGCGGCGTCTTCGGCAACAACGACGGCGACCGCGCCGCCCTCAAAAAGGCGTACGCCGACATAGGCGAGATAGACCCCGACCCCCACCGCTTCACCTTCAACGGCCTTTCGATGCTAATAACGCACAAACCGCGGGTGGCGCGCGAGGCCGCGGCCGGCGCCGGCTACGACCTCATCGTCTTCGGCCACGACCACCGCGTCCGCGTCGAACAAGGCGAATCCCTCGTAATCTGCCCGGGCGAGCTCGGCGGCTGGGTCACGGGGCGCGCGAGCCTCGCGCTGGTCGAGGTCCGGATAGGCATCGTCGACATCGAATACCTATAGCTGATGAGACGCTTTCCGCTTATAAAAGTTCGCGGCGCGTCGGCGGCCCTTGTAGCGGCGGCCTTCCTCGCGATAATAACGGCGGCCGCGCAAGCCCAACCGCCGGCGCCTTCGAAAACCGAGCCGTCGGCCGCGGCCCTATTGTTGGAAGGAATTGAAAGCGGACGCGGCTCCCTCGCAAGTTATCGCGGGACGGCGACGCTACGCGCCTACGGCGACGTCGAGGGCTCCTTCAACGCCGCCTTCGCCCGCGAGCTGCCCGACCGAGGGCGTTTGGAGATGTCGACGCCGCTGACGGGAACGGCGCTGGTCGTCACCGCCGCCGGGGGCGAGCTGCTGGCCTTCTACCCGCTCGACGAAATCGCCGTCGTCGGCTCCGACGACGCGCGCGGCATCCCCGCCCTAGCGGCCGGCGCGGGCGGCAGCCTCTCCGATAGCCTGGACTTGCTGACGGGGCGGCCGCCGCTATACGCGGAGGAGGTGGCCGCGGCCGACCTGGAAATTAAAGCCGTGGAAGACAGCGATACCCTCACGTTGACGTGGCTCGAGGCGGGGGGTTCGCGCCTCCAGCAGCTGACGTTGGCCGGCAACCCGCGCCGCCCGGTCGCTTTTAGGATTTACGAAAAAGACGCCGCGGCGGTAGACGTCACGTACGGCGATTGGCGCGACCGCGGCGACGTCGCCGCGCCGTTCGCGGTAACCGTAAAAACGAGCGACGCCATAGTGGAAATATCCGTCAAAAAATTCGAAGCTAACGTCGACATACAGGAGGAGGCGTTTTCGACGACGCCCCCGGAAGGTGTCGAGGTTCTGGAGAGGTGGCCCGTTCCTTCCGCGTATGACGTCGAAGATGAACGAAACTAAATTCGAAGTCGACGCGCCCGCCAAGGTCAACGTGTGCCTGTTGGTCGCGGGGCGGCGAGCGGACGGCTACCACGACGTCGCCACCGTCATGGCGCCGCTCGAGCTGGCCGACGCGCTGACGATTACGGTCAAGGCCGGCCGCGGCGTCAACGTGAGCTGCGACGGCGCCGGCGTCCCGACGGGCGAGCGCAACCTGGCCGGCCAGGCGGCGCTGGCGTTCCTGGCCGCGGCGAACGTCGACGCCCGCGTCGACGTCCATTTGGCCAAGAACGTACCGGTCGGCGCCGGCCTGGGCGGCGGCTCGAGCGACGCCGCGGCCGCGCTCCAAGCCCTGAACGAGCACTTCGGCCGGCCGCTGAGCGACGACGCGCTGTGGCACCTCGCCCGCCGGCTGGGCAGCGACGTGCCGTTCTTCCTCCGCTCCGGCTGGGGATTCGCGACGGGGCGAGGGGACTTCGTCACGCCCGTACCGGGCCCCGCCGGCGTTCCTCTCCTGCTGGCCGCGCCGCGCCGCAGCGTCCAAACCACGCGCGTCTATAAAACGCTCACGGCGGACGAATACGCGCCGAACGCCGACGCCCTCTGGGAAGTGCTGGCTCGCCTCGACGGGCCGCCGACGGCGTGGTGGCCGGCGGGCGAAAACTCGCTGGAGCGCCCGGCGCTGCGCGCCTTCCCGTTTTTGGAAGAACTTAAGGATGCGCTGGCCGAGCTCGGCGTCGACGGCGCACGGCTAAGCGGCTCGGGCGGCGCGTTCGCGGCGCCGGCGACCGACGGCGAAAAAGCGAAGGCCGCGGCCGCGGAACTGACCGCCCGCGGCTACTGGGCAACGATAACCGCCACGCGATAACGATGCGGACGCTCTTCAGCGCGAAAATTATTACGACGTTGTTGCTTTCGGGCGTCGCGGCCTGCCTGGTCGCACTCGACCTTACGGGCCGCTTCGAGGCGCGGGCGCTACTCGTCCGGGCCAAGGCGCCGGCGTACACGCTCTCGTCGTACGTGAAGGAGCTCGAGCGCGGCGAGGAAACGCGGGCCGAGATGGCGGAGCGGCTCGCGCGCCGCTCCATATTGCTGGGTCGCGCCGAACGGTACCGGCGCGAGAACGACGCGTTGCGCGCGCTGCTCGGCTTCGCCGTCGAGATGCCGTACGAGTTGACGTACGCGCCCGTCCTCGAGCGCCGCGCCGAGAGCTGGCTCGAGACGACGGCGGTGGGCGCGGGCCGCCGCGACGGCGTCGCCCCGGGGATGCCGGTAATAGGGGCCGAAGGGCTGGTGGGCCGGGTCGCGCGAGTGACGGCGACGGCGGCCGAGGTGGAGCTCATCACCAGCGAGCGGGTCCGCGTCGCCGCGACGCACGCGCCCACCGGGACGACGGGCGTGTACTACGCCGACGCCGAAGGCCGCGGCCGGTTGGAGTACCTGCCGCGAACCACCGAGCTCAAGGTGGGCGACCTGGTCGTCACGGCCGGCACGAGCCGCCTGTTCCCGCCGGGCCTGATTATCGGGTACGTCCGCGCCGTCGAGCGGCCTTTCGACTCCATGTTCGCCGAGGTGGAGGTAGCGCCGGCGGAGAATCTGGCCGCGCTGGAGAGCGTCTTCGTCGTCGATTGGCTGCCGCCGAAAAAGTGAACAAGCGCCCAACGCGTCGAGTATATCCAGCCCCTCGAGGCTGGTTTTTCGTAAGCGGCGCCGGGGCGGAAAACCGCCGCGGTTGATTTAGGCGGCGCGTTTTTGTTATAATACGCCGGTTCATTACTACGGTCCTACAAGGTGAAATAGAGATGAAGAGAACGCCCTTCGTAGAATCCTGTCTGGTCATAGGCCAGTGCGCGGTCAACTGGTTCGCGCGCCGGCCGCTCGCCGTCTCGTTCGAGGTGACGAACTCCTGCAACTGCAACTGCCGGCACTGCGACCACGGCGGCCCGGCGGCCGAGCCGGACCGCGTCGGCCCCGACGACATCCGCCGCTGGACGAAGGTCCTGCACCCGGGGGGCATCCAGATCTCGGGGGGCGAGCCGCTGCTGCGCGAAGACATAATAGAGTGCGTACGCGCGGCCCAGCGCTTCGGCGGCCTGCCGTATACCGTCTTCGTCACCAACGCCTCGCTCTTGACGGAGGAGAAGTACCTGGCGCTGCGCGAGGCCGGCGCGGACCAGTTCTCGGTCTCGCTCGACTTCCCGGACGAACGGCACGACGACTTCCGCCGCCACCCGGGCCTGTTCGCCCACCTCGACGAGCTGCTGCCGCGGCTGGCCGCGCTCGGCTTCGACGACATCGTCCTCAACACCGCCGTCACGCGCGAGAACTATAAACATATAAACGACATAGTCGACCTGGCGTCAGCGTGGGGCGTCAACGTATCCTTCAGCGCGTACTCGCCGCGGCGCACCGGCGACACGTCGTATATGATAACCGAGCCGGAAGAGCTGGCCGAGCTGCGGCGACAGTTCGGCGCCGTGATCGAACGCAAGGGGGACGACCCGCAAGGCCGCATCGTCAACTCCTGCACCACGCTCAAAGAAACGTACGAATATTTCGAGAACGGCGGGACGCCGGGCTGCACCGCGGGCCTCCGCTTCCTCGTCGTCACCGCCGACGGCTACCTCCAGCCGTGCTCGATGCACTTCTGCAAGTACCTGGACCAACGCAAAATGGCCGAAGAGTTTACCGCCGGTAATGAATGCGACGAGTGCTACGTCGCCATCCGCTCGTACCTCGACAAGGGATTCTGGCAGCTACTGCGCGAGAACGTCGTGGACCACTTCTCGTTCCGGCTGCGGCGGGACCGGGCCGGGGCGCGAGCCGACTAACGCGCCGTTTTAGGTTTGACAAATACGCCGCGGGGGTTTAAACTGTAAACGGCAACCAGGGGGGAGCCGGTGCAAGGATTGAGAAATTCGACAACGCGATACGCGACGTGGCGCCTCGGCGGCCTCAGGCCGGGGCGCTTTTTATTTTCTCCGGGGGTTAGATAATGAAAAAGGTTATAGCGCTCGCGGCGTTGACGGCGCTGGGGGCAGCGGCCGCGCACGCCTACCTGGGCGAAGTCCTCGCGTCGTGG
>JAUWLW010000014.1 GCA_030613505.1 Candidatus Zixiibacteriota bacterium
CTTTTTACCGGCGCCGGAGTCGGCCTACGCCATCGCGTACGCCATCGACGAGGCGCTGCGCTGCAAGGAGAGCGGCGAGGAGAAGTGCATCGCCGTCAACGTCTCGGGCCACGGCTTCCTGGACATCCCCGGCTTCGCCGACGTGTTGGAGATTACGTAACCTTTAATATCCGAAAAAGAAAGCCGCCTCGCGAGGGGCGGCTTTTTTATGGCTATTGGAGCGTATCAGCAGACCAGCGCGCAGAGGGCGAGCGAGTGGAACTTGGCCTCCGCGGCGTCCGAGCGGCTGGGTCGAACGTAGATGGGTTTTAACGTATAGTTTCTTGGTCTACGTACACGGTCCTAACGGGACCCTTGGGTTCGCGCCCTAATCTTTCGAAAATTAATTGGCAGATTTCAAGGTTTTTCGGTTGGATTTGGAGCGGATAAGTACCGAAATTACACATTTCTAGTATAATACGCCCTGAAAACCCAGCGTGAATAGTAGGGGCTGTTAAATGTACTACTAAACCCAAACGCGCTAAAGTACTACGCCCTTCTACTCGGGCCGCTATCGTCCTAGGTAGTTTTATTTTTTCAAGCGTTTTACCTAAAACGAATTTATGGGGAGGTAACATGAACGAACCGTCTGACGCCCTCGGTACTGGCTTCGCATATTTTTGTAAATAAGGGTAAATATCTATTTCGCCGGGATCGATCAATATAGGACGGATTACGCCGTCAGGTTCCTCGCTTTGTAATTGTTCGAAGGTTTTTAGTTCTAAAATTTCATCGCCTAAATGGAGGTCGACGGCCGAAGTTGTGAATTGATCTTCACTAGGCGGTGGGTCGATAACGATTTCTCCATTCCCCAGTGCTTCTTCGATTTCCCCGTCACTTAGTATCATTTTACCTCTCTCCTAGAGAAGATTCCGACGCTAATACGAGATAGGGCTTTTCGTATCCTCGTAATCGTACTATATTCACTTCTCACTTATATCGACGGCGTATAAAACCGGTTAATAGAACAATTCTTTGTTCACCTCAACCCTAGGGCCATTTGTTATGGTAGATTGGGGTAGGTCGAGTATTACCGATTTGTCGTTTTCTTTCACGACCACTACCCGAACGCGGCCCGTTACCGCGGAAGCCGCCGAGGGTTCTTCTTCTACCGATACATCGTCTTTATCTACGAACGCTGATACTTTGCGTCCATCCATTAGCTCTACGTGCACCGCCCTTTCATCTTCGAACATTCCTAGAGACACCTTACATCTTATCGCGGCGACATTCTCATCTTTATTTTCACCCATGTTAACCCGCTCCTTCTCCTCCTGTGAATAAACGATTTACCCTTAATATTTGGGCAATCAGTTTGCTGGTTAATATTAACTAGCGTAGTGGGGAAAATCAAGAGTAATCGAATACTAAAGAGCGTATTTCGGCGAAAAAGACCTCAGTAGAATAGAAAAGGTCCTTTTAGGGAGTCAGGGTTTAAGTTTAAGGATATTCACTTGGAAAAACTTATGTTAAGAAAAAGCCGCCTCGCGGGGGCGGCTTTTTTATGGCTATTGGAGCGTATCAGCAGACCAGCGCGCAGAGGGCGAGGGAGTGGAACTTGGCCTCCGCGGCGTCGGAGCGGCTGGGGATGAGGACCGGCCTGGCCGTCCCCATCATGGCGTGCGCCAGCCGGTAGTGCGCGAAGTACGTAGTCGCCTTCGCCAGCAGGTTCCCCGAGATTATTTCCGGGACGACGAGGACGTCGGCCCGGCCCGCCACCTCGGACTCGTAGCCCTTTTTCCGGACCGCCTCCATCGAGATGCTCAAGTCGAGGCTCAGCGGCCCCTCCACGACGCAGCCGGTTATCTCGCCCCGCTTGTTCATCTCCGTCAGCGCGACGGCGTCCTCGCTCGGTTGATGGCCCGCCACCGCCTTCTCGGCCATGGAGAGCAGCGCGACGCGGGGACGCTCGAAGCCCAACGCGTGGTAGAGCACGACGGCGTTCTCGACAATTTGCTTTTTCTGCTCCAGCGTCGGCGCGATGATGATGCCGCCGTCGGTGATGCACACCAGCCGCGTTCCGACGTCCGGGTCCGGGTACTCGAAGACGAACTCGTCGGATATCAACCGGTCGGTGCGCAGGCCGCGCTCGCCGTCGAGTACGGCTTTCATAAACGTCGCCGTGTCCACCTTGCCCTTGAGCGCGGTATGGGCCCGGCCCTCGCGTACGAGCTCGACCGCTTTGGCCGCGGCTTCCTCCTCGCCCTCTGCGGCGACGACCTCGGCCTTGGCGAGCGGCTTCGGCATCGCGGCCAGCGCCTTTTCGATGAGGGTCGGCTCGCCCACCAGGATGGAGCGGCCCAGGCCTGTCTCTTCGGCGAAAGCGCACGCCTCAAGCGCCGCCGGGTCGTGGCCCGCGGCGACGGCGACCGTTATCTCGCCTTTCGCCAGCGCCGCGGCGACGACCTCCTCAAAGGTCATCAGCGGCCGGGACATACTTCGGCTCCTTTCCGGAAGGCGTTCGCGACGGCCTCCCGGACTTTAGGCTTCGCGAAGCGCTCTTTCACCGCCGCCTCCCAGTCCGCCTCCTCCAGAAACGGCAACCGCGTCGCGAGCGCGCCCAGCATTATCACGTTCACCATGCGGACGTCGCCCAGCTCGCGCGCCATCTCGGTGCCGTCGACCCAAATTAAATGGGGGGCTTTTTCGTCGAGGATTCGGTCGACGTCGTCGACGTAGTTCGGCTGCTTGAGCGCTAGGGTGAGGGGCGATATCTCCAGGCGGTTGACGAAGGCGACGCCGTCGGGGCGCAGGTAGTCGAGGTAGCGGAGCGCCTCCAGCTTCTCGAACGAGACCAGGAAGTGCGCGCCGCCCTTGGGTATCATGGGCGACGGGACCGCCTCGCCGATGCGCACGTGGGTATCGACGTTGCCGCCGCGTTGGGACATGCCGTGGACCTCGCTCATCTTGACGTCGAAGCCGCGGTGCAGCGCCGCCATCGCGAGGAGCCTGCTCGCGGTCAGGATGCCCTGGCCGCCGACGCCGCTCAAAAGAACGTTGGTTATGCCGTCTTTTTCCATTTATACCTCGCAGCGTGCCGCGTCGACGTCGCCTAAGCGCCGACTTTCTCCGGTATGGTCAAAGCTCCCTCCGAGCAGACCTGGACGCACACGCCGCAGCCGTTGCACAGGTCCGCCAGGATTTCGGGGTAGCCGTCCTTCTCGCGGATGGCCATGCACCCCACGCGGATGCACAGGCCGCACTGGTTGCACAGCTCGAGGTCGAGCTCCACCGGCTCGGCGAACGTCACGCCCTCGTTGAGGACGCAGGGCGCCCGCACGATTACCACCGAGACCTCGGGCGCGGCGAGCTCCTCGGCGAACACTTCCTCCAGGTTTTCCATGTCGTACGGCTCGACGACGACGACGCGCTTGACGCCCACGCCGCGACAGACGTCGGCCGGGTCGAGGCGGGGGGCCGGGGCGCCGCGGATGTCGACGCCGGAGCCCGGGTTGGGCTGGGCGCCGGTCATGGCGGTGGTGGCGTTGTCCAGGATCAGGACCGTGGCCTTGCTGCCGTTCATCACCATGTCGACGAGGCCGGCGATGCCGGAGTGGAAGAAGGTGGAGTCGCCGATAACGCCCACGACCCGGCCCTCGAGGTCCGGCCCGCCGAAGCGCTCCAGCCCCTCCGCCATGCCGACGGAGCCGCCCATGCACAGGCAGGACTCCATCGCGCCCAGCGGCTTCAGCGCTCCCAGCGTGTAGCAGCCGATGTCGCCCATCACGTGGATGCGCATGTCGCGGAGGACCTTGAATACCGGCCGGTGGCCGCACCCGGGGCACAGCGTCGGTGGCCGCCGCGGAATTTCGACGTCCGCCAGCGATACCGTGACCTTGTTGCGGGCTTCGCCCAGCAGGGCCTCCTCGAGCAGCGGCAGGTTGAGCTCGCCGAAGTAGGGCCGCAAGGATTGCCCCGTCGCGTCTACGCCGGCGGCGCGGACCTGCTCCTCCAGATAGGGGTCGAGCTCCTCGACGACGATCACCTTCTTCACCGTTTCGGCGAAGCGCTTGATGCGCTCGAAGGGGAGGGGATTGGTCAGGCCGAGCTTGAGGATACTCGCTTCGGGCATCGTCTCGCGAACGTAGCTGAACGATACGCCGGAGGTGATGATGCCGACGTCGGCGCTGCCCTCGAAGACGGGGTTCCAGCGGTCGCTCTCGTTGCCGAAGGCGGCGGCGGCGAGGAGGCGCTTCTCCACCTCGTGCCGGCGAAGCCGACCGTGCCCGGGGAGCAGTACGTACTTGGGGATGTCCTTCTTGTAGCCGCGCGCGGGCGCCTCGAGCGGGTCCTCCAGGTTCACGACGGCCGTCTGGTGGCACACCCGGGTCGTCATGCGAAACAAGACCGGCGTGTCGAATTGCTCGGAGAGCGCGAACGCCTCCCGCGTCATCCACCGCGCCTCCTCGGCGTCGCTCGGCTCCACCATGACGACCTTGGCGGCCTTGGCCAGCCACCGGTTGTCCTGTTCGTTCTGGCTGGAGTGCATCGCCGGGTCGTCGGCCGAGACGACGACCAGGCCGCCGTTGACGCCCATATAGGAGGCGGAGAAGAACGGGTCCGCGGCGACGTTGAGGCCGACGTGCTTCATCGTGACGAGGGCGCGGACGCCGGCCAGGGAGGCGCCCATCGCGACCTCCAGCCCCACCTTCTCGTTGGGCGCCCACTGGACGACGACGTTTTCGTACGGGGCGAGGTATTCCAGAATTTCGGTGCTGGGCGTGCCGGGGTAGCCGGAGCCGAAGGCCACGCCGCCCTCGAACGCGCCGCGCGCCACCGCTTCGTTGCCTAACATCATTTGCTTCATGGCGAATCTCCGTTTAAAGAACCGAAAGAGCTCGTTTTATGGGACCGCCTCGGGCGGGTACGTCAGCGCTTCCTCCTCGCCGCGCAGGACCCGCAGCGCGCCCAGCGCCAGCGCCTCCATCTCGAACGCGCCCGGGAAGCGGAACACCGGCCCCAGGAAGCCGACCCGTTCCGTGACCCAATCGCAGAACGTGTCGGAGTGGGCCAGGCCGCCGGTCAGGACGACGCCGTCGAGCTCGCCCGAGAGGACGGACGCCATCGCGCCTATCTCCTTGGCGGTCTGGTAGGCCATGGCCTGGTAGACTTCGCGGGCCTGCTCGTCGCCGGCGGCGATGCGTTTCTCGACTTCGCGCGCGTCGTCGGTGTCGAGGTAGGCTTTCAGGCCGCCCTCGCGCGTCGTGATGCGCTTGAGGTCGGCGGGGGTGTATTCGCCCGAGAAGCAGAGTTTTATTAAGCCCTGTGTCGGCAGGCCGCCGGCCCGGGTGGGCGAGAAGGGCCCCTCGGCGTTGGCGTTGTTGGTGTCGACGATGCGGCCGCCGTCGAGCGGGACCACCGAGAAGCCGCCGCCCAGGTGCACCACCACCCATCGGCTGTCGGCGAGCTTCTTGCCGATTTGCTCGCACGCTTTGCGGGCCGCGGCGTGGATGTTCAGGGCGTGGGACAGGCACCGCCTCGTCAGCAGCGGCGTTCCGGAGTAGCGGGCCAGCGGCGACATCTCGTCCACCGCCACCGGGTCGACGATGAAGGCCGGGATGCCGCGCGGCCTCGCCACCGCGTCCGCGAGCGCGCAGCCCAGGTTGCTGGGATGTTCGCCCTGGTACCCGGCGCGGGCGTCCTCGATCATGGCGTCGTTGACGAGGATGGTCCCGGAGGGAACGGGGCGTATAAGGCCGCCGCGCCCTACGACGGCGTCGAGCGCGACGTCGCCCTGTTGTTTTATGAACTCGTTTACGGATACGAGGCGGCCTTCGAGCTGGTCCCACAGCGCGCCGCCGCCCGCCGGCGCCGGCACGTTCTCCTCGGCGGCGCAGGCCTCGCCTCGGAACAACGCCAATTTCGTGCTTGTCGAACCGGGGTTAATTGCGAGGATTTTTTTCTCGTTCATTTATTTTCGGTCGAGCGAAACGGCGCGTTACGGAAATCACAACTCGCCGCGCGTTGCCGCGTACGACGTTTTATCCTTTACGGTAATCGCTTAACGCGAAATATTTACCCTGCGAGGGGAAACAAAAACTAATATACCCGATAGGAGGCGTCAACAAAAAAATATGAGCGCTTCGGATTGAGAGTTATTTGCGAAGCGCGTGCCGACGACCGCCGATGCGTTCCGGCGACGTTGCGGGACGGGCGACGAGGACGGACAGCCGGTTAAAATTGCCTTGCCTATATCGGTTTTTATTAGTAAAATTCCGTTCCGGCTCGAGTGATATTCGGGCTAGGAGGTCTCATGCGCGAGCTGAGTAAGTCGGAGCTGTACCGGTTCCCCTGGTCCAAAAACGATAACCCTATCGGGTGGCTCGAAGTCACCGACGTCTGCAATATCCATTGTAAAGGGTGTTACCGTCAAAACCTTGAGGGCCATTTCCCGCTGGAGCGGCTCAAAGAGGAAGTCCTCCTGTTGAAGGAGTGGCGCAATATCGACAACGTTTCGCTCGCGGGAGGCGAGCCGCTGTGCCACCCCGAGATCGACGACCTCATCGAATTCATCCATAAACAGGGAATCAAGCCGTACCTTTTGACCAACGGCGAGGCCGTCACCGAGGAGCGGATGCGCACCCTCAAGAAGCTGGGCCTGGCCGGCGTCGCCTTCCACGTCGACATGATGCAGAACCGCCGGGGGTGGGAGGGCAAGGACGAAGTGGGCCTGCTGCCCCTGCGGGACCAGTATGTCGACATCATGGCCGCGGTGGGCGGCATCCCGACCTCCTTCGGCATCACCGTGTGCAGGGATAACTTCGAGCAGCTCCCGGAGCTCGTGCGGTGGGGCATAAAGAACATAAAATACGTCCAGGGCCAGACGTTCATAACCTACCGCGGCGGGCTGGTGAAGCCGGGCGTCCGCTACACCGTCGCCGGCCGAGAGGTCGAGGTGGACGTCGACAAGCTCGGCTACGCGACGGCCGAGGGGCCGGACCAATACGACATCACGTCCAACGACGTTTACAATATAATTAAGGATAACGTGCCGGAGTACGACGCCGCGGCCTACCTGGGTGGGACCGAGCGTCACGACTCGTTTAAGTGGCTCATGGGTTTTATGGTGGGCTCCGACGACGGTTGGTACGGCGCCGTCGGCCCCAAGACCGTGGAGTTCTCGCAGGCGGTATACCACTTCTTCCACCGCAGCTATTTCGCTTACTCGCGGAAATGCGGTTTGGGGCGGAAAGTGTTCCTGGCCGGCCTATTCGACCCGAAGGTCCGCAGCCTTACCGGCCGGTTCTTCTCCAATCCGTTCCGCTTCTTCTACAAGCCGGTCTACGGCCAGAGCATCGGCATCATCCAGGCGCCGGACATCCTGCCCGACGGCCGCGTCGACATGTGCGACGCCTGCCCGGACCTCACCGTTTATAAGGGCCAATTGGTTCACTCCTGTCGTATGGACGAGTGGCGGCGCTGGGGCGGGTACTTGACGCAGGTACGGGGCGACGCCGCTGCGGCGGAAGAGGAGGCGCCTCCCGCCCGCAAACGGAGGAAATGCCGCGCCGCGCCGGTCTGATAATAAATAAAATCGGCTACGGGCGGCCCGTCGGGGCCGCCCCTTTTTTTAGTTCCGGGTTCAGCCGTTTTATGTTATTATTACTAAAAAGATAAGGCAAAGGCGGTGACGATATGTTCGATTGGCAAATAGCGCTAGGTCTGGAGCTCTTGGCGGTAGTATTCGGCTTTATCTTGTGGTTCATGGCCGCCAAGGCCGAAGCCGGCCCGCGGAAGCTCGCCAAGGTGGTAGCGGTCGTGATTATCATATTCGCGACTCTCCTCGTGGCGTGTACTTTGGCCAAGGCGATAATTAATTATAGCGAGTACAAGGCGGCGCCGGCGTACGGGCCGTGTGCCGGTATGGCGGCCGGCTCGGGCCCTTGCCCGCCTTGCGGCGCGGCTTACGGCGAAGGCCCCGGCGCCGGGATAGGCAAAGGCTCCGGTACGGATAAGGGGCGGGGCCTTGGCGGGGGAAAAGCGGGTATGTTCCCCTGCCCGCGCGCAGAGGAACCGGCTCCGGAAGAACCGAAGACCGAGTAACGAGGTTGAATACTCCGAAGAGGGTAGGCCCGGCCTACCCTTTTTTAATATGTCGCGTAATCCGTGAATTGCGGCTAACGTCGCGTTTGTGGTATAATTATCTTCGATTGGCGACGGCTTTCGGGGCGTGTAGAAATGCGTATCCCTGAGAGCGCCTTATGAAGACCGCAACTTTCCCCATATCCGGCATGACGTGCGCGACGTGCGTCGCGGCCAACGAGAAAGCGTTGCGCGCGCTGCCGTTCGTCAAAGAGGCCACGGTCAACCTGGCGGCGGAGAAGGGGACCGTGACGTACGACGACGGCCACGGCCGCTTCGGCGACGTCGTGAAGGCCGTTCGCGGCGTCGGCTACGACGTTCCGACCGAGAAGGCGGTCCTGCGCATCGGCGAGATGACCTGCGCCACGTGCGTCGCCAACATCGAGGACTTCGTGGGCGCCCTGCCCGGCGTGGCGGCGATCGCCGTGAACTTGACGGCCGGCCTGGCGCGCGTCGAGTACGTCCCGTCGGTCGTTTCGCTCGCGGAAATCAAGAGCGTTATCGGGGACCTGGGATACAAAGCCGAAGAGGAGCGGGCGGTTACCCCGACGGAACGCCTTTCCCCCGCGTTGAAGAGGCTCATATTCGCGGCCGCGTTTACGGCGCCCCTCTTCGTAATAGCGATGTTCCTGCGCTTCCGCTACGACGGGTGGGTGATGCTCGCGCTCGCGACGCCGGTGCAGTTCTGGGCCGGTTGGCAATTCTACGTGAAGATGGTGCGGGGCGTGCGCCGCGGCATCCTGGGAATGGACGCCCTCATCGCGATGGGCACGAGCGCGGCTTACGTCTACAGTACCTACGAGCTCTTATTCGGTCAATCCGGCCGCTATTATTTCGAGACCGCGGCGATGATAATCACGCTTATACTCTTGGGCCGCTGGCTGGAGAACCGCGCCAAAGGCCGCGCCTCCGCGGCCATCCAGAAGCTGCTCGAGCTTACGCCGCCCGTGGCCCATAAGATAGCGGACGGCGAAACGCGGGATATCCCGGTGGAGGAAGTAGCGGTCGGCGACCGGCTCCTCGTAAAGCCCGGCGAAAGGGTTCCGGTAGACGCGGACGTTTTAGATGGAACCTCCGCCGTGGACGAGTCGATGCTCACCGGCGAGCCGATGCCGGTGAGGAAGACGGTAGGCGACGCCGTCGTGGGCGGGACCGTGAACCAGACGGGCGCGCTGACAGTAGTGGCCACCAAGGTCGGCGCCGACACCGTCCTGGCGCAGATCGTCCGGATGGTGGAGGAGGCGCAAGGGTCCAAGGCGCCGGTCCAGAAGTTGGCGGACAGGGTCGCCGGTGTCTTCGTGCCTGCGGTTATCGCCGTCGCGGCCTTGACCTTCGCCGCGTGGCTTGTAACGGGCCACCCGCTCGAGCCGGCCGTCATCGCCGCGGTGGCGGTGCTGGTCATCGCGTGCCCGTGCGCGCTGGGGCTGGCGACGCCGACGGCCGTCACGGTGGGCACCGGGAAGGGCGCCGAGTTGGGCGTGCTGTTCCGCGACGCCGAGAGCCTGGAGCTTATGGGGCGCGTCACCGTCGTGGCCTTCGACAAGACCGGGACCATAACGAAGGGAGCGCCGGCGGTGGTGGCGTACGCGCCGGCGGAGGGGGTTTCGGAAGAGGAGCTCGCGACGTACGCCGCCGCGGTCGAGCAGCTCAGCGAGCATCCCATCGCGGCCGCGGTCGTCGCGGCCGCCAAAGGCCGCGGCCTGGCGCTGCCGGAAGTGGCCGATTTCGACTCCGCGACGGGGCGCGGCGTCGCCGCCATGGCGGACGGCGAGCGGGTGTTGGTGGGGAGCATTCGCTTCATGAGCGAGAACGACGTCTCGCTCGACGGCCTGGAGGGCCGCCTGGCGGAGATGGAGGCGCGGGGGATTACCGCGGTGGCGGCGTCTCGCGCGGGCCGCATCTTGGGGCTGATCGGCGTCGCCGACGAGCTCAAGCCGGACGCGCGGGAGGCGGTATCCGCGCTGGCCGAGGCGGGCGTCGCGACGGTGATGCTGACCGGCGACAACGAGGCCACCGCCGCGGCCATCGCCGGCGAGGTCGGCATCTCGGACGTGCGGGCGCGTCTCCTGCCGGCGGACAAGCTCGAGGTTTTAAAAGATTTAAAGCAGAAAGGCGAAATCGTCGCGATGGTGGGGGACGGCATCAACGACGCGCCGGCGCTGGCGGCGGCAGACGTGGGCGTGGCTATCGGCACCGGTACCGATATTGCGCTCGAGGCGGCCGACATCGCGTTAATGTCGGGCGACCTTGCCGCCGTGGACCGCGCGTACCGGCTCAGCCGCCGCACCCTCCGCAACATCAAACAGAACTTGTTCTTCGCGTTCTTCTACAACTCCGCGGCCATACCGCTTGCCGCGCTGGGCTTGCTGAACCCCATGATCGCCGCCGCGGCTATGGCGATGTCGTCGATCTCGGTGGTGACCAACGCCCTGCGGCTGAAGAGGTTTAGAGCGTAAAAACCCACGAGGAAAGCGGCGATTTTGAAAAAGCCGGCCGTGCAGGCCGGTTTAATTTATTATTTTTTACGGGCGAAAAGTTCCGCGTTAAGGCGGCGGGCGTACGTAATTATTAGTATTGACATCCCTAATTTTATATGTTATTCGTTCGGCCCCCGGATAATTATGATTTCGTAAATAAGGTTTACCTGATAATATTCGTTATGTATAACTTATTTTCCGGCAAGAAATTAATTGCGTATCGGCGAGAGTACCCGCGCTCGACGCGCGGTTGCGGCCGGAAATAAGACCGGCCCCGTAGCCGGCAATAGAGGAGGTATCGGATGTCCAAGGTAAGGGTCGGTATTATCGGCGTGGGGAACTGCGCCTCGAGTTTCGTCCAGGGCGTGGAGTACTACAAGAACGCGCCGGAGGACGAGACCGTGCCGGGGTTGATGCACGTCAACCTCGGCGGCTACCACGTCAGGGATGTCGAGTTCGTCGCGGCTTTCGACATCGACAAGAACAAGGTGGGCCGCGACGTGGCGGAGGCGATATATACCTCCCCCAACAATACCTATAAATTCTGCGACGTGCCGAAGCTCGGTGTCAAGGTGGAGCGCGGCATGACGCACGACGGCCTCGGGAAATACCTGAAGCAGGTAATCGAGAAGGCCCCCGGTCCCACCGCCGACATCGTCGATATCCTCAAGCGGACCAAGTGCGACGTCGTCGTCTCGTACCTGCCGGTGGGCGCCGAGATGGCGACGAAGTGGTACGTTGAGAAGGTGCTGGACGCCGGCTGCGCGTTCGTCAACTGCATCCCGGTTTTCATCGCCCAGGAGGACTACTGGGGGAAGGAGTTCGAGAAGCGCGGCCTGCCCGTCATCGGCGACGACATCAAGTCGCAGGTGGGCTCGACCATCGTCCACCGCGTGCTCACCAACCTCTACAACGACCGCGGCGTCCGCCTCGAGCGCACCTACCAGCTCAACGTCGGCGGCAACATGGACTTCTACAACATGCTGGAGCGCGAGCGGCTGGAGTCGAAAAAAATCTCGAAGACGCAGGCCGTGTCGTCGCAGCTGCCGTTCGACATCGGCGCCGACAACATCCACATCGGCCCCAGCGACTACGTCCCCTGGCTCACCGACCGCAAGTGGGCGTTTATCCGGTTGGAGGGGCGGACCTTCGGCGACGTCCCACTCAACGCCGAGCTCAAGCTCGAGGTGTGGGACAGCCCCAACTCCGCCGGTATCGTCATCGACGCCGTGCGGTGCGCGAAGCTCGCCCTCGACCGCGGCATCGCCGGCTCGCTCGTCGCGCCGTCGTCGTACTTCATGAAGTCCCCGCCCGAGCAGTTCCCGGACGACGTATGCCGCCGGATGGTGGAGGACTTCATCGCCGGCAAAGGCCCCGACAACGAGCGCGCCCGGGAGAAGGCGGCCAAGCCGGACGTGGGCGCGGCGGCGGCCAAGCGCAAGCGCGGCCCCAAGGTCAAAAAACGGAAGAAGCGCGAGCCCGCGGGCGCCGCCCCGAAGTAGCGACCCGGGCGGCCGTGGAAACATGCCGCGAGGAAAGCTCATAACCTTAGAGGGCGTCGAGGGCGCCGGCAAGACGAGCCAGCTCGAGCGCGCCGCGGCGCACCTGAGCGAAGGCGGCGTCGCCGTCGCCACGGCCCGCGAGCCCGGCGGCACCGCCGTCGGCGAGCAGGTCCGCGAGGTCCTACTCAGCCGCGAAAACGCGTCGATGACGCCGCTCGCGGAATTGTACCTGTACCTGGCGGCGCGGGCGCAGCTGGTGGCCGAGGTGGTCGCGCCGGCCCTCGCCGCGGGGACCTTCGTCCTCCTCGACCGCTACGTGCACTCGACGCTGGCCTATCAGGGTTACGGCCTGGGCGTTGACCTGGGCGGTACGTCGCCCGAAGAGAACCTTGCGAAGCTGCGCGAGCTGTGCCGGGCGACGGTCGGCGACGCGTGGCCCGATCTGGTGATAGTGCTGGACGTCGAGGCGGAGGTGGGCTTCGCGCGGCTGGCGGGCGAGACGCCGGACCGGATCGAGTCGCGCGACGTCGAGTTTCACCGCCGCGTGCGCGACGGCTTCCTGGCGCTGGCGGCCCAGGAGCCGGAGCGGGTGGCCGTCGTCAACGCGGCTCCTCCGGAGGGGGAGGTTTTCGCGGCGGTTAAGGCCGCGCTCGCGAGCGTTTTATGACGAGCCGCGTCGTAATCGTTAACGACGAAACCCGCCGGCGGGCGGGTTTTTCGCGGTTAACGACGTTTAGGCTTTGTTGCGGAATCGGAGATTATTTCATAGAATAGGAGTCGTGGAAGAGGAGAAGGCGAGACGGGCTACCTTGGCCGAGCTGCCGTACCAGCGGGAGGTGGCGGCGGCGCTGGCGCGGGCGCTGGCGAGCGGCCGGCTGGCGCACGCGTACCTCTTCGCCGGGCCGCGGGGCGTGGGCAAGGAGGCGGTGGCGTACGCGCTGGGAGCCGCGGCGCTGTGCCCCGAGAAGCCGCTCGAGGGCTGCGGCGTGTGCAACACCTGCCGCCGCGTCTTCGCCGACGTCCACCCCGACTTCCGGCGCTACGAGGCGCCGGCGCTCCACTTCGACATCGACCGGGTGCGCGAGATCCTGGCGGAGGCGGGCCGGACGCCGAGCGAGAGCCCGCGCAAGGTGCTTCTGGTGATGGAGCCCGAGAAGATGACCTATCGCAGCGACGCGCCGGCCAACGCCTTACTCAAGACGCTGGAGGAGCCGCCCGGGCGGGCGGTCTTCGTCCTCGTCTCGCACGACCCGCGGCAGCTCCTGCCGACGATCGTGTCGCGATGCGTGAACGTTCATTTCCCGCGGTTGACGGCGGAGGACCTCGCGGAGGCGCTGGTCCGCGACCGGGGCGTGCCGGCGGCGGAGGCGGCCGACGTCGCGCGGAAGGCCGACGGCACGCTCGAGGGCGCCGCGGCCGCGTTGGACGAGGAGCAGCTCGAGCGGCTCGAGGCCGCCCTCGGCATGATGGAGGAACTGGCCGCGGGCGGCGTGGCCGAGGCGCTGGGCGCGGCTCAGGTTACGCGGGGGCGCGAGGAGGCGCTGGCCTTGGTCGCGGCGTGGGCGGACTTAACGCACGAGCTGGCGGCGGTGCACGGTGGCGCGGTTGATACGCTTAGGCTCGAGGCGCTCGAGGGCCGGGTGCGCGCCCTGGCCGAGAGCGGCCGGCTGGTGACGCCGGAGCAAGCGTGGGAAGCGCTCGCCCGGGCCGCGGCGGCGCTGCGCGACAACAGCAACGTCGCGCTCACGCTCGAGGAATTATTCTTGGGAATGACGGTTTAGCTATTTTCCCGGATAAGAGAGGAGGGCCGGAAGCCGGCCCTCCTTTTTTTTGCGTCGTCCAAACGTCCAAACGTCCTTTACTCGACTTTGAATTCGATGCGGCGGTTGCGCGCTCGGCCGTCGCGCGTCGCGTTGTCGGCGATGGGCTTGGTGCTGCCGTAGCCGACGGCGCGGATGCGGCTGGCCTCGATGCCGTAAGTTTGTACCAGGTAGTCGCTGACCGTGTTCGCCCGGTCGCGCGACAGGCTCATCTCGAAGTCGGGCCGGCCGGTCGAAGCGGCGTGGCCCTCGATGATGACGTTGACGTCCGGGTAATCTTTAATTATTCTACCGGCTTTTTCAAGAGAGGTATAGGCGCCCGGAACCATTGCGGCGCTGTTAGGCTCGAACTTCAAGCCCTCGAGGATGAAGGAGGTTTCCTTGGGCTTCTCGACCGGCTTGCCGCCCTCCGGGCAGCCGTCCTCGTCCTGGTAGCCGTTGAAGTCCTCGGCCTCGTTGGGGCACTGGTCGCTGACGTCCGGGATGCCGTCTTTGTCGTTATCCAGGTCGGGGCAGCCGTCCTCGTCCTGGAAGCCGTCCTTATCCTCGGGCTCGTTGGGGCACTGGTCGACCGCGTCCGGGATGCCGTCGTTGTCGTTATCGGTATCGGGGCAGCCGTCGGTGTCCATGTAGCCGTCGTAATCCTCGGGGTCGTCGGGGCACTTATCCTTGTGGTCGGGGATGCCGTCCTTGTCGCGGTCGGAGGGCGTGAGGGGGATGTCCATGCTGGACTGGAGGTAGCCGCGGAAGTCCGGGCCGCCGGCGGAGGATATGCGGTACGCGCCGCCCAGGCCGAAGTGGAACATGTCGTAGCCGTTGGTGCGCGCGCCCAGCGTTATCTCGAAATTCTTATCCTTTTTTGCGCCGTCCTCGTAGGTTTGGCTGACGAAGCCGCTGTACTCGTTGATGAGCGACAGGATGGGTATGGGCCTGATGTCGAAGCCGACGCCGTAGGAAGTCCAGTTGGGCCGTTCCATTTTGCTGTACATGCCCTTGGTCGTCTCGTAGTTGGTATTGCCGCTGCGCACGACGTAGCCGACGTTGGCGTTGATGCCGATTATCTTTCCCAGGAAGTCCTTGGAGGCGAGCGCCATAATGCCGACGTTGTTCTGGCTGTCCGCTATGAAGTCGGTGCCCTCCTCTTTGGCGGTGGTGAGGTCCTCGGTTTTACCGGTGGGGAGGTCGACGTATACCAGGCCGCCCAGCGACATCCAGAACATATCCTGGCCCACGCCGTGGAACTTGCCGGTAAGCGCCGCGTCGCTCGGGCCCATCACGTACGTGTTGGTCTCGACTACGGGCTCGCGGTAGTGCAGCGCGGCGCGGTAATGGCCGCCCACCTCGAACCATTTGATGGGGCAAAGCGTCAAGCCCATCGACGGCAGCAGGTAATTGTCGCCGCCCTCGGGCGTGTCGTAGCTCCAGTATTGGGCGGCGATCATGGTTACGTCGAGGCTGGGGACTTTTATGGTGTCGGCGGACCAGGTGCGGAAAAGGCCCGCGGTGCCGTAGGTGGCGTGAGTGCCGACCCCGTACGCCGCAACGGCCGCGGCCAACGTCGCCCCGAAACTTACGAGTAAGATACGTTTAATATTCATTATTGCCTCGCTTTCGTTTTATCGGAGCTCTGCGGCGGCCGCTACTTGACGAACCACCACGTCCTTAGGCGCATTTCTATTAAGTCGAGATAATCGCTATTTTCGTACCAACGGACTTTGGCTACGCCGCGGTATGGCGAGACCCAGTACGTTGTCTTCGAAATGTCCGTATCTGGGGGCCAGGTAGTGAAGTTAAAAATGAGGGTTTGGGTTAGTTCGACGACGTGGCAATTGAGGCTGCCCTGCTCGGTATCGATCAGCGCGCTGCCGGTGACTTTCGCGATTATCGAGATGTCCATGGTGTCGACGAAGCCGTCGCCGTCCATGTCGCGCGCGAGGTTGAAGTAATCTTTCTGGTCGACGTTGCGGAAGAACGTGGGGTTGGTTTCGGGGTTCGTGTTCGTGTTGTCCAGGACGTCCCACGTATCGTTTACGTTGAACGGTATCTTGAGCAGCGTGAACGGGACCTTTTTGCCGTTGGTATTGTAGAAGTACGTGCCGATAACCGCGTCGCGGTATTCGCTCATGTAGTTGTACCCGCGTAGTTTGAAGTAGGGCGGTTTGTAGCTGAAGTAATCGTATTTGTAGAAGATGTCTTTATTGACCCAGTAGGCGGCTTGGTCGAGTCGCAGCCACTCGCCCGCTGCGTTCTTGGCGTACTTGGTCACGAAGATGGGCTCGACGACGCCTCCCGGGCCCGCCGGCACGTTTTCGACCGATACGTGTGTGTAAAACGGCTTCGTCATTCCGGGGTCTCGCGTCAGGTTGTACGTATCGTAGACCCACCTTTGGCCCACGCTGATCGGGAAGTATTCTTCGCTTGGGCCGTTGGTGCCTGCGTCTTCGGTGCCGCACGACGTAATAACGACGCCGGCCGTCAAGGCCAGGACGGCAATCGCGGCGTTGATGCCTTTAAGATGTCGTTTCATAAGGCTTTCCCCTTTCGTCTTGCCTGCCTGTATCGCGAAATTTATCGCACCCTTTTCCGGTTAGCCCCCTTTCTCCGCGTATTAAAAACGCGTTCGTGGAAGGCTCGGGACGTTGCCGTTCCGTGAACGCGTGCGTATCATGGCGAAGACGCGCGGTATCGGTTTCATTAGTCCGGCGCTGGTTAACTCCTCGGTCCGCCGGCCTTGACGGCGGTTTTCTTACCGCCGGTGGGCGAGCTTGTGCCGGCCGTTAGTTAAGGCGCATCAACCACAAGCCGCTGCCCGCGAGGCAGACGCCGGCCACTACCGTCGGTACGTTGACCGTATGCTCCCGAGTCGTCAACACGACGCCCGTACCCTCGTATATTTTTTGCCAGTTGTCGGGCCTGATCCGTTCGGTATTTAGAAAGATCGCCCATCCGGTCATCGTTATCGCCGTCGTTATTAAGGTGACCCCGATTATTCTTTTTATGTCGCGGGAGGCCTTGCCGGACGTATCCTGGAAGCGCGACCACTTCAGCGCGACGAAGTCCTCTTGTTCGCTCTTGCCGAAGGAGAAGACCTCTTCTGCTTCTTCGGCCGACGACGTGCTGAATGGGTTATTGCCCCGGCCGTAATAGTAGTGAATATTTTCTTCGGTGGTGTCGGAGGATTCTTCGTCGTCCTCTTCTTTCGCCAGCGCCGGCGCCGCCGACCACCACGCGAGGGCCGCAACGACGGCCAACGCCGTTATTTTACTCACTTTCATAACAGAATTACCTCTTTACTCTTTTCCATTAAATAAACTTACCACTTTTAAGTTGACGCGTCAACACATATTTTGGAACGGCTCGTCAGAACCCTCGCCGGCACTTGAACCTTGACCGGCCGATTTCCGTATGTTAGCGTTGCGGAAAAAGTTAAACAGGAAGGTGCCCAAAGATATGAGCGAAAAAGTCAGCGAATTGATAGGCCGCCTCCTCGACCGCGAGAACGAGCTGCAGCCCCCGGCGGCGACCTTTAAGGGCATTCACGATTACGACGAGGAATGGGACGACCCCGGCCCGGAAGGAATAGCCGCGTACGAGGCGTTCGTCGACGAGTATTCGGCGCAGGTAGAGGAAGCCGCCCGGGCGGCCGAAGGCGAAGACGCCGTCGACCTGGCGCTGGCGCGGGCGCGGCTGGCGAATTACGACGTTTCGTTGAGGCTTCTGGACGAATTGCGGCGCAACCCCATCGGCGTCCCGGCGACCGTCGTCCAAACGATCTTCATTATGCTCGTCCGGGACTACGCGCCGCTCGAGGAGCGGCTCGGCGCGATGCTGGCGCGTATGCAGAAAGTGCCGGCCTATTGCGAAAAGGGTAAGCGAGCTTTCGAGAAACCGGTCGCGAAATTCCTGGAGTCGGCGGCGGAGATGGCCGCGCAAGGGGGGCCGTTCCTGGCGCGGGTCGTTCCGGCGGCCGCGGAGCAAGCCGGGAGTAAGTACGCCGCCGACCTGGCGGAGGCGGGCGAGCGCGCCGCCGCCGCCCTCGACGATTTCATAACTCACGTAAGGGGGCTACCGGTGCGCGAGGATTTCGCCGCCGGACGCGAGGCTTTCGACCGCCTCCTTAGGGAGTACCACCTACTCGACTACGACGCCGACTCGCTGCTGACCTTCGGCCGGGAATCGCTCGCCCGGGTCCAGGGGGAGATAGCGGCGCTGGCCGAAAAAGTACGCCCGGGCGCGACCCCGGCCCAGCTCGCCGAGGAGTCGAAAAAGGACCATCCCGCCGCGGACGAGCTTTTGGACTTCTACCGGGAGTGGATGTCTCGCTCGAGGCAGTTCGTAATCGATAAAAGTATCTGCGGCTTGCCCCAGGGAGAAGAGTTGGAGGTCATCCCCACGCCGGAGTTCGAGCGGTCGGTGATCCCGTACGGGGCGTACATGCCCGCCGCGGCGTACGAGCCTCGCCAGAAGGGTTTCTTCTACGTGACGCCGGTCGAACCCGACGCGTCGCCCGAGGAGCGCGAGCAGAAGCTCGCGGGCCACAACCGAGCCAAGGTACCCATCATCGCGCTGCACGAGGGATACCCCGGCCACCACCTCCAGCTGTGTTGGGCCAACCGCGTTACGAACCGGATCCGCCGGGAATTCCATTCCAACCCGTTGATCGAAGGTTGGGCGCTGTATTGCGAAGAGATGATGCGCGAGGAAGGTTTCTACGACGACGAGCGCGTAATACTGGGCCAGAAGAGGGCCATGCTGTGGCGGGCGGCGCGCGTCGTCCTGGACGCGTCGCTCCACACCGGCGGCATGACCTTCGACGAGGCGGTGGCGTTCCTGGTGGACGTGGTTTCGCTCGAGCGCGTGAACGCGGAGGCGGAGGTCAAGAGGTACATATATACCCCCACGCAGCCGATGTCGTACCTCGTCGGGAAGCGCGAGATAATGGCGCTGCGGGACGATTACTTCAAGCGGTATCCCGAGGCCTCGTTGCGCGACTTCCACGACCGCCTGTTGGCGGTGGGCTCTCTGCCGGTGAAGCTCGTGCGGGATGCCGTCCTGGCCTAGGGCGGCGCCCGGCGCTCGAGCGGCGGGCCGGCGTTGGGAGGTTTACGTTATACGTATTGCTTTTGCCGTAACGCTTTGCTATATTAGGGGCCGGTCGGCGGCGCCCGCGCGGGGAGCGAAAAGACGTGACCTGGTCCGGTTTTGGGCGGCGGCTTGAGAGCGCGGCCACCAATATATGGCGTAACGTAAGGCTCCCGGGCGCGTTGTGGTATATGGGCGCGGCCGCGTTCTTCACGTCGGGCGTGGGCGTATTGGCCGGAAACAAGTTCGTGCTGCCTGCGCTGGACGTCGCCGCGGCGCTCCCCGTTTACGTCTGGGTGCGGCTTCACCGCGGCTTCCAGGGGGCCGCTTTCGCGCTCCTTTTCTGGTCTTTCTGCAAAGTAGCCGCCATAGCTTTCTTCACGGTGTTTTTCCCGGCCCACGCCGGCGCGGCGGTGGCGTACGGCGCGTCGTACGCCCAAAGTATGACGCTGTGGGTGGGGTCCGGCGCGGACGTGGCCGGCGTCGGCGCGTGGGGGACGTGGCGGCTGAAGGAGGCGTTGGCCCTCGCGGCCTTAAGCCTGCCGACGGCGGGCGTGGGCGGCCTGGCGTTCGCGGCGACGCTGTTGAATTGCCAGGCGTACTACCTGGGCACGTTGTTTTTGCGCGCGGCCGAGCCCTGGAGAGTGGTCTTGCTGGGGTGGCCGTTGTGGGAAGTGTTTCGGGCGCTGGCCTTCGTCAATATATTATTGGCCGCGGCGGAACCTACCCTCTCGTGGCTTTTGCGGCGGCCGGTCCGCGTTCGCGATTTGCGGGACGGCGCTGTTTTGGCTTTATTGATGCTGGCCGCGGCGTACTTGGCTCACGTTTATCTCGCGCCCTGGTGGCGCGAAGCCCTCGCGCCGGCGCTGTATTTCGACGTACCGGCGGCGACGTTGTGAGAGTATTCATCTTCATATCCGCGTTATGGCTCTGGTGCGCGGCGGCCGCGCACGGCGCGGTGTTGGTCTTGGACCGCGACAACGGCCGCACATTCGACGACCCGGAGGGCGCCGGCGCGGTCGGTACCGAGTACGCCGTGGTGCGGGCGCTTAAGGCCGCCGGCGCGAAAGACGTAAAGCAGAAGTTCGTCTTGCCGTACGACCTCGCGCAGTACGACGCCGTCTTCGTCCTGTGCGGCTTTTGGCCCGACGACGGCCGGTTGTCGTACGCCGAGCGCCGGATTTTGGAGAGCTACCTCACCCGGGACGGCGCCAACCTTTACGTCGAGGGCACGGAGATAGGGCGACGCTACGGGAGCTCGACGTTTTTTAAAAAGCTGGGGACGGCGTTCGTGGACGACGGCAGGCCGATGGAAAACGGCAACGTCAACGTCGCCGAAGGTATCGGCGCGTGGGCCGGCGTACGCTTCGACTACTACTCGTACCGCCGCGATAAGCCCGACGGCTTCGTGGACGAATTCGACGCCGCGGGGGGCGAGGTAGTGGTGCGCTCACGGCGCGCCGGTAACCAGTCGAACGCCCGCGTGGTGAGGTACGCCGCCGCCGGCGAGGTTTATTACAAGACTATTACCTCTTCCATAATATTCGGCGCGCTGGCGAACGGGAAATATAAGAAGAAAGATCTGATAGCGAAGTACCTGGAGTTCTTCGGTATCATCGGCGACAATAACGAGATATACGTCGCGCCGGCGTCGTTGGGACGCGTGCGGGCGTTGTTCCGCTAGGGGCGCCCCGGCCGGACGACGGGAGGCAGCGAGCGATGGGCTACGACCCGGGACTTAAGAAGTTGATAGCGACGGTCGAGGCTTCCAGGGCGGACCGCATCGAAGCCGTCAAGCGCGGCGAGCACTACCCGCGCCTTACGATGGAGGAGATCGACGCCCTCCTCAAATCTTTCCACCCCGACTTCCGCGCCGACGCCAAACGCGAATTGGGCGTCGGCCCCAACAAGGGCGCGGTTTACCCCAACGAGCTCGTCGACGTTTTGGAGTCGCGCAGTCGCCTCGACCCGACCGAGGTTGACCTCGAGCGCGTAGACTACGACGTCGACCTGCTTATCGTGGGCGGCGGCGGCGCCGGCTGCAGCGTGGCCATCGCCGCGTCCGACGCCGGCGTAACCGACGTCCTCGTCGCGACCAAGCTCCGCCTGGGCGACGCCAACACCATGATGGCGGAGGGCGGCATCCAGGCCGCGGACAAGGAAAACGACTCGCCGGTCATACATTACCTCGACGTACTGGGCGGCGGCCGCTTCGCCAACCATCCGGAGCTGGTGGAGGCGCTGGTGCAAGACGCGCCGCTCGTCATCGCCTGGCTCGAGAAGCTGGGCGTGATGTTCGACAAGACCGAGGACGGCACCATGCGCACTCTCCACGGCGGCGGCACGAGCCGCAAGCGCATGCACTCCTGCGGCGACATTACCGGCGCCGAGATTATGAGGACGCTGCGCGACGAAGTGGAGTGCCGCCCTCATATTAAAATTTTGGAGTTCGCGCCGGCGGTGGAGATAATAAAGGACGAAGCGGGGAAGGCCGCGGGCGCGGTCCTCTACGACCTCGACCGCGACCGGCACCTCGTCGTACGGGCCAGGTGCACCGTAATATCGACGGGAGGCTTCGGCCGCCTCCACCTCATGGGTTTCCCCACTACCAATCATTACGGCGCCACCGCCGACGGCCTGGCTATGGCCTACCACGCCGGCTGCGAGCTGGTATTCCTGGAGTCCTCGCAGTTCCACCCGACGGGATCGGTATACCCCGAGCAGATCGTAGGTCTTCTCATCACGGAGAAATTCCGCGGCGCCGGCGCCCAGTTCCTCAACGTCGACGCCGAGCAGTTCGTCTACCCCCTCGAGACGCGGGACGTCGCCTCTTCCGCCCTTATACGCGAGTGCGCCCCGCCGGAGAAAGGAGGCCGGGGCAAGGGCGTCACAACGCCGGGAGGCCGCGTGGGGATCTGGCTGGACTCGCCCATGATTGAGATCCTAATGGGCCCGGGGACCGTACGCAGCGACTTTCCCGGTAAGTTCCGCATGTACGACAACCACGACATCGACATCTCGCGAGAGCCGATGCTCATTTACCCCGTACTCCATTACCAGAACGGCGGCGTCGCGATTCACGCCGACGCCTCGAGCAAGGACATAGACGGCCTATATTTCGCGGGCGAGGTCGCGGGCGGCATTCACGGCCAGAACCGGCTGATGGGGAATTCTCTTCTCGACGTGTGCGTCTTCGGGCGGCGGGCCGGCGCCGCGGCGGCGGCCCAGGGGCCGACCGTGGAGTTGGGGCCGCTCTCGCTTGCGCACGTGAGGGCGTGGGACGAAGAGGTCGCCCGCGCCGGTCTGGAGAGCGAGCTCGCGGCGCCGATACTTTTCCCCGATTACCGCGGTAAGGTGATGTAGCTCAAGCGATGGCGTGGTTGGACCAGGCATTAAGTTTTTTCGGTTACGCGGTCTGCCACTGCCTGCCGTCGCGCACGCTCACCGTAGGCGGCGATTTCCTGCCGGTGTGTTCCCGCTGCACCGGCATATATTTAGGCATAGCCGTCACGTACATCTTTTTAATCGTTCGCCGGGGGTTCAAGGTCAACGCGCTGCCGTCGCTGGGGGTTTCACTGGCCGTGGCGGCGATGCTGCTGCCTATGTCCGTCGACGGCATATCCTCGTACGTAGGGCTGCGCGAGACGACGAATACGGTGAGGTTCCTAACCGGCCTGGCCGCCGGCGCCGCGCTGCCCATTTTCGCCTTCCCGCTCTTGTCGCCGGAGTTGATCGTCGACGGGCCTAAGAAGAAAGTGTTTCGGCCCTTCGGGCGCGCGTGGGACTATTCTATTTGGCTGGGGGCGCTGGCGGCGGCGGGGGCGTTGGTGTTCGCGCCGTGGCCGTGGCTTTACTACCCGTTGGCCATCCTGGTCGTCGCGGGGTTAGTCGGGATCTTCTTCAACCTCTCGCTCGTGGTGTGGGAGATGGTCCTCGAGCGCGCGGGGCGGTGGGGACGGCGGCCGCAAACGTTGGCCGTAGCGGCCTTGACGGTCCTGTTGGTTTTTTCGGCGCTCAACGTCTTCCACTACGCCGCCTTCCGGGCGATGGGGGATGTTGGCGGTTAAACGGTCTTAACGCCCAAGGGGAGGTACGGACATGGGTTATAGGTTTTTACGTGGCCCGCGCGATTTTATCGCGTACGTCGGTATGCTGTTTTTTCTTGTTTCTTGCTCGGAAGAGGCGGGGACTCAACCGGAAGCGCCGCCAGAGCCTTGGGGGTATTGGGAAGAAATGGATATAGACGTGGGAACGTTCAGGGTGTGCGAAATGAAAGTCGACCCGGCGGGCGGAGCGTGGGCGTTGGTTATAGATAAAAACGCTTCTGACCAACATATCCTCCGTTATGCCGCCGGCGCTTGGCGCGCCGCGGCGGAATTTAACCCGCTACCTTTTGGTTTAAACAACTTTTACCCGCTGGCCGCCGACGATATGTGGGCCGTCAATTTAATCGGCGAATGTTACCGGTGGCGGGGCGGTAAGTGGGAGATGAAATATCGAGCAGCTGACGAGCTTTGGGATATATGGATGGTTTCGCCGGACGAAGGATGGGCCGTCGGTGCGGGCGGCTTGGTCGTGCATTATAAGGGCGGCGTATTTTCTGAAGAATCGCTCGGCGGGGGTACGTTTTACGGTGTTATTTTCGCTAACCCTTCGGACGGGTGGGCGCTGGGTTCGTATTACGACCTTTTTCATTGGGATGGTAAGAATTGGGCAACCGCGGTCGGTCCTTTCGCCGTCTCGTACGTTCAACCGCTTGGTGGCGGAAAGTGCCGTGCCGGGGGCAAACGGCTGTCGTACGCTGTAAACGGGTTGTACGACGGCGCCGCATGGCAATACGAGATGTTACCCGGGACCAGTGCCGGCGGCGCCGTACTTTTTCCTAACGAAAACGAGGGTTGGCTCGTCTGCTCCGCGCACCGGTCGGTTACCCGGGGCGGTCAATTGGTTGCAAAAATATTACATTCGCGAAACGGTTCGTGGCGGGTAGACAATTTGACTGTGGAATGCAAGACGCTCGGCCGCCTTGTCGAAACCGCGGACGGTAGCGTGATGTGTGGCGGACGCGCGCTAGCCGGCGGAGGCATCATCTTGCGTTATCGCCCTTACGGCGGGTCGACTGGGTCCAGTTAGGTGAATTTTAAGTGGCGCTCGGTAATATCGCTAACGTGGAATTTGAAGAGCGGAGCCGCCGGCTGCTGGACCTGCTCGAGCCGGTAGCGCTGACCTTCCTTTACTTCTATTCGGTTCTGTCCTTCATTTGGGGGCTCGTCTTCGGCATAGTCGCGACGGCGCAGTGCAAGCTCGACGCCAACAAGCGCGTCGGCAAGGTCTGCATCATCCTCGCCGTCGTCAACTTCGTTTTAATTACCTGCCTGGTCGTGGCGTACGTCATAATAATTATCTTCGCCGCCGGTACGTGGGCGTATCTCGTCTCGCCGTCCGCGGCGGGCGGGGTTTAGGATAAACCTTTCGTCGGTCAGGAGGACCGGTTATGGAAGAGCTGCTGAAAGTGGATTGGGACGAGAAGAAGCGGCGGCTGGTAGACCTGCTCGAGCCGTTGTTCATTGCCTACTTGTACATCCTGGCGGTGGTATCGCCGGTCCTGGGGCTCATCCTGGGCATCGTGGCGCTCAAGAAGTGCCAGCTCGAGAAGAATAAGCGCGTCGGCAAGATCTGCGTCATAATCAGCATCGTGGGGCTCGGCCTCTGGGTGCTGTGCATCGTCGCGTACGTGATAATTATCGTGGCGGTGACGGCGACCGGCGGCATGGGCGGATTTTAGCGCGGCCCGAGTTAACGACACTTACTATTAAGCTTTCGGCGGGAGCCGAAGGGGGCTCCGTTATGAAGATCCACGAATACCAGGCCAAGGAGATTTTCAAAGAGTTTGGGATAAAGACCCCTCGCGGCCGCGTCGCGTCGACGCCCGAGGAGGCGGAGGCCGTCGCGAAGGAGGTCGGCGGCCCGGTGGCGGTCAAGGCTCAGGTCCACGTGGGGGGCCGCGGCAAGGCCGGCGGCATCAAGGTGGCGCAAACGCCGGCGGAGGCCAAGGAGGCGGCGGCGCAGATCCTCGGCATGGACATCAAGGGCCTTACCGTAAAGAAGGTCCTGGTGGAGGAGGCGTCCCGCATCGCCAAGGAGTACTACCTCGGCTTCGTCGCCGACCGCGCCGCCAAGGCCGTGACGCTCATGGCCTCGAGCGAGGGCGGCGTCGAGATAGAGGAGGTCGCGCGCACCAACCCGGACGCCATCGTCAAGGTAACCGTCGACCCTCACCTCGGCCTGCACGGCTTCCAGGCGTTCGCCGTCGGTAAGAAGCTGACCGGCGACGCCAAGAAGGCTCGCGCCGTGGCCGACGTTCTCTCGAGAATTTATAAGGCCTTCGTGGCGTACGACTGCTCGCTGGCCGAGATAAATCCCTTCGTGGAGGCCGAGGACGGCGGCTTCGTCGCGCTCGACGCCAAGATAAATATCGACGACAACGCCCTCTTCCGCCGCGCCCGGCTGGCGGAGGGCCGCGACGACCTGGCCGAGACGGAGCTGCGCGCCAAGGCCGCGGACCTGAGCTACGTCCCCATGACCGGCAACGTGGCCTGCATCGTCAACGGCGCCGGCCTGGCGATGACGACCATGGACCTCGTCAAACTTTACGGCGGCGAGCCGGCCAACTTCCTCGACGTCGGCGGCTCGAGCTCCCCCGAGAAAATACTCACCGCGATGGACATCATCATGTCGTCGCCCGGCGTGAAGGCCGTGCTGGTGAACATCTTCGGCGGCATCACGCGCTGCGACGACGTCGCCACCGGCCTGGTCGCCGCGCTCGAGAAGCACCCGCTCGACGTTCCGCTCGTCGTCCGCCTTACCGGCACCAACGAGGAGGAGGCGCGCGAAATTCTGAAGAAGGCGGGCATCGAGGCCGGCTCGGATATGGACGAGGCGGTCAAGGCCGCGGTGGAGGCGGCTCGAGGGAGCGCTTAGCGGGGCGTGGGAGTATGCGCAAATTAGATTGGGACGAGAGCGGGCCGTTGGAGAATTGGCAGCGGGCGGTGTTGGAATTCGCCCGGCGCGCGCGCGAGGAGCTGGGCGACCATATCGTCCGCATCATACTCTACGGCTCGCGGGCGCGGGGGGATTATACCGAGGACTCGGATATCGACCTCCTGGTGGTGGTGCGTGGTATAGATGCGAAGGAGGCCGACGACCGCATATTCCCGTTCGCGTATGATATGTTGGATAAGTATGAGGAGTTGCTAAACCCTCACGTCATAAATGAAACGGATTATATCGCGCGGCAAGCGCGGAGTCTATTTATTAACATATGGGAGGAGGGCGTAACCGTATGAACGATGAAATTATTAAAGAAATAGGGGAAGATATCGAATTGGCTAAGGAGCGCTTATCTTCGGCTAAATATAACCTTGGTGAAAGGGCTTTGCGGGTTGCGGTTTCGGATATCTATTATACATGTTTCCATTCCTTGAGGGCTCTACTACTCACTAGGGGTACGAGGTTCCAAACGCACAAAGGCGTTTTAAACGGCTTTAATCAGTATTTCATT
Source organism: Candidatus Zixiibacteriota bacterium (assembly GCA_030613505.1). Taxonomy (GTDB): domain Bacteria; phylum RBG-13-66-14; class B26-G2; order WVWN01; family WVWN01; genus WVWN01. The sequence goes on from JAUWLW010000014.1 coordinate 26,564, forward strand.
AAAGAAGGATTAGCTCCGAAGGATATGGGGCAGTTTTTAAACCGCCTTGCAAAGGTGCGAACGGAGGCCGATTATAAATACGGGAAATTCGAGACCGACGACGTTTTAGAGTTTCTGGACGGAGCCGAAAAGTTTGAGCAGTTCGCCTTGGATTATTTAACGCAGTTTACGGACTGGGTTATGGAATACCGGCCGCCCGAAGGTTTCTTTCGTAGTTTTCAAGAAAGGTGGGATACGACTCCCGTCCTCCAAGAACATTGGATTTACGACGGCGCTTTCCATAGACGTAGTCCAAGCGAGGCCGGGTTGCCATCGCAAATTACAGTAACGATATACGGCGAAGGAATAATCCGATGCCGGTACCCTAAAAGGTCGGTGTTGTTAGCGTTAAGAGAGTCCGGTAAGGAAGAGGCGTTGGATTATTTTAAGGCAACTTTAATCGATATTTACGATTCTATAAACGCTCCGTTACCCGAAAATTGGAAGGATTATGTAGAAGTGAGCGTACGAACCCGGTTCACCGTAACCAATACGTAGCCGGGATACCAACACCGATCTTCATACAAATATTCAAGGTCGTTACGTTAAACTTCGGAGTTATTATGTCGATCCTGGTTGACGAGAACACGAAGCTCATCGTCCAGGGCATCACGGGCCGGGACGGCTCGTTCCACGCCGCGCGGATGAAAGAGTACGGCACCAAGGTCGTCGCCGGCGTCACGCCCGGCAAGGGCGGCTCGAGCGTCGACGACATCCCGGTCTTCGACGCCGTGGCCGAGGCGACGGAGGCGACCGGCGCCAACACCTCTATCATCTTCGTGCCGGTGGCGTTCGCCGCGGACGCGGTGTACGAAGCCGTAGACGCGGGCCTGGCGCTCGTCGTCATCATCACCGAGGGTATCCCCGTCGCCGACATGAACAAGATATATCATCACGCCGCGGAGAGGGGCGCGCGTTTCGTGGGCCCCAACTCGCCGGGCCTAATAAGCCCGGGCAAGGCCAAGGTGGGCATCATGCCGGCGCGCATCCACGAGCCGGGCGGCGTCGGCGTCGTCTCGCGCTCCGGGACCCTCACGTACGAGGTGGTTTACTCGCTCACCCGCGCGGACCTGGGCCAGTCGACGTGCCTCGGCATCGGCGGCGACCCGGTCATCGGGACCGGCTTCATCGATTGCCTGGGGATGTTCGAGGCCGACGCGGAGACGCGCGCGGTGGTCCTCATCGGCGAGATAGGCGGCGACGACGAGGAGCGCGCCGCGGAATACATAAAGGCGGCGATGTCGAAGCCGGTGGTATCCTTCATCGCCGGCCGGACCGCGCCCCCGGGCAAGCGGATGGGCCACGCCGGCGCCATCATCTCGGGCGGCGCCGGTACCGCGGAGGGCAAGCGGGAAGCGCTGACCGCGGCGGGCGTGGGCGTGGCCGACACGCCGAGCGCCATACCGGCGATGGTCAAGGAGGCGCTGGGCCTGCCCGCCGATTAAACTACTTCGTGCGGCACAAAGTCGAAATTATACCTATGGTTAATAGAGTTCTTAAATGGATTACGGTGTCGGCCCTGGCGTGTGGCGCGGCCTGCGTTGCGCCCGCGCTGGCGGAAGTAGCCGTGCCCGATACCATAACGTGCGTGTACTGCGACGGTTCGGGCGAAGTCACGTGTGCCTATTGCGACGGAAATGGTGCGGTGGAGTGTAACTACTGCGACGGCACCGGCAAGATCACGTGTACCTTCTGCAACGGGACCGGCCGCATACGATGCGCCGAGTGCTTCGGAAAGGGTTACCTCTACAACGGCGGCGATAGAGTGAAGTGCCCGACGTGCAAAGGTGCGGGGAGCTTCCCGTGCGATTACTGCGTCGACGGCAAGATGTTCTGCGAAGTATGCCGCGGTTCCGGCGAGCGAACGTGCATAGTGTGCGACGGTTACGGCTCGGTGCAATGTGCCGTGTGCAAGGGCACCGGGAAGATGAAGTTAAAATAGCCGGCCGAAACCCCGCCCGGCTGCGGCGTAGGCCGCGGCCTTTTTTATGCCGCTTGACCGGCGGCCGCCGGTTCGATAAAATAGGTCGGCGGCGGCCTTTATGCTGAAGCAGCTCTACATCGAGGATTTCGTCCTCATCGACCGGGTGGCGTTGGAGTTCGGCCCCGGCTTCACCGTGCTGACGGGCGAGACGGGCGCCGGCAAGAGCATCATCGTCTCGGCGCTCGAGCTCTTGCTGGGGGGGCGCGGCGACAGCCTGCTGGTGCGCCGCGGCGCGGAGCGGGCCCGGCTGGAGGCCGTCTTCGAAGGCAACCCGCGAACGGCCGCGCTCCTCGAGGAGGAGGGCATCGAGGCGAACGGCGACGAGTTAATAATACGCCGCGAGATAGGCGCCGACGGCCGCAGCCGCTGCTACGCCAACAACCGGCCTGTCACGGTAGCGGGCTTGGCCGGATTGGCGGGGTCGCTGGTGGAACTCCACGGCCAGTTTTCGGATCTGCCGGCGCTCAAGGGCCGGGGCCAGGCCGAACTCCTGGACGATTACGGCGGCCTGGGCGAGCTCCGCCGTCGCTACGAAGAGGCGTTCGCCCGCTGGAGGGACCTCAACGCGGAATGTATGCAGCTCGAGGAATCCCGCGCCGAGCGCGGCGTTCTGGTGGACGGCCTGGCTTATATGATCCAGGAGCTGGAGGGCGCCGAGCTGGCAGAGGGCGAGGAGGAGGAGTTGCGCGAGAAGCGCGGTCGCGTGCGCCACGCCGTCCGGATAAAGGAAGACGTAGAGGCCGCGCTCGCGCTCATCAGCGAGGGCGACGGCGCTATCTCGTCGCAGCTGACGGCGCTCGAGAAGGTGCTGGCGGATTTAGTCGAAGTGGTGCCGTCCGCGGCCGGCGCCGCCGGAAAGCTCGGCGACGTAAACGCCGTTTTCGACGAGGTCAACCGCGAGCTCGCGGCGCTTCGCTCGGGGGAAGAGGGCGAGGCCGTCGACCTGGAAGCTATCGAGGGCCGGCTGGCCCTGCTCGAGCGGTTGAAGCGGAAGTACGGCAAGGACGTCGCCGGCCTCCTAAGCCATCTCGACGAGCTGCGGGCGAAGAAGCGCGACCTGGAGCAGGCCGACGATCGGTTGGCCGACGCGCAGGAGGAGTCGGCGGCCACCGCCGAGGAGGCGCTAACTCAAGCCGGTGAGCTCTCGGAACGCCGGCGCGACGCCGCCGAAAAACTCACGGTCCAGGTGAACGCGGACCTGCCGGGGTTGGGGATGGAGGGCGCGACGTTCCGCGTCGCTTTCGTCGGGCCGTCGCGCGCGGCCTTGCCGCGGGAGGGTGCGCCGCCGCTGGGCCCGTCGGGCGCGGAGGAAGTCGTCTTCGAGTTGGCGGCCAATCCCGGCGAGGAGCTGATGCCGCTGGCCCGGGTGGCCTCGGGGGGCGAGCTGTCGCGCGTTATGTTGGCGGTCAGATCCGCGTCGGCGGGCCGCGCCGGGATGGGCACCATAGTGTTCGACGAGGTTGATACCGGCATCGCCGGCCGGGTAGGCCACGCCGTGGGGAACCGGCTGCACGAGGTTGCCGCGGCGCGGCAGGTCGTATGCGTGACCCACCTCGCCCAGATCGCGGCTCGGGCCGACACGCAGTTTTTCGTGGACAAAGTGGTCGACGGCGACCGCGCGACCATAACGGTGGCGGGAGTCGAAGGCCGCGCGCGGCTCGAGGAACTGGCCCGGATGTTGGGGGGCGGCAAACCGCCCACGCCGACGACGTTGAAGTACGCCCGCGAGCTTTTAGACACCGTCCGGCGCGAAGCGGGCGCCGGCGCCGAGAAAGGCGTTTAAATATGAAGAAGATTCTGCTCTGGATATTGTTTTTCGTCTTCCTGATATTGATAATAAGCCCCATCGACCTCATGCCCGGGCCGGTGGACGACATCGTCTACGGCGTCCTGGATGTCATTATCTTGGGCCTATTAGGCTTCGTGCGGGAAAAAAAGAAGGCGCTCCCGCCTTCCGAAAAAGGCGAGAGCGCGGGCGTAGACGACGAACGCTAAGGGGCGTTATCGCCCCACCGCGGGCCGTCGCTAGCAGCAGCTGGCGGCGGCTTTCTTTTCGTCACCCGCCGGGGCGCAGCAACCGCACATGCAGCGGATGCCTTCCACTATGGACGCGGCCTTCTCGCCCTTGAGGCGGATGATGTATTCGCCGTCCTTCTCTTCGATTTTGACGTCGAGGATATTTTTATCCACGGTTCCACCTCCTTTTGTCATTATATATATTCGAATATTTAACATATTAAATATATATGGCAAAAAAAACCCGCCGCTATTCGACTTCAAATTCGTCGCGTACGCAGCAGCATACAGAGTTGACTTTATCTTTATCTATGGCGTAATAAACCGTAGTGCCATGCTTTTCGGCGGTCACGAGGCCGGCCTCACGCAGGATCCGTAGGTGGTGGGAGACGGCGGGTTGGCTGAGGTTGACGCGGGCGACGATGTCACCCACGCAAAGGCGTTCGCAGCATACCGCTTTCAGGATCGAGACGCGGACCGGGTCGCCGAGGGCTTTAAATGGAATACATATATCCATATATTTAGATATATAACATAAAACGTCCGATGTGTCAAGTTTTTTTGCGACGCCGCGGTTACGCCCCGAATTTCTCCGCCCGGTCCGCCAGGTTGAGCAATATAGGCAGGACGTCCCGGCCGCGCAAGCGGCTTGCTCCGCCCGTGGCCGCGGCCCGCTCGCCGAACGATTCGACGGCGTCCGTGCGCGCCCCCGGACCCCAAAAGACTACCGGGACGGCGTCGCCGCTGTGGTCGCGGACGGCGACCGGCGTCGCGTGGTCGCCCAGCAGCGCCAGGTGGCACCCCGCCGGGAGGTTCTCGAGCAGCGGCGCCGCGGCGGCGTCTATCCGTTCGATGACGTCTACCTTGGCCGCGGCGTCGCCGTCGTGGCCGGCCACGTCGGGCCCTTTGACGTTCGCCAGGACGAGGTCGTATTTTTCCAAGGCCTCGGCCGTGGCGGCCATAAAAGCGCCGAGGTCCGTATCCAGGCCGCCGTTCACCTCGGGAGGCAGGGGGACGACGTCGAGGCCGCAGTATCGCGCGATACCGCGGATCAAGCCCACCTCGACGACCGCCGCCGCGGTCAGGTCGTAGAGCTGCGTTACGCGGGGTATGTGGGGAGCGAGGCCGGCGCCCCGCGGCAAGATAATATTGGCGGGCGGCAGGCCGCGCTTTTCGCGCTCGCGGTTTACGGCGTGGCCCTTCAGCGTTTCGTACGACAGCTCGACGAATTCGTTGACGACGGCCGCCGTTTTCCGGTCTTCGGGCGTAGCGCCGGCGGCCCGGGCGACCGCGGCGTCCTCCTCGTGGGGGTCGACGTCGCTGACGGCGGCGCCCAGGCCGTCGCCGCGTAGGACGAGCGCGGCGCGGTGGGCGGTCGATTCCTTAATGAAGCATTTGACGCCGTCGAGCTCGACGCCGTCGAGGGGCGCGACCAGCTCCGCGGTCCCCTCGGTGATGCGGCCCGCGCGCCGGTCCTTGACCAGTAACTCGCCGTCGCGCTCTTCCACCGTGGCGAAGTTGCACCGGAACGCCACGTCGCCCGGGCGCACGTCCATGCCGACGCCCAGCGCCTCGAACGGCCCGCGGCCGGTGTAGTACTCGTACGGGTCGTAGCCCAGCAGCGCCAGGTGCGCGGTGTCGGAACCGGCGGGCACGCCGGGCGCTATTGGGTCCAAAAGGCCGTTTTCGCCCAGCCGAGCCAGGCGGTCGAAGTTGGGGGTGCGGGCCGCCTCGAGCGGCGTCTTGCCGTCCAGCTCCTTTACCGGCCTGTCGGCCACGCCGTCGCATATAAATATCAACATTTCGCCTTTGAGTGCCATATCAGTATGCCTTCGCGAAGTACGCCCAGACTTTGGCCTTGCCGCCGCACCCGGCGCAATCCTTGCCGCGGGCGTCTTCCGGCTCGAGCGGGATAAAGCGGATGGTGGCGCCGGTCTCGTCGGCGATTTGGTCTTCGCACGGCGTTTCGCCGCACCACGGCGCGCGGACGAAGCCGGGCCGCCCCTCGAATAGGAGGTAGAAGTCGTCGTGGTTGTCGACGGTTTTGGTGTTTTCTTTTAAATACGCCGAGGCCGCGGCGAGCATGTCCCCCTGTATCGCCTCGAGCGTGTCCTTGGCCCACGCTGCGATTTTATCGCGCGGTACCGCCGTTTTCTCGCGGGTGTCGCGCCGCACCGCGGTGACGACGCCCTTTTCGACGTCCTTTGGGCCCAGCTCGAGCCTGAGCGGCGCGCCGCGCAGCTCCCATTCGTTGAACTTCCACCCCGGCTTGTACTCGTCGCGGTCGTCGAGCTTCGCGCGCAGCCCCGCGACCTCGAGCTCGTCGGCCAGTGCGTGCGCCTTGGCCAGGACGTCCTCCTTGGTTTTCTCGAAGGTGATGGGGACGACGACCGCCTGCACCGGCGCAACGCGCGGCGGGAGCTTAAGGCCGGCGTCGTCGCCGTGGACCATGATAAGGGCGCCTATCAAGCGGGTGGTGACGCCCCACGACGTCTGCCAGACGTAGTGCAGTTTGTTATCCTCTTCCAGGTACGTGATGTCGAAGACCTTGGCGAAATGCTGACCCAGGTTGTGGGACGTGCCGGTCTGCAGCGCCCGGCCGTCGGGCATCAGCGCCTCCACGGTATACGTTTGGAGGGCGCCCGGGAAGCGTTCGCGATCGGTCTTGACGCCCTTATATACCGGGATGGCCAGGATTTCGTTCATAAAGTCCCCGTATAGCTCGAGGATCTTCAGCGCCTCCTCGCGGGCTTCGTCGTCGGTGCGGTGGGCGGTGTGGCCCTCCTGCCACAGGAACTCGGTCGTCCGCAAAAAGAGGCGCGTGACCTTCTCCCACCGGACGATATTGGCCCACTGATTTATCAAGACCGGGAGGTCCCGCCACGAGCGGATCCATTTGGCGTACATCTGGCAGATGATGGCCTCCGAAGTCGGCCTGAGGGCGAGGCGCTCCTCCAACACTTCGGTGCCGCCCTGCGTCACCCACGCCACTTGGGGCGTAAAGCCCTCCGTATGTTCCGCCTCTTTGGCCAGGAAGGATTCCGGGATCAGCAGCGGGAAGTACGCGTTCTCGTGGCCGGTCGCTTTAATCCTTTCGTCGAGGGCGTCGCGGAGCAGTTCCCATATGGCGTAGCCGTACGGCCTAATCACCATACACCCGCGCACCGGCGCGTAGTCGGCGAGCTCGGCCTTGCGGATGACGTCGATGTACCACTGCGAGAAGTCGACGTCGCGGCGGCAGATATCCTTCACGAATTTTTTTTCGTCTTGTTCTTCCATGGCAGCTCCGTTGAGGCTTTGTGGGGAGTTCCCGGTACCGTCTACGTGTTTGCGCCAACTGGTATTTATTTAACTTGTGCGCCGCCCGCCGCCTCCGCCGCGGGAAGCGGCGCCGGGGCGGCGAGGGAGGGCGCGCCGCTCGATAGTAACACGGCCGCCCTGTTTACCGCGGCGGCCGCGGCTATGGCTACGAAAAACGTCTGGCCCCCCCTCAGTATCGTCTCGAACGAGCCCGCGACGATAGTTGCTACGAACAACGCCTCGTATGCGCTGTTTAGAAGCAAGTATTGGCTCAGGCCGGCGCCGCGGCAGAGGCGCTCGTTCTCGCGGAACAGCCGGTAGGTCGCGATCATCAACCCCGCGAAGAGACAGAAGCCGACGACGCCCGTACTGACGAGGACTTCCAGTAAACCGCTGTGGACGGCCCTGGCGTGCTCCGCGGGGCCGCGCGCTTCCGCCGCGTATTCGGCCCGGTAAATCGTCCCGAAGGTCCGGGGTCCGACGCCTATGATGGGCGAGGTTTTGAAAATATCCAGCGCGGAACGGTAGATGTAACCGCGCGAGCCGCCGAGGACCTCTGCCGTCTCGCCGGCGAACAGCGCGCCGAACCAACGCTCTTGCCGGCTTCTGTATTGCTCCGGTATCAAGATCAGGGTGACTACCAATATAGATATAGCCAGCAGATAGGGGACCAGCTTCTTACGCCTTTTTATGAGCTGGTAGGTAAATGTTATTATGATGGTTAACAGGCCTCCCCGCGAGCCGGTGAGGATAATCGTCACGAGACACGTGCCCAGGCCGCATAGGAAGAGAAGTCGCTTTTTGGCGTCGGTTACGGCCAGCGACAGGACGAGCAACATCGCGGCGGCGAAGTTCGCCACCATGGCCAAGCCGTTCGGGTTGCCCATGGCCCCCGCGGCGCGTACGACGCCGCTCAACGCTGTGGAGCTAATCCCGGTAACGCAAGAGACGAGCAGCGACAGTACGAAGAACCACGTGTAGCGCACGAACCATTTCGCCTCGGCGAATAGATTTACGAAAATGATGTATAGAATTATGTTCTCAAGCAGTTGGAACGTAGCCGTCCACACCTTCGCCCACGCCAGCGCCCGGAACGCTGATAGCAGCGTGGCGCCTAGGAAGCCGTATAAGAATACTAATTGCGTTTTGTGGCCGAAGACGACTTTCTCTTTTTTGGTAACTACCAGCGCCACGAACCCAATGAGCGTGAAGAGGCCGATGCTCTTGGTCAGAGTGACTCCCAAGCCGCGGAAGAGGTATTCCAGCCGCAGGCCCCGGGCGAAAGAACGGTAAACCCTCAACGCTACGATGCCGATATGGGGCTTCGTAATAATTACCAGGAACAACGCCAGAAATACGGAGAGTTGGAGCAGCCTCGCCGCGGAGCCCCGTAATAACAAAAAGTAAGATATTACCGCCAGCAGCGCCACCGCCGACGCCGTCAACGTCCGCCGCAGGTTCGTGCCCCACAGCGCGTCCCGGAGCCGGCGGCCCGCGGACCGAAGCGGCCCTTCGCCGCCCGGTTGCCTTCTTACGATTTTTAACCGCGTCGCCATTCTTTTATCGCGACTACAAACGCAGCGGCGCCTGAAGGATCCGTTTACTTTTTGTGGTCCCCTTCGTCGCCGCTATTTCTTTGGAATATTACCAGATTATGCAGAAATGTAAAAGCCTTTTGTCAGAGGGTTGGGGTGAATGGTATTGGCTCGAGCGTTATGTTATATTTCGAACGCGATGAGAAAGACCGTCGCTATCGCGCTCGTTTGTTGTTCCGCGGCCGCGGCGCAGTGGCGCGCCGAGGAACCGCCGCCGGGCCAAATCGTCGTCGCCAAGCTGAAGTACGGCGGCGGCGGCGACTGGTACGCCAATCCCACCAGTCTCCCCAACCTCCACCGCGCCCTCCGCGAACGCGCCGGCCTGCCCGCCGCCCCAATTAAGGACGACGTCGTCGCCGACGTGGCCACCGACGCCGTCTTCAACTACCCGATTTTATTCATGACCGGCCACGGCAACGTCCGCTTTACGGAGCGGGAGTTGGCGCGGCTGCGCCGCTATTTGGAGCGGGGCGGCTTCCTGCACGTCGACGACAACTACGGCCTGGACGAGTCCTGGCGCCGCGAGTGCGCGCGGCTCTTCCCGGAGAGCCCCCTCGTCGAGCTGCCGCCGGACCACGAGATATATCGCATCTATTACGACTTCCCGGACGGCCTCCCCAAGATACACGAGCACCACGGCGGCCCGGCCCGCGGCTACGGCGTCTATTATAAGGGCCGGATGGTGATTTTCTACTCCTACAATACGGACCTGGGCGACGGCTGGGAGGACGCCGGCGTGCACGACGACCCGCCGGACAAGCGCGAGGCCGCGCTCAAGATGGGCGTAAACGTCGTAGTGTACGCCCTCACTCATTAACGGCCGCGGGCTTTCTTTGGGTTCTCCCGACGGATTTAAACCGTAACGCCCCGGCCGGGGTCGATACTAATGTTACGAATCCGAACGGTTTTATGTTATAATAAGCAAGTCGCAACGGGCCGCAAGGCCGTCACCGCTAACCAATCAAGAGTAAGGAGGTCGCCCATGCCACGTTAGTTTCGCCCGGAGCCGGGATATGGCGGCGGACGATTCTACATTGGCACAGGCGATTCGGGGCGGCGACGACGCGGCCGCGACGTCTTTTTACGAGAAGTATTGCGGTAAGATCTACCGCATGATGTACTTCTCGTCGAGCAGCGAGGTGCAGGCCGAGGACCTTACGCAGGCCACGTTCCTCGCCTTTTTCGAGTCGCTGCCTCGCTTCCGCGGCGAAGCCCGCCTCTCCACCTGGCTTTACGCCATCGCCAAGAACGTCCTCCGCAACTACTACTCCCGCAACAAACGGAAACGCGAGGTCCCGCTCGACGACCGCGGCGCGGCGGGCGAAATGCGCTCGTACCTCGACGGCCTGACGTCGGAGGAGGAGCCGCCCGAGAAACTGTTGGCGCGCGAGGAGGCGACGGCCGTCGTTCGCGCGGTGCTGGCGCGGCTGGCGACTTCTTATCGCGAGGTCCTCACGCTTCGCTATTTCGACGGCCTTTCCAACGCCGACGTGGCGGCCACGCTTGGAAAAAAGGAGAGCACCGTCCGCGTCCTGTTGCACCGGGCGTCGAAGGCGTTCGCGCGCGAGCTTCGGCGGATGGAGGCGCGCGCCGGCGGCGAGCTTGTCGAGAAGCCGAACGTGGGCGGCAAAAGGCGAAATTAAAATCGGTCGTTAAAAGTTTTAAACCGTGCTAAGCATCGCGGCGTTTGCGACGTTTGGGGCGGTTTTTTGTATATGGAATGGATTTTAAGCTTGACGTAATACTTTAAATAGGTTAGATTATAGAGTGGGATAATGCTGTTTAGGTTCGCAAGTTACCCCATCAAGGGGAGGTACACATATGAGACGCTTATGGTTTAAAACTTTACTCGTGGTTGCCGCGGCGTTGGCGTGCGTGGCCGCGTCGGACTTCGCGGCCAAGTCGGCGGGCAGCGCCGGCGTACCCAAAGGCGTCGAACCCGGCGCCGTCGCGGCGCCGTCGGGGCCGGGCCGGGACGACGAACCGCCCGGCGGCCTGGTGCAGTACTTCCGGGCGACGGGCGAGAATTGCTACCTCGTCTTCTCCAATTTCGGCCTGTTCGGCTGTTACGCCTTCCAGAAAGACTACGGCTTTCACTACAACGTAGGGGTTTACTACCCTCCCGAGAAACACGCCGGCCTCTACTCCTGGACCGACGCGCCCACTTTGGCCAACTACCACAACTTCATAAATACCACCACCACCATACCCATCTGGCTCGAGCTACCCGGGGACGCGACGAGCATCGCGGTCGAGTATTGGGCCAAGTGGGACATCGAGGAAAAGTTCGACGGCGTGGAGCTCGAGATAGCAAAGAAGAGCGAGTCCACCAACTGGAAGAACCTCCGGCCCACGAGCACCGTGCGGGGTTCGGGTCAATTGGGGCAGCCGGACCCGAGCCATTATTATTACGAGGGCAGGACCATCGTTTGGAAGTTGGAGAAGGTCGACATCTCGAGCTACAAAGGGTCGAAGGTAAAGCTGCAGTTCCACTTCCGGAACGATATGACCAACCGGGAGTACCATCACGGCATCTACGTGGACGACTTCCGCGTCGTGCGCGATGGCAGCACTCGGATTTACGGCAACGGCTTCGAGCACCCCGGGACCGACGATTGGGATACGGAAGTAATCCGCGGCGACCAGGTGGTCGATATATGGGGTTACAGCCAGGCGCTGCCGGCGGAGGTCAATTTCCTCAACAACGGCCAGCTCATGGTGGGAGCGTCGTCCTCCTACGTCGCCGACGCGTTCGAGCCGGATTGGGCGGCTACGTCCATAGGTTGGAACAAGCTCGTTAATTATTCCAACAGCGCGACGCGCGGCCCGGCCATGCCCGAATACCGCGTCGACCAATATATGTACGCCTACCGCGATTACGTTATCGTCGACTGCTACGTGAAGAACGGCAAGCCCGAAACGCAGGGTAACATCTACGCCGGCGTCCGGATGAACGTCGACATCAGGCACAACGAGTTGGAGCGAGACGACGACGAGCGCGTTACCTACAAGGGCGCGAAGCGGATGGCGGTGTTCTTCGACGACGGCCAGCTGGACGAGCCGCTGTGCGGCTTGCTGTACTTACATCCCGAGAACGGGAAGCCCAAGTCGGTCAATTTCACCAGCAACATGGAGCTGTGGACCGACGATAGCGCCAACTTCACGGCCATGAGCAACGGCAACTACGATTACCTCAATACCAAGTCCCCCGTAAATCGGTGGGCCGTTGCAATAGGCCAGGGGCCGCATACGCTTAACATGAGCGAGGTCTTCCGCTTCACCTTCGCTATCGTGGGCGGCGACGACGAGGACGACCTCTTGAAGAACGCCGACGACGCCCGGAACATGTACAAGACGCTGCCGGATAAGACGCCTATTAACGTAGCGCCCGCCTCGTTCGGCAAGATAAAGGCGCTGTACCGATAGCGGGAAAACGGCGCATTGAAAAAGGGCCGCGGCGACGCGGCCCTTTATTTTTTTACCGGGGGAGGCCGTGGCGGCTGGCGTTGCGCGACGTCGCGATTTACGGCCGCCAGCGCCGGGTCCGCCTCGAGGAGTCCCAAGACGTCGTCGAGGCCGAACATCCCCTTCTTCCCCAGCCGCTCGAATAAACTCCGCAGTAGCTCGTAGTCGGCAGGCTCGTCCAGCACGAGGCGGTAGGCGGAGAGGTCCGCCACCTCCCGGGCCGGCGGCAGCTTGAAGACGTTGAAGTCTCCGCGGTGAGCGTAGACGTACGGCGTCACGTGCTCGCGCGACGCGGCGTCGCCGCAGCGCGCGGCCAGCCACGCCAGGAGCGCCGCGGTGAGCACCTCTACGTCGTAGCCGCGGGGGAAGTCGGCCGGCACGTCGTTGTACGAGAAGTCGTAGCCGCCCGAGACGTGCGCCGCGACGACGTCGCCCGTTATGCGGGGGTCAATAAGCGGGCAGTCCGCCGTTACGCGGACGTGGTGGCCGGCGGGGAAGGCTTGCGCCGCGGCGGCCAGCCGACCCAGGACGTCGTCGTCGGCGCCGCGAAAAACGTCGGCCCCCGAAGACCGTGCGCAAGCGTCGACGGCGTCGTCTTCGGCCGCGTCCGTGGTCGCGACCACCACCCGGGCCACGCCGGCCGTCGCCAGGCATCGTTCTACCACGTGAGCCAAAACCGGCTTGCCGGCCAGCGGCAGGAGGACCTTGCCCGGGAGGCGGCTCGAGCCGAGCCGAGCCTGGATTAGTATGTTAACTTCGTCCACGGTGAGCGCCGCGGCGAACGGCGGGACTCGCCATAGGGTTATCGTCGGTAATAACGTAGTACTTTATCGACGGCCGCTACGACGTCGGCGACGTCGCGGGCGGTTATAGCGGCGAAGAGCGGCAGCGACAGGATCCGCTCGAAAAGCGCCTCCGCCCGGGGGAAGTCGCCCCGCCGGTAGCCGTACGTGTCGCGATAATACGAGTGGTAGTGAAGCGGTATGTAGTGGACGTTAACGCCGACGTTTTCGGCGCGCAGCGCCCGGAATACGGCGTCCCGGTCGGCTTTGAGGGCGTCGAGGCGGAGCTTCACGACGTACAGGTGTCGGCCGTGCTGCACGTTCGGCGGCGTCGGGATGGTCTCCAAGTCGTCGCGTGAACCGAAGGCGTCGTCGTAGGCCGCGGCCACGGCCTGGCGGCGCGCGTCGTCCTTGGTGAACCGCCTCAGCTGCGACAGCGCTAGCGCCGCGTTGAGGTCCGGTATGCGGTAGTTGTAACCCAGCCCCGCGACGTCGTAGCGGTAGTCGGCGGTCGGGCCGTGGCGGTCCGTCGCCGAGGTGGTCAGGAAATGGTTCCGGAACAGGCGCGCCTTGGCGGCGACGGCGTCGTCGTCGGTCGTCACGGCGCCGCCCTCGCCGGCGGCGATTTGTTTGACGGCGTGGAAGGAGTAGCATGCGGCGTAACCCCGGCCGCCCAGCGCCTCGCCACGGTACGCCGCGCCCAGCGCGTGCGCGCAATCCTGCACCAGCGCCAGTTCGTTCTGTCGGCAAATTTCCTGGAGCGCCGCGACGTCGCAGGGCAGGCCGCCGAAGTGCACTGCGGCCAGGGCGCACGTCTTCGGGCCCACCTTCCTAGCGACGTCCTCCGGGTCGATATTCAGGTCGTCGCCGACGTCTGCGATGACGGGCCTTCCTCCCGCGGCCGCCGCGGCAGACGCCGTCGCCGTAAACGTGAGCGCCGGGACCACGACCTCGTCGCCGGTTTGCAGCGGCACCGTTCGGTACGCGACGTGGAGCGCCGCGGTGCAGCTCGAGACCGCCACGGCGTGTTTGGCGCCGGTGGCTTTCGCGAGCGCGCGCTCGAGCGCCGGTATCGCCGGCCCCGTGGTCAGCCACCCGGATTTCAGTACCTCTACGGCCGCGGCCACGTCCTCGTCGGCCAGGACGGGCTTCGAGTAGGGGAGGAATTCCTCCCGCACGGGCGAGCCGCCGTTTACTGCGAGCTTATATGGCATCTTTGACCGCCGTAGTTATTCGTCGCGGAACCGGACGATCGTTACGCCCTCGTTGCCGCCCGGGCCCGGGCCGTACGAGGCCGCCGCGGCGTGGGTCCGCAAGAATTGCCGTATCCCGTCGCGGAGGCGGCCGGTTCCGTGGCCGTGGATTATCTCCACCCTCGGCATCTGCGCCGCGACCGCACGGTCGAGGTACGTCGCGAGCTCGAGGAGGGCTTCCTCCACGGCGTAGCCGATGAGGTTCAGGCTCGGCCGCACGTCTCCTTCAATGGATACTTTTACGCGGCCGGGCTTCGGCCGCCCGGCCGCGGGTGCGAGGTCGGCCAGGTCGACCCACGCCTCCACGCCGCCGAAGAGGACGCGCGCGCGCCCCTTCGCGGCGTCCACCTCGGCGCCCTGCCCCTTGGTCGCCGTGCCCCGCACCGTCGCCCACGAGCCTTCGGCGACGGCGCCGGCGGGTTCGGCCCCGGCTTCGGCTCGAGCAGCGAGCCGTTCCCGGTTCGCGGCGGCGGTTTTTTCCGCCTCGAGCAGCTTCCGCCGCTGCTCCTCGGCCGCGGCGACGTCGGCCTTTTCGCGCAGCTCGCGGATGATAAGGTTGGCCTGCTGCCGGGCCTCGCGCATTATCTTCGCCGCCTCGCCGTACGCCTCCTCGCGCAGACGGGCCTCGCTAACCTCGTACCGTCGCCGTTCTTCCTCGAGCGCTGCGAGGTTGGTTTCGTAGGCCGCTTTCAAAGCCGCCAGCTCGTCCGTCAGGGCGGCGGCTTCCGTCTCCCGCCTCTCGAGCCGCGCGAGCAATTCGTGTAGGGACACCTCTTCGTCTCCGAGGGCGCTCAAGACCTCCGCTATTACGTCCTTGGGGAAGGCGAGGCGCTCGAGTATGGCCACGGCCTCGCTCGTGCCGGGGCGGCCGGTCTTCAACTCGTACTTGGGTCGGAGGGTGGCGGCGTCGAAGTCCACCGCGGCGTTGACGAAGCCGTCCTCGTCCAGGGCGAACTTTTTGAGCTCGTCGTAGTGGGTGGTGCAGGCCACGCGGGCGCCGCGGCTTTTCAGGTGGTGGAGGACCGTGGTCGCGATAGCGGCGCCGTATTTGGGCGACGTGCCGACGCCGACCTCGTCCAGCAATACCAGCGACCGTTCGCCCGCCGCCTCCAGGAACCGCCCTATGTTCGTCATGTGGGCCGTGAACGTGCTGAGGTTTCCCTCGATGGACGACTCGTCGCCGACGTCGGCGAAGATTTCGTCGAAGCTGCCCACGGTGCTACCCTCCGAGGCCGGGACCGGGACGCCGGCCAGCGCCATCGCGGTAAGCAGGCCCGCGGTCTTGAGGGCGACGGTCTTGCCGCCGTTGTTGGGACCGGAGATGACCATCCCCACGTAGCCGTCGCCCAGCGCGAAGTCTATGGGCACGACTTCTTCCGGCGTCCGCGACGCCAACAGCAGCGGGTGCTTGGCGGCCAGGAGCGAGAGAACGGGTTCCGGTGCTACGGTGGGCGTCGTGCAGCCGTAGGCCAGGCCGTAGCCGGCGCGCGCGGCGACGAAGTCCAGCTCGGCCAACAGCTCGACGTCGAGCGTGAGTGCGTCCCGTTCGGCGGCGCATCGCGCCGACAGCGCGCGCAGGATGCGCTCCACCTCGGCCTGTTCCGCCGCCGTCAGACCCTCCAGCTCGTTGTTGAGCGCGACCACCGACATCGGTTCGACGAAGGCGGTCACGCCGCTCCCGGAGTGGGCGTGGACGATGCCCCGCACGGCGCCCATGGAATCGGTGCGCACCGGGAGGACGTAGCGGCCGCCGCGTTGCGTCACTATGGGCTCGCGCAGCGCCCGCTTTATTTTGGGAGAGTTGAGCAGCCGCTCGAGCGCCGCTTGGATCTGTTCCCGCTTGGCCGCTACCTTCTTGCGGAGTTGGGCAAGCGTGGGCGTGGCGTCGTCGCGGACGAGGCCGTCGTCGTCTACCTGGCGCGTTATTTCGTCCGCTACCTCGCGAAGCGGCTCGAGCGAAGACGCGTACGCCGCCAGATTGGGATAGTCGCCTTCGGCCTGGAAAACCTTTCTCGCGCGCGCCGCGGCGGCCAGGAAGTCGCGGATTTGGACAAGCTCGGCGCCCGCGATGACGCCCTCCAGCTCGAGCCTCTTCAGCAGCGGCCTGACGTCCGACAAGCCCGACAGCGGTATATCCTCGCCCGAAGACGCGTGCGCCATCATCTCGGCGGCCTCCGCCAGACGACGGGCGGCGGCCGCGGCGTCCGGCGCCATGGCCCGGGCACGCTCGGCCCCCAGCGGCGAGAACGCGTACGACGCCACCGCCTCGCGGATGCGGCCGAACTCCAGCGCTTTGAGCGAACTTTCGTCCATCGGCGAAAGTATACCATATCGATAAAATACCCGCAAACTCGCGTATTCCTAATAATTCGTACGAAGGCGCGCGGGCGCGCGCTCGCCCGGGCGAAGGGGCTAAATCGGCTGGCCTCTATTCGCCGTGACTATTTGATAATGATAGAGTTGCAGGGAAACGCGATTTTTTCACTTGACGTCCGAGGTCGTTTTTAATATATTAACGCTTGGTAGGGTAGTTTAAACGGGACGTGTGCCAACGGCGAAAACGCAAACGAGCCCTCGATGCCCTCGACACTGTGCCGAGGACCGGGGGCTATATTCTTAGTTTTTTTACCCGCGTAGCGGGTTTTTTTTAGAATAAGTATCCGTGGCGTGTAGGATTAGGCGTGCGAGGCCGTAGGTTGCCTCAAAGCGCTCACGCCGTTGTTTAACTTAACCGAAGGAGAAAGGAAAGCTATGAAGACGACCAAGCCATTGCTCTTAGCGTTTGTCGCGGCGGCGCTGGCGGCGTCCGTCGCGTGGGCCGATTCGTTCGAGCCCCCGGAGCTTTCAGGTACCGTCTTTACCTACTACCGCACCGACCTCACAAGCAAGGAGGAGTCGTACCAGGAAGGGGCCAACGAGTTCGGCGTCGACCGCGTGTACATTAACGCCATGGGCGCGGTAACGGAGAAATTCCACTACCGCGTTACGGCGGACGTGGGTCGAAAAGAAGATATTTATTATACGTACGACCTCTACCTAGACCCGGTTTCAGGTGAGTATTCGCTCGTCGAAACTCGGCACACGAGAAGAGGCGGCCTCGACTTCTTCGCCAAGTTCGCATACGTCGACGTCCGCGACGTTATACCGCACCACAGCATTTACGGCGGCATCGAGAAGATGCCGTGGGCCCTCTACGAGGAAGACGTCTGGGGTTGGCGCGTCCTGCGCGAGGTGGCAACTGACGACCGCGGGTGGGTAACGACTTCCGACCTCGGCTTCGGCGTCGGCGGCGAGTTCGCCAACGGCCTTATTCGACATCACCTGACGTACACCAACGGCGCCGGCTACAAGAACCCCGAGGGCGGCCTTTCCGGCAAGGCCGTAGAGTACCGCTTTTCGCTCTTCCCGCTAGTTTCGGACGAGGCGTGGGCCGGGGTCTCGATTAACGCCGTCGCCAAGTTAGATAACCTCGGCGAGAAGGTGGCGGAAGGCGCCGCCAAGGACCCGGTAAACATTTACGGCGGCCTGTTGGGCCTCAAGCACGAGTTCGTGAGCTTCGGCGGCGGCTACTTCATGCGGTCGCGGGGCGAAGACGACGAGCTCGCCGGTACCACGAAGGTGGACGGCAACATCATGACGGCGTACGCCACGGGCCACTTCCGCGTATCGGAGGGCATGACTCTCCATCCCTTAGTCCGCTACGACCAGATCGAGCCTAATAAAGACCAGGACGACGACGAGCGGACCCTCCTCATCGGCGGCGTCGGCCTCAAGTTCTTCGACGACAAGCTCGCGCTCATACCCAACTACCAGACGGAATCTTACAAAGCGCTTAACGAGTTCCTCGAGCTCGAGGACAAGTCCAACGACTACGTATACCTCCACTGCCAGTGGGACTGGATGTAGACGCGGCTTAAGGCGGTGTTATGCGGCCGGCGGCCGGTAAAGCGAAGTAGGAGTACCAGGTAATGAAAAAGATATACTTAGTCGCGGCTTTATCGGCCGCCGCGTGGGCCTATGCGTGCGAGCCCCCGGAGCTTTCGGGTACCATCTTTACCTACTACCGCTACGACCTCACTAACAAGGAGGAGTCGTACCAGGAAGGGGCCAACGAGTTCGGCGTCGACCGCGTGTACGTCAACGTCAAGGGCGCGGTAACGGAGAAATTCCACTACCGCGTCACGGCCGACGTGGGGCGAGAATATGATATTTATTATACGTACGAGCTCGTACAAGACCCGGTTTCAGGCGAGTATTCGCTCGTGGAAACGCAGCACACGAAAAGAGGCGGCCTCGGCTTCTTCGCCAAGTACGCGTACGTTGACGTACGCGACGTCATACCGCGCCACAGCATCTACGGCGGCATCGAGAAGACGCCGTGGATTAGTTACGAACAGAACGAGTACTGGGGTTGGCGGGTCATCCGCAAGGTGGCGGTCAGCGATCGGAATTACGCTACGAGTTCCGACCTCGGCTTAGGCGTCGGCGGCGAGTTCGCCAACGGCCTTATTCAACATCACGTGACGTACACCAACGGCGCCGGCTACAAGAACCCCGAGGACGGCCTTTCCGGTAAGGCCGTGGCGTACCGCTTTTCGCTCTTCCCGCTGGTTTCGAACGAGGCGTGGGCGGGACTCTCCGTCAACGCTTTCGTCAAGTTGGACAACCTGGGCGAGAAGGTCCCGCCGAGACAGGAAGACCCGGCCTTGGGGCCGTTGGCGGACGGGGCGAAAAACCCCGTTACGATTTACGGCGGCCTTTTAGGCCTTAAGCACGAGTTCGTGAGCTTCGGCGGCGGCTACTTCATGAGGTCCCGCGGTGAGGACGTCGACCCCGTCCCCGGGCTGGCCAATTCCGGGACGTCAAAAGTAGAAGGCAACATTATGACGGCGTACGCCACGGGCCACTTCCGCGTATCGGAGGGTATGACTCTCCACCCGTTGGTCCGCTACGACATGCGCGAGCCCAACAAGGATAAAGACGACGACGAGCGGACCCTCCTCATCGGCGGCGTAGGCCTCAAGTTCTTCGACGACAAGCTCGCCCTCATACCTAATTACCAGACGGAATCGTATAAGGTGTCCGACGAGGTGTCGCAGACCACCGAGGACAAGTCGATAGACTATGTCTACCTCCACTGTCAGTGGGACTGGATGTAGCCGCGGCGTAAGGCGGCTCTGCGCGCCGGGCGGCCGGTAAAGCGAAGTAGGAGCAGTAAGCAATGAAAAAGATATACGCAATAGCGGCTTTATCGGCCGCCGCGTTGGCCGCCTTGCCCGGCGGTTGTCGGAAGGGCGAGGAAGCCGACACCATCCAGGTGAAGGGCTCCGATACGCTACTCATGCTCAGCCAGCGTTGGGCGGAGGCGTTCATGGACGAGAACCCGGAGGCCGTGGTCCAGGTTACGGGCGGCGGCTCCGGCGTCGGCTTTACGGCCTTAATCGAGGGCACGACCGACGTCGCCAACGCCTCGCGCCCCATTAGGGATGAGGAGCTCGAGGGAGCCGCGGCCAAGGGCGTCGACGTGAACGAGATCGCCGTGGCCGTGGACGGCGTGTGCTTCATCGTGCACCCCTCCAACCCGCTCGAGGAGCTCACCGTCGACCAGCTGGGCGACATCTACCGCGGCGAGGCCAAGGACTGGAGCGCGTTCGGCGGCGCCGGCAAGATTATGTGCTACGGCCGCCAGTCCACGTCCGGAACCTACGACTTCGTGAAAACGCACGTCCTCAATAAAGACGACTACCGCGTCGACATCCAGGAGATGCAGGGCAACGCGCTTCTCTGCGACTCGGTCGCCCGAGACGTGAACGGCGTCGCGTACGTCGCCTACGGCTATGCCGCGAAGCACGACGACGTGAAGATCCTGGCGGTTAAAAAAGACGACGACGACGCCGCGGTCAAGCCGATCCACGAGGCCGTAAGCTCGATGGAATACCCCATCAGCCGCTACCTCTTCTGTTATATCGACGGTAAGCCCGAGGGCGTGGCCAAAGCGTTCCTCGCCTTCGCGCTATCCGACGAGGGTCAGGCCTTGGTGGAAGAGGTGGAGTACGTCCGCTTGTCCCGGGGCAAACTTAGCGAAAGCCGGGCCGCGCTCGAGTAAGTCTTGCGGCCCATAAGCGGTAATAAGCCGGGCGAGAATAACGCGGAATATTAATTTACTGCTCGGGCCGGGGCGCCTCGGCCGCCCGGCGGGCCGTCTTTACGTCGAAGAGGCGTTATGGACCGTAGCCCGACAAGATATTTAAAGTACGCGCTCCCGGCGGCGATGATATTGCTGTCTTTCGCCGTCGCGGGCGTTATCGGGTGGCTTCTCTTCTGGGGCGGTTTGGCGGCGCTGGGCGGCCAGCTCGCGAACCGCGTCGCGGCCCGCTTCATCCCCCAAAAAGCGCGAGAGGCTTTCGTAAACACCTTGATTACCGTCGCCGGGTATTCCGCGATCGTGATCATCGTTTTTATCTTCCTTTTCATTTTTAAAGAAGGCTTGACCGCGTTCCGGGCGGTCCCGGCGGGCGAATTTCTAAAGAAGGTCTGGCAGCCGGCGGCGGAGGTCCCGAAGTACGGCATACTCCCCCTCGTGACCGGGACCGTCATGGTCACCGCTATCGCGATGGCGGCCGCAATCCCGCTCGGGCTGGGGACGGCCATATACCTCTCGGAAGTGGCGGGCAGCCGCGAACGGGAGATAGTGAAACCGGTGGTGGAACTTTTGTCGGCTATTCCCTCCGTCGTCTACGGCCTTCTTGGGATGGTCGTGCTGGGCGACGTTATCCCGCGGATAACGGGGACGCCGTTCCGCCTCAACGCCGTCAACGGCGGCGTGGTGCTGGCCATAATGCTGACGCCCATGCTCGCCTCGCTGGCGGAGGACGCGCTGTACAGCGTGCCGCGGTCGTACCGGGTGGCGGCGTTCGCGCTGGGCGCGACGAGGTGGGAGACGATAAGGCGAACGGTGGTGCCGGCGGCGGCCTCGGGCGTTACGGCCGCGATCCTGTTGTCGGTGGCGCGGACGCTGGGCGAGACTATGGCGGTCCTCCTGGCTACCGGGAATATGGCGGCCTTTACCGGTAACCCGCTTTCGTCGGTGCGCACCATGACGGCGACTATAGCCATCGAGATGGGCGACGCCGTCTTCGGCGGCGAGCACTATCACGTCCTCTTCGCGTTGGGGGTGGTTCTGTTTTCGATAACGTTCGTCGTGAATCTAATCTCGCAGGTGATTATGGACCGTTTCGCGCGAAGGTTCAAGGGGTAGGCGGTTGCCCGGCGCGACCAGAGCGGCCGTAAAACCCGGCTTGACGGCGGGGCGGAAGGTCGCGAACGCCGTGATGAAGCAGGTCTTCCGCGTCCTCACGTATCTGGTAGTCGCGGTCTTCGGCGGCATCGTCGTCTACATCGTCGTGCGCGCGCTGCCGGTGTTGAGCCTGACCTTCATTACGCAACCGCCCCGCGACGGCATGCTGGCGGGCGGCGTGTCGACGTGCATTTACGGGACGGTGGCGCTCTTGATGTTGACGTCGGTCTTCGCCGTTCCGTTGGGCGTCGCCGCCGCCATTTACGTAAATGAGTTTATCGGTTGGGGCAAAAGGGCGCGCTTGATACGGGCGGCGGTGAACAACCTCGCCGGCGTGCCCTCCATCGTCTTCGGCCTCTTCGGCCTCGCTTTCTTCGTCGTCTTCCTCAAGATAGGGGCGTCGATTCTGGCGGCCTCGCTCACGCTGGCCGTCGTCGTATTCCCCATCGTCATCGTCTCGACGGAGGAGGCGCTGAAAGCTGTGCCGCGCGATTACCGCCTGGGCTCCGCGGCGCTGGGCGCGACGCGCTGGCAGACCATCTCGCGGGTGACGGTGCCGCAGGCCATCCCGGGCATAATAACGGGGATGATACTTTCGATAGGCCGCATCGCCGGCGAGACCGCGCCCATACTATTCACCGGCGCCGCGTTCTACCTTCCCCGCCTGCCGGACCATCCCCGGGAGCAGTTTATGGAGCTGTCCTACCACAGCTTCGCCATGGCGACGCAGTCCTCGGACATTACGAAGTCGATGCCGATAGCGTTCGGGACGGCCTTCGTCCTGTTGGTACTCGTCTTCGCTTTCAACCTTGTGGGGATACTCTACCGCGCCCGGCTGAGGAGAAAGCGGGCATGGTAGCGACGGTAGTAAAATACGAAGGCTTTTCTTTTTGGTACGGCGATTTCCAGGCGCTTTACGACGTCGACCTCGACGTCGCGCCGCGGTCCGTCGTGGCGATTATCGGCCCTTCCGGTTGCGGCAAATCGACGCTTATCAAGTCCGTGAATCGCATCGCGGAGCTGGAGGCCAAGGTACGCGTCGACGGTAAAATACTCTTGGAGGGGGAGGATATCTACGCGCCGGGGGTGGACCTCGTATCGCTGCGGCGCCGCGTCGGCATGGTCTTCCAGAAGCCCAACCCCTTCCCGATGTCTGTCTTCGACAACGTCGCGTACGGGCCCAAACTTTTCGGCGTGACGAGAAGGGGGGGGCTGGAGGCCGTGGTGGAGGAATCGCTCAAGCGCGCCGCTCTTTGGCCGGAGGTCCGCGACCGCTTGCGAACGTCCGCGCTGCGTCTTTCGGGGGGCCAGCAGCAGCGCTTGTGCATCGCCCGCTGCCTCGCGGTCGAGCCGGGCGTGCTGTTGATGGACGAGCCGGCGGCCTCCCTCGACCCGACGTCGACCCAGAAGATCGAGGATTTAATAATTGAACTTAAGGGAAAATATACTATCATTATAGTGACGCACAACATGCAGCAGGCCGCGCGGATATCGGGCCGAACGGCCTTCTTGCTCGACGGCCGGCTGGTCGAGGTCAACGACACCGAGGCCATGTTCACCCGGCCCGATAACAAGCTGACCGAGGATTACATCACCGGCCGCTTCGGCTAGGCCGGAGCGAGTCTTGCAATAGTTAAAGGTCGAAGGCGGCGTTATGACTCCGGAGAAACACTTTCACGAGGAGTTGGCCGAAGTCAACGACATGCTGCTTGGCATGAGCAGCCTGGTGCTCGAAATATTCGACGACGCCGTGGAGAGCGTCTTGACCGACAATCCGGAGCAGGCGCAGAAGGTTATCGACGAGCGCGGCCGCGTGGACAGCCTCGAGGTCGCCATCGAGGAGCGTTGTCTGGCGCTCACCGCGCTCCACCAACCGGTGGCGGTCGACCTCCGTATGATTATAACGGCCATCAATATCATACGCGACCTGGAGCGCATCGACGACATAGCGATCGACATCTCCTACGACGCTATCGGCTTTCACAAGTTGAAAAAGAAACCCGATACGTTGTTCGACGTACCGGCGTTGGCGCGGGTATCCGCCTCTATGGTGCACGACGCGGTGCGGGCGTTCGTCAAGAGGGACCCGGCGTGGGCGCGACGGGTATGCGAACGGGACGACGAGGCCGACGACCTCGAGCGTAAGATATACCGCGACATCATCGCGTACGCCGAAAAGCACCCCGGGGAAGTCGCCGGCTGCGTCCACCTCTTGACTATCGCCCGGGCGCTCGAGCGCATCGCCGACCACTCTACCAACGTCGGTGAGATGGTCGTCTACCTGAAGACGGCCAAAATAATCAAACACCACCACGACGTCGACGTCGAGGAAGGCGCCGGCGCTTAGGGGGACGGGGACGAAAAGCGTGGGCGTCGTTCGCCACGTCGACAAGGGGGGCGCTTCTCCGCGGCGCCGGTAGGTAGGTTTCATACGCCAAAAATACGGCCCACTAAACTCCCTACGTCATTATGGCGCATTGTCCGCTTTGCCGGAAAAACGGTTTAGGCGTTTTTGGGCCGGCCGGGGTGTCGCGGGGGGCGATTTTGGTGTTAATTCGGGGGGTAAAATGTTATAATGGCGCTTTTAGCAACGTGGCATATATTTTGCTCGAATTATTGACGGAGCAACGCTAACGGCGTTCATATTATGACGAATCCTTTAGCATTAGTAGTTGACGACGACGTCGCGGTCAGGAAGGCTTTGTGTGCGTTTCTGGCGCAAGAGGAAGTCGACGCCGAGCAGGCGGCGGACGGCGTGAAAGGCCTGGACCTGGTCAAGGCCGCGGACGCCGATTTGGCGTTTCTGGACCTCCAGCTGCCGCTGCTCGACGGCCTGTCGTTGCTCAAGATAGCCAAGGAGCTCCGGCCGTCGCTGGCGATCGTTATGATGAGCGGCCTGCCGTCGTCGTCGGATATTGTTTTGGCTATGGAACACGGGGCCTACGCCTTCGTAAGGAAGCCGTGGGATCTCGAGCTTTTAGAAAAAATCGTACGGGAAATTTTAACCAAGGATCTACCTCGAGGATGCCGCGGTTTAAGGCTCTCGACGGTGGCCGCCGAAGGCCGGCGGGAACCGGGCGCGGATGAGAAAGGAGGGGAGAAGGATATGGCGATCGTGAGATGGAGCCCGTTTAGGGATTTGATAGGGATCCAACAAGAGGTCAATCGCCTTTTTGAAGATTTGATGACGCGTCGCGCCGAGGCGGGCGTGGAAGGTGCGGTATGGGTCCCGGCGGCAGACGTCGCCGAAACCGAGGACGCCGTCAGCGTCAAGGTTGAGGCGCCGGGCGTGGACAAGGACGATATCAAAATTTCGGTAACCAACAACGTCCTGACCATCCGGGGCGAAAAGAAGATGGAGAAGGAGACCTCCGAAGAGAGTTACCACCGCATCGAACGCGTGTACGGCAGCTTCGTCCGGTCGCTGGAGTTGCCGACGGTAGTCCAGGCGGACAAGGTTACGGCTTCTTTTAAGGACGGCGTCCTTACCATCGTCCTTCCCAAAAGCGAGGAAGTTAAGCCGAAGGAAATCGCCATCGAGGGCGATTAGCGTCGGCACGGCGGGGCGTATAGTATCGCGTCGCGGCGTTAGGCGGGCGCCGGCACGCACGAAAATAGTAAGACCGTAATGGTACCCCGAAGTTGTTTTGGCAATTGTTCTTTGACATTTCTAATAGGTTACCTTTTTGGAGAAGGAGTTTATAGTGAACGAGATTAATGACGAAGGCGTAGGCGTTTTTATCGATTACGAGTACGTTTTCATTACGCTCGAAAGATTGTACGGCGTGCCGATGGATCTGGAAGTGGTTGTGGAAGGTATCCACGAAAAAGTTAGGGCGTTCGGAAAAATAATACTGGAGAGGGCATACGCACCTTGGAGCAATTTCGTAGAAGGTTTGGCCCAGTTGAGCAAATGGCGGGTTGAAACCGTAAATATTAGCTCCAAAAAAGTCGACAAAACCGACGTCAAGACGGGCCAGCGGTGCACCGTTCTTCAGAACAACGCCGATATTTACATCGCGTGGGACGTGGCCCAATTGATCTACACCAACCAGAACATTCAGAAGTACGCCCTCGTTACGGGCGACGGCGACTTCACCGAGATCGTAAAGCGGGCCCAGCAGAACGGTAAGCGCGTCATCGTTCTGGGCTTCGAACGCAACACCTCCGATTTCCTCCGCACCCAGGCGGACCAGTTCGTCTCGCTGGACGACCTCGCCCTCGCCAACGAGTCGGCCATATCCGAGCGCATCGTGGACCTGGGCCTCGACATGGAGCAGCGACTCGATTACGTCGGGTACAAATTGCTCATAGACATCCTGAGCCGCGAGAATCCCCAAGTCAACTTCCGCGAGCTGGTACACCGCATCATTACGGACGGCGTCTTCTTGACGGAGCGCCGGCCCGACCCGGTCTCCATCAAAGGCGAGGTGTTCGTCATAATCCCCAACCGCAAACACCCCCTGGTGCGGGAGCGCTTGGGGGCGCGCGGCATCGACCCCGACGCCGTTGTGGAGACGCGGCGGACGGTGGAGCCGCCCATCGCCTCGCCTCCGGCCGAGGACCACAGCGACCCCAACTTCGTCGGCGGCGTGGAGGCCTACGAGAAGATGAAATTCGAAGAGGCCGCGGACCGGTTCAACAAGTACCTGGACGTCTACCAGCGGGACTTCGCAGCGTACGTGATGGCTATCAAGGCCCTCATAGAGCTGAACCGCCCCGACGAGCTGCGCGACATGTGCCTGCGCGCCCGGGGCCTGGAGAGCTACGACCTCTTGAGCCAACGCTTCCCGGAGTGGGCCCGGTTCATCGACAATAAGGTGGCCGGCGAAGGTGCGGGAGCAGAGCCGGAGGAGGAGAACGCGCCCACGAACATCGAGGGTGCGCCGCCGCAATAACGCGTGCGCGCCGTTGCGGCCCCAAGCCTTCACGTTAGAAATGACGTACTACGCTGAGGAGATATTATGGCCAAGATAATCGGTATCGATTTGGGGACCACCAACTCGTGCGTGGCCGTGATGGAGGGCGGCGAGCCGGTCGTCATCCCCAACGCCGAAGGCTCGCGCACGACCCCTTCCGTGGTGGCGTTCCTGAAGGACGGCAAGCGGGTCGTGGGGAGCGTCGCCAAGCGGCAGGCCATAGCCAACCCGGAGCACACCGTCTACTCCATCAAGCGCTTCATGGGGCGTCGCTTCTCGGAAGTCCCCGAAGAGATAAAAACCGTTTCCTTTGAAGTAGTCGAGGTGGCCAACGGCGATTGCCGCGTCCAGATAGGCGACAAGCAGTACTCGCCGCCCGAAATAAGCGCCATGATCCTGCAGAAGATGCGCGAGACGGCGGAAGACTACCTGGGCGAACGCGTCAACAAGGCCGTCGTTACGGTGCCGGCCTATTTCAACGACTCTCAGCGCCAGGCCACCAAGGACGCCGGCAAGATAGCGGGGTTGGAGGTGGAGCGCATCATCAACGAGCCCACCGCGGCCGCCCTCGCCTACGGCCTCGACAAGAAGGCCAACGAGAAGATCGCCGTCTTCGACCTCGGCGGCGGCACCTTCGACATCTCCATCCTCGAAATCGGCGAGGAGGGCGTCTTCCAGGTCCTGGCCACCAACGGCGATACTCACCTCGGCGGCGACGACTTCGACGGGCGCGTCATCAACTGGCTCGCCGACGAGTTCAAGAACGACACCGGCATCGACCTGCGCGAGGATAAGATGGCGCTGCAGCGGCTCAAGGAGGCCGCGGAGAAGGCCAAGTGCGAGCTCTCCACCCTCACCGAGACCCCCATAAATTTGATGTACGTCACCGCGGACGCCAGCGGCCCCAAGCACCTCGAGAAAGTGCTCACCCGCGCCAAGCTCGAGGAGCTGGTGAGCGACCTCGTCGAGAGGACCGTGGGGCCGTGCCAACAGGCCCTCAAGGACGCGGGCCTTGCGCCGGCCGAAGTCGACGAGGTTATCCTGGTCGGCGGCCAGACGCGCATGCCCGCGGTCCAGAACAAGGTCCGGCAGCTGTTCGACAAGGAGCCCGACAGGTCGGTAAATCCCGACGAGGTCGTAGCGGTGGGCGCCGCCATTCAGGCCGCCATCCTGGCCGGCGACGTCACGGACATCCTGCTGCTCGACGTTGCGCCGCTCTCGCTCGGCATCGAAACGCTGGGAGGAGTGACAACGAGTCTCATAGAGCGCAACACCACCATCCCCTCCCGCAAGAGCCAGATATTCACCACCGCCGACGACAACCAGACCACGGTCGAGATCCACGTCCTGCAGGGCGAGCGCGAGATGGCCGCCTACAACCGGACCATAGGCCGCTTCCACCTGGAGGGCATTCCGCCCGCGCGGCGCGGCATCCCACAAATCGAGGTAACCTTCGACATCGACGCCAACGGCATCCTGAACGTCTCGGCCAAGGATATGGCCACCGCCAAGGAGCAGCGCATCACCATCACCGCCTCCAGCGGCCTTTCCGACGAAGAGATCGACAGCATGGTCGCCGAGGCCAAGGACCACGAGGCGGAGGACAAGAAGATGCGCGAGGAGGCCGACATCAAGAACCGCGCCGACTCCGCCATCTACCAGTCCGAGAAGCTCCTCAAGGAGCTCGGCGACAAGGTCACCGCCGAGGAGAAGAATAAAATTGACGGCGCCATCCAACGCCTTAAGGACGCCCGGGAGAAGGGCGAAGCGGGCGAGATACGGTCCGCGACCGAGGGGTTGGAGACGGCGTTGAACGAGATGTCCACGCGCCTATACCAGCAGGCCGGCGCGGGCGCTCAGCAGCCGCCCCCGGGCGACGCCGGCGCCCAACCGCCCCCGGGCGGCGAGGCGGCCCCCGAAGGCGACGTCGTGGACGCCGACTACGAAATCGTTGAGGACGAGGGGGAAAGCCAAAAATAAATAGAGAGGCTACTCGCCTCTCGGCCTCAGTTGACAGCGCCGGCTCGGCTCGTGGAATTTTCCCTTGCCCGGGCTGGCTTTTTTTATGCCTTGACTTATCCCGACATATTGGTATAGAATTGTACGAGAAGGGAGCGATGTCATGAGGAGATTACTATATGCCGCCGTCGCGGGCGTTAGCTTCGCCGCGGCGGCGTACGCGTTGCCCGGCGACCTTGTCGTCCTCTCCTCGAAAGAGGTGAAGCCCGACGAGGCTGCCGGGTTGTACTATTTGGGGCAGGCGGGGGACGGCTATTTATACAACGGCTCGAGCGCGGCGGTAGGCCGCGTGGCGCCGTACCGCCTCCTCGACCGCGACGCGCAGCTCAAGGATTACTATGTCGTATGGGCGCCGGAATGGGTCGGCCTTACGCCAAAGGCGTTCGAACATCTCGGCACGGCGGTCCGCCTTTCGGAATACGAAATCTTGGTAGGCCTCGAGCGGGGCCTGGGCCCGGGTGCTCTCCGCGCCGTCGAGCATCGTATTGAATTGATCAAGCTCGAGCCCGTCACGCCGGTCGATTGGCGCTACGACGGCGAGGCGCCGCCGAAGAAGGACCCGGTAATAGAGGGGGCGATAAATGCGATTACGGAAGCGGAGTACGCGGGGTACATAAAGCGACTACAGGATTTTAAGACGCGGTATACGTTTACCGAGGGGTGCGAGGGTGCGGGAAATTACGTTCGGAATTTCTTTGCCGCCCAGAACCTCGACGCCACGTTATTTCCGTTCCGTTGTGGTTACTTTATGAGCGGTCATTACCCCGCCGTAGGCGGGAATATATATCTCGAAGAAAGACACTGCATTTTAAGGCGTTCGAAGGATAGCGGCGGCTTCTGGGATAGCGTCTTGCCGGGCGGTAGTAACGGCCTGGCCGCCGTTTCGTGGGTGAACGGCCGGACCGGCTTCGTCGCCGGGTACAACAATATACTTTCCAAGACGCGGGACGGCGGCGATACCTGGGAGACGGTAGGCATTGGACGGGGTCGTCCCGGATGGCGCTACCAGCCTAGCTCATGCTTTTTCTTGACGGAAGACATCGGCTGGCTAGGGGGCGTCGCGGGTTTCTCTCACAAAGATTATAAGGGTTTTTTGATTAAGACTACCGACGGCGGCCTAACGTGGTCCGAGCAGCAACTACCCGAGCGTTTCAGGCCGGGAAGCATTCGCTTCTATGACTCTAAGTTCGGTTGGGCCGCCAACTCCTACACGAACTTTGAACCCACCTTTATTTATACCGACGACGGCGGCTTGACGTGGCGGCCGTGCACGGACCCGTATACCGGAATGGCCTATGATATCGACTTGGCCGCCGTCGGCGAAAGGGAGGCCTGGGCCGCGGGGCCTATGGGGCGTCTGTTGCATACTACCGACGGCCTAAAGTGGACGTACGTTTCCCTCAATGTCTCCGGGTCGTATCGCTACGTTGAGTTCCCCTCACGTAAGTACGGGTACGCCGCCGGCTCCAAGCTTATCGCCACCAACGACGGCGGCGCGACGTGGCGGGAGATAACGACATCGCCCCAAATGGCTTACGACCTCCTCGCGTTCGCCGATAAAGGCCACGGCGTCGTCGGCGACGAGGAGGCGGAACACCTGTATCGCACCGACGACGGGTGTAAAACGTTCGTCGATATTTCGGTCGGCGTACAATTGTCGGCTGACAACGTTATCGGCGAGCGGCGGGGTAGCGAGGCCCCGGATGAGATAGTAATCATCGGCGGCCACTTCGATTCTTATTCGGACGCGGCGCCGCGCGTGTGCCCCGGCGCTGAGGATAATGCCTCCGGTACGGCGTGCGCGATGGCCGCGGCGCGCGCTTTTAGGAATATGTCGTTTAAACGGACGGTCCGCTACGTCGCTTTCGGCGACGAGGAGAACGGCCTCAACGGGAGCCGCGCTTACGCTAATTATTGCGCCGAGAAGGGCGAGAAGATCGTCGCGGTCCTCAACGCGGATATGGTGTGCTACGACGAGGAGGGCGGCGCGCGCGACGATTACGCGGTCGATTACGAGCAGTATGAGTGGTTGTTTAATTACCTTAAAGCCACCGGCGCCTTGTACGGGAATAATCTGATTTACGAAGGAGGAAGCTGTGGTAGCGACCAGTGGGCGTTTTGGGATGTCGGCTACGCGGCGCTGGGCGTCACCGAGGGCGGGGTCGGCGAGGGGGGCTTTATTAATTACCCGTGGTACCACACTACCGAGGACACCCTCGACAAGCTCCACCCGGCCCTCGGCGTCCGCTTCGTCCGGGACTATGCGGCGACACTCGCCCACCTCGCGGGCGTGGGCGACTACTGCTTCGAGCCGGAGCCGCCCGGGTACGCTACGATTCCCTTCGCCCGGCCCTTCGCCGTCTACCCTAACCCGTCTTGCTACGCTACGTCCGCCGGCGGCGTGAACTTCGTCGGCGTAAAGTCGCCCGCTACTGTAGAGATATACGACCTCGCCGGCCGGCGCGTGGCGCGGGAGGTTGTGGCCGCGGGCCGCGACGAGTGCGTGTGGCGGCCGGCGACGCCGGAAGGTGAAACGCTGGCCCCCGGCGTATACTTATACCGTGTCGACGGGCAAGAGCAGAAGAAGGCCGGTAAAATCGTCGTCGCGAGATAGGAAGGACGATATAAATTTTGAAACGGCCGGGCCTGCGGCGAGCGGACCCGGTTTTGTACTCTTGACCGCCGCCGTAGAGTATCGTTTAATATTGGTAGAAAGCAGGGATGTACATGAACAGGATGATTATGGCAGCTGTCGCGGCCGCGATATACGGCGCGGCGGCCTTGGCTCTGCCGGGCGACGTCGTCGTGGTTTCGGCGAAGGACGTTGGGGCGGACGAAGACGCGGGGTTTTATTATTTGGGCTCGTGCTCCGCGGGATTTTTGTATAACGGCTCGAGCGCGGCGGTAGGCCGCGCGGCGCCGTTCCGCGTTCTCGACCGGGGCGCCCGGCGTAAGGATTATTATGTCGTGTGGCTGCCGGAGGGCGCCGCGGTTACGGCCGCGTCGTTCGGTCACGTCGGCGACGCCGTACGCCTATCGACATATGAAATTCTGGTCGGTTTGGCCGACGGGGTAGGTACCGGGGCGCTTCGGGCCGCGGCCCCGGGCGTGGAGCTCGCCAAACTCGAGGCCGTCACGCCGGCGGATTGGCGCTACGACGGCGAGCCGCCGCCGGCCAAGAAAGGCCGCCGCGTCGCCGCGGCCGTCGCGACGATCACGCCGCGGAGCTACGCCGGCCACATAAAAACGCTGCAGGATTTCAAGAGCCGCTTCACGGACTCGTTCGGCTACGACGGCGCGCGGATATACGTCTTCAATTTACTCGGCATGCAAAACCTCGAAGCGTCGTACTTCCCGTTCAAGTTCGGCAATTTCGCGCGCGTCTATTATCCGGACGCGGGCGGCGCCATGTACGTCGATACGACGTACCAAATCATCAAGAAGAGCGCCGACCACGGCGCGACGTGGAGGACCATCGCCGCGGCGGGAATTGACGACGTCGCCGGCGCGTTCTGGCTCGACGGCCTGACGGGTTTCGTCGCCGGCTACAACGGCATATTGTCGCGAACGACGGACGGCGGCCATACGTGGTCGACGGGCCGCATCGGCTCGGCGCCGTCGCTTACGTACAAGGCCACCGCGGTGGGTTTCGCGACCGCCGACGTGGGGTGGGTCGGCGGCACGTCGTATAAAGAGGGCGTGCCGTACGGCGAGTTCTTCGTCAAGACGGTCGACGGCGGCCGCACGTGGTCGAACCAAAAGGTCCCGGCGGATTTCCGGGTGCGGCGGCTGGCGCTGGCCGACGCGCGGCACGGTTGGGCCGGGGGCCCGAACGGCATCGTCTATACGGCCGACGGCGGCTCGAGCTGGCGGAAATGCGACGCGCCGTCGTCTTTGGGAGATTTCGTGGCCGCGGCGCCGCGCACGGCGTGGGGGACGGACGACTACGGCCGCGTGTACAAGACGACGGACGGCGTCAATTGGCGGCGCGTCGACGTGGGCGTGGCCGGCGCCTTTTTGCGCATAGCCTTCGCGGACGCGGCCCACGGCTTCGCGATCGGCGATAAGTTTGTCCGCACCTTGGACGGTGGCTCGAGCTGGCAGGAGCTGGCCAAGCCCCCCATCGCCGGCTGCAACGTCTTCTCGTTCGCCGACGAAAGGCGCGGCGTCGTGGGATATTCTTACGGCCAGCAACTCTACCGGACCGACGACGGCGGCAAGAGCTTCGCGGATATCTCCGCCAATATCGATTTGTACGCCGAGAACGTAATCGGCGAGCGCCGGGGCTGCGAGGAGCCGGACGAAATAGTTATCATCGGCGGCCATTTGGATTCCATATCCGAATGCCCTCTAACTGACGCTCCGGGCGCCGAGGATAACGCCTCCGGCGTCGCAACCGCGTTGGCGGCCGCCGCGGCGTTCCGGAACCTTTCGTTCAAGCGTACGGTCCGGTACGTCGCTTTCGGCGGCGAGGAGAGCGGCCTCTTCGGCAGCCGGGCGTACGCCGAGTACTGCGCCCGGAGGGGCGAGAAGATAATCGCCTTCCTCAACGCCGACATGGTGAGCTACGACGAGGAGTACGGCGCCCGCGACGATTACGGCGTGGCGTACGGCGAGTATAAATGGCTCTTCGACTACATCAAACGCGTGAACTCGTTGTACGACGCCGGCATGATATGCGAGCGCTTCGAGTTCAAATCGAGCGACCACGGCCCGTTCTGGGACCGCGGCTACGCGGCGCTGGGGGCGATTCACGGCCGCGCCACCACCGCCGGCGGCCAAGGGTATATCTGGTACCACAGCACCGAGGA
>JAUWLW010000091.1 GCA_030613505.1 Candidatus Zixiibacteriota bacterium
CGCGCCGGCGGGCAGGGCGGCGAGGGGGCCGCGGGGGCCGGCCGCGGCCTGGGGGCCGGGGGCGGCGGCGGCGCGGACGCCGTCGGCGACGGCGCGGCCCGGGGGGACGGCGCCCGGGGGGGCGCCGGCACCCGCGTAACGCCCGGGAGCCGGGTTTGGCCCAACGTGGAAATAACGCCGGGGTCCGTCGTTACCGGCGACTTTAAGGGAAATGAAAAGGAGTGAGTGACGTGTATAAATATTTAGCGACGATAATCATCTTCGCCGCCGCGGCGGCGCACGCGGCCATACCTCTGCCGTCGCAGCCGAGCTGGACCTGGCAGGCGGAGGAGGGCGCGTACGGCGGCCTGACCTTCGCCGACGTCGACGGCGACGGCGACCTGGACCTGTTCGCCGGTTGCTACGACGCCAGCAACTGGTACCCGCCCATCAACGACTACCACAACATGATCTTCTATAACGACGGCGGCAAGCTGGGGAGCTCGCCCGGGTGGACGTCGACGCTGCAGCGCCACACCGCGGAACTCGACACCGGCGATATAAACGGCGACGGCGTGCCGGACGTGTTCGCCGCCAACGGCGGGAGCTCCTACCAACCCGATTCGGTTTACTACGGCAAGACGGGCGGCCCCAACAAGTCGGCCGACTGGTCGTCGGCGCAGCCGGCCTGGGGCACCGGCTCCTGCCTGGGCGACATAGACGGCGACGGCGACGTGGACGCGGCGACGTCGAACCAGGGGCGGAGCCCGTCGGACCCGTACCGCCCGGTCTATATTTACTGGAATACGGGCTCGGGCCTCGGCGCGACGGCCGGGTGGCGCTCCAGCGGCCAGGGCGTCTTCAGCGGCATCTGCCTGGGCGACGTGGACGGCGCCGACTTCACGCCTGTCAAGGGCGAGCAATTGAAAGGCGACGGCACGCGCCAGGTGTTCTACCTGGGGCACGCGCCGCTGCTCCGAATAGACGCCGTCCGCCTGGGCGGCCGGCCCCTCGACGCCGCGTACGCCTACGACCTCTACGCCGGGTGGATCTCGTTCTGCAGGCCGCTGCGCCAGGGCGAGACGGCCGAGGTCGACTACACCTATTCCAAGAAGCTGGACGTGGGCGTAGCGAAGTGGGTCAACTTCGACACCTGCGTATACCTCAATACCACAGGGACGCCGAGCACGTCGCCCGGCTGGACCTCGGGCAACCCGGGCAAGACGGACCGCGCCGTCATCTTCTTCGACTACGACCGCGACGGCGACCAGGACCTCTTCGTCGCCGGCAGCAACGACCTCCTCCGCATCTACGCCAACGACGGCGGCAAGCTGGGCACGACGCCGGCGTGGACGTCCTCCGGCCAGGTCCGCGTGAACGAGGCCGCCATCGGCGACTTCAACGGCGACGGCTACCAGGACATAGTCATCGCCAACCACCCGTACCGGGGCGTGTCGGTGTGGGAGAATAAGGCCGGCGCCATCGACAAGCAGCCGACGTGGCAGTACACCGGCTCGCAGGAGGTCCGGGCGATTGCCATCGGCGACGTGAACGGCGACGGCGCGCTGGACCTGGCCGCGGGCTTCTCGCGCAAGCCGCTCGTCGTCTTCCTCAACGACTACACGGTGGACGTTAAGGTGACGGCCTTCCGCGCCGTGCCCCGCGAAAACGGCGCGTCGATAACGTGGCAGGCGGAGGGCGCCCGGGCCGCCGGCTTCGACATATTGCGCCGGGGCGGCGACGGCCGGTGGACGCGCGTCAACGGCGAACGCATCGTGGGCCGCTCGCCGTACCGTTTCGAGGATGGCAACCTCGAGGCCGGCGAATACGGCTACAAGCTGGTCGCGTACGAGCTGAGCGGCTGGAGTCGCGAGTTCGGCCCGGTCCGCTGCGACGTGGGGACGAAGGCGCGCGCCTTCGCTTTATATGCGGCGTACCCGAACCCGGTTCGAGGCGCCGTCAACTTCGCGTTCTCGCTGGCGGCACCGGGTTACGCGGAGGTGGCGGTATACGACCTGGCGGGGCGGCGGGTGGCGACGCCGGCTCGGGGAGACTTCGCCGCCGGGGACCACGTCGTCCCGTGCGACCTCGCGCTCTCGCCCGGCGTATACGTCTACCGGCTGGAGGCCGGCGGCCGGACCGCGGCCAAGAAGCTTGCGGTCGTTCGGTAAAGCCGTTCAATCAGGGTAAAAAAGAAACGGCGGCCCGAAGGCCGCCGTTTTGTGTCGAGCGATAAGTTAAGGTGCGCGGTAAAGGCGGTGGGCAGTGGCCGAGCTTTGGCACGCGCGTCGCGGGGGGCTATGGCCTCGAAGGCGCTACGGCGTTCGCGGGAGTGGCCGTTGCGATCGCGGAAACCAGTAGGGCGATGCGAATATACGGGTTGCCCTTTCTCGTAGTCGGCGTTATAATCAGAGGAGTAACGAACTTACAGCCCTCCGAAGGGGAATCGGCCGATGAAGAAAAATAAGGTACCGAAAGAGCTACCCAAAAGCGAAATCGAATGGATACCTACTAAAGATTTACACTTAGACCCAAAAAACCCCCGGCTGGTAGAAGTTGGGGGTGCGGGGGATGAGAGGGAAATCTTAAAAATCTATTGGCGTGAATTCGCTGTAGATGAAATTGCGCTTTCGATAGCTGCTAATGGCTATTTTGACCACGAAACACTCTTTATTGCGGAAGAGAAGAAACAACTCGTGGTCATTGAAGGTAATCGCCGGTTAGCTGCGGTCCGCTTATTGCTGGACGCGGATTTGCGAGATTACGTAGGGGCTACCGACCTGCCGACAATAACCGTTGGAGCTAAGAAAAAACTTGAAAAGCTCCCCGCAATTAGAAGCACGAGGAGGGCAATATGGCAGTACCTTGGTTTCAAACACGTAAACGGACCGCAACAATGGGACTCGTACCCTAAATCTAAATACGTAGCTTGGGTCCACAATTCATTAAACGTACCACTCGATGAAATAGCCCGCCAGATAGGTGACCAACATTCTACAGTAAAGAGGTTATACCGCGCGTGGATGGTTTTAGAACAAGCGGAGAAAGGAGGGGTGTTTAATAGGAACGACCGGGCGAGAAAACACTTCGCGTTCTCGCATTTATTCACGGGTTTAGGACGCCCAGGTATTCAAAAATATATCGGTTTATCTACCCAAAAAAGTTTCGATAA
>JAUWLW010000020.1 GCA_030613505.1 Candidatus Zixiibacteriota bacterium
CGCGGCGTTGATGTTCGAGTTCGACGGTCCGGGCGCTGCCGTCGCCGACGAGTTGGCGGCGACGGCGGCGATAGCGGGCAAGGCAGCCGTGCGGAAAGTGGAGACCGCTAAGGACGCTTTAGCGGCGGAACGCCTTTGGCGCGCGCGCCGGGGCATTTCGCCGGCGTTGGGTATGCTCGCTCCCCACAAGACGAACGAGGACGTCTGCGTGCCCCTTTCCCAGATCCCGGCGCTGTTGGAATTCATCGGGCAACTGGAGGAAGCGTACAACGTACCGGTACCTACGTTCGGCCACATCGGCGACGGCAACCTTCACGTCAACTTTATGTACGACCGGCGGGTAGACGGACAGCGCCGGCGCGTCGACGAGGCCGTGGCGCGACTTATGGCCCGGGTTGTGGAGTTGGGCGGGACGATAACGGGCGAGCACGGCGTCGGTACGGCCAAAGCTCCTTTTTTAGGCCTCGAGCAAAGCACGGCGGAATTCGCCTACGCGCGGCGCGTGAAGTCGTACTTCGACGCGCCGGGTCTATTGAACCCGGGAAAAATCTTCGCCGATTGATACCCGCGTTGTGGAAAAAGCCGGACGTAAAGGAGGGGTTGCCCGCCGAGCGCCTCGACAACTACGTGGCGGCGCTGTGGAGTGGGTCTACTGCGACGGGCGATACCAGGTAACGGCGCTGGTCTACGGCAAAGACGAACCTGCCCCGGATAGGCTGGCATTTATCCGGGGAGCGCTTGAGGATAAGTTGGGAAGGAAGACGACGTTCAACGTCCGCTACGTCGCGTACGACGAACTGGGGGGAAAATATGAGTGTCGCCGTTATCACGAGTGGAAGGCGCGGCCTGGCCGCGCCTTTTACTTATGATCTCTCCCGCGGCGGCCGTCGCTAGTAATACGAACATACCGCCGGTTTTCAGGGAAGGGAGGAAATTAGCGGCGAAGCGGCCATACGGCTGGTAATCGAAGCGCCACGCGATTAGGAGGTACGCGGCGGCGAGCGAGGCGAAGAAAAGACGTCCGCCGGGCCACTTTTCGTGGCGGCATGCCGCGGCCCGCAGAAACGGCAGCAACAGCAATATAAGGGAATGGAACAACGTCCAATTGTTGAATAGCAATGCCAACGTCGTTAGCGCGGCCCCGGCGGCCGCGGCGCTGAAACGGCTACGTGAGAGCCATATCGTACCGGCGATTAAAAACGCGAGCGACGAACTTTTTACTATTACGGGGAAGCACCAGGGGTCTGGTCCGGCGTAAAAACCGTCGAGGAGGCGCGCGAGGAGACCGGCCCAAGAGACGTTCATATTGTAAGGTAAGATACAGACGAAAAAGGGTGCCACGGCTTCGGTAACGTAAGTTTGCCATAAGCTATAACCCCAAACGCATGCACATACCGCGACGAATGTGACGACGGTGACGCCGAATGCGGCCGCCGCCCGCCATCTACGGTTAAATAGGAAATAGAGTAGGAATATAAAGGGGAAAAGTTTAACGAGTGCGGCCGCGGCTAGGAGTGCACCGGCGGCGGTTTCCTTTCCCCTTTGCCAGGCCAGCACCCCTCCGAATAAAAGGCAGGCTACGAAAAGGTTGGCTTGGCCGACGGCGACGTTTGAAATTACCGGGTGGGCAACCAAAGTGAGACCAGCGGCCGCGGCCCAAGGCCAAAAACTTCTTAGGCCGGCGGCGCGAGCGGCGAGTACGAACGCGCCGCCTAACATCACGACGTTCGCGAAGACCCAAACCGTCCAAGCCGTTTCGTACGGGAGTTGCGCCACCGGTAAAAACGATAGGTAGAATAAAGGCGGGTACGCGGCACGCGGTATGGCCGGTACGCCGAGGTCGCCGAGCATCGCAGGGTAGGGACCCCGGCCGGCGAGGTAATCGGAATAGTGGGCGTAGGGATTGCCGCCCGAGGCGAGGTCGCGGGAAGCGACGTAGTACGAGCCAAAGTCTAGCCCCGGTTCTTTTAACGGTTGAAGTACGCCGTCGGCGACGTAGTAGAGCGAGGCGACGGCGAGCATGACGACCGTCAACGTTTTGAGAACGCGGCCTTTATGCCAAAAAACAAAAGCCGCGCCGAGGTACGCGACTACGAGGAGGTTAACGTAATAGTAGAAGGTAATTCCCCAGATTTCCATATTTCGTTTATTTCATGTCCGCCCGGGCGAAGATATCGTCGACGTGCCTTAGGAAATATTCGACGCGGAAACATTCGCTCAGTTTTTTTCCCGGGAGGTACTTTTTGACGAGCGGCTCGCGGGCAAGCGCCGTTCGCAAATCCTTCACCCGGCCGGCCGCCACCCTCGTGGCCTGCCGTTGGACGACGTCGTACGCCTCCTCCCTCGACGCGCCCGCGGCGGCGAGCTCGACCAATACCCTCCCCGAGAAGATTAGACCCCGGGTGGTCTCCAGGTTCTCTTTCATGCGGCGCGGATAGACGGCGAGGCCTTCCAATACGTAATTCATTACGTCCAGCATATAGTAGATCGTCGTCGTCGCGTCGGGGAAAATTATGCGCTCGGCGGAGGAGTGGCTTATGTCCCGTTCGTGCCACAGCGCTACGTTTTCGAGGGCCGCGACGAGCCATCCCCGCAGCAAGCGCGCCAGGCCGCAGATACGTTCGCATAACTCCGGATTGCGTTTGTGAGGCATGGAGCTCGAGCCCTTTTGGCCGCGGCGGAACGGTTCCGCGGCTTCGCCGACCTCGGTCCGCTGCAGCGCCCGGATCTCGAGGGCGATCTTCTCGAGCGTGGCGCCGCATATGGCCAGCGCGGCGACGTACTCCGCGTGGCGGTCGCGCTGGATTACCTGCGTGACGGCGGCCGCGGGTTTTAAACCGAGTTGCCGCAACGCGTCCGCCTCGACGGCGGGCGGTACCTGCGCTAACGTCCCGACCGGCCCCGCGATCTTGCCCACCGAGACGGCGCGGCGGGCACGGCGGATCCGTTCGCGGGTTCGTAAGAGCTCCTGGTGGTATACGAGGAACTTAAGGCCGAAGGTGGTCGGTTCGGCGTGGATGCCGTGCGTGCGCCCTATCATAGGCGTATTCTTGTACTTCAACGCTATCTTAGCGGCGGCGTCTATCGTGCCCTCGAGTTTCCGGAGTATTAACGTGGCCGCTTGCTTTAGCGCCAGGATGAGCGAGGTGTCGACGACGTCTTCGGAAGTAAGGCCCAGGTGGATAAAGCGGCTCGGCGGGCCGACGTTTTCGTTGACGTTGGTGAGGAAGGCGATTACGTGGTGGCCTACGGTTTTCTCTATCTCGAGGATGCGGTCGACGTCGAAGCGGGCGCGACTTTCGATCTCGCGTAGGGCTTTGGCCGGTATGCGGCCTGTGCGGCGCCACGCCCGGCAGACCGCGAGTTCTACGTCGAGCCACCGGCCGTACTTGGCCTCTTCGGACCAGAGCTTCGCCATCGGCGGGAGAGTGTATCGGGGGATCATCGCAAAATCGCCCTTCGTTGCAAGTTGGTCGTGCCGGTGCCGGCGTTACGCGGCGTGTTTTGAATTACGGGCCGGGACAAGCTTCGGTCGGGATTTTCCCGTCCATCATCTGGCCGTCCCGGCGTACTTTCAAGTTTACCGCGGCCCCGGGTTTAATCCCTGAAAATACGGAGCAATAGGTGTCCACGTCGTTAACCGGTTTGCCGTTCACCGCCAAGATGACGTCGCCGCGGCGCAAGTTGACTTGGAACGCGGGCGCGTTTTCGTCGATGTCGCTTATAAGTAAGCCGTCTTCGTCGGGCAGTCCTATGTACTTGGCGACGGCCGGCGTTACCTCGACGAGGTAGGCGCCGATCCAAGCGCGGCCGGGGTAGCTTTCGGCGATGACTTTCCGCGCGGCGTCCCGGGCGACGTTGATAGGCACGGCGAAGCCGATGCCGAGGGAGCCGCCGCTGGTGGTTATTATCGTAACGTTAATGCCTACGGCCTGGCCCAGCGCGTTCACCAGCGGGCCGCCGGAATTGCCCGGGTTGATGGAGGCGTCGGTTTGGACCAGGTCGTCGTAGAAGCGAAAGCCTCCCTGGCCGGTGCTCTTCATCTGGCGGTGAAGGGCTGAGATGACTCCCACCGAGACGGTGGGTGAAGTGCTCTCGACGACGTGGCCGAAGGGATTGCCGATGGCGATGGCCCACTCGCCGATCATAAGGTCCGAAGAATCGCCCAGCTCGACGTACGGGAAGTTAGACCCTTCAATTTTGAGTACGGCGACGTCGTGTTCGTAATCGGAACCTATCCACTTGGCCTCGAGGGTCCGGTCGTCCGGTAGCGTCACCTCGATCTTGTCGGCGCCGTGGATGACGTGTTCCGCGGTGAGGATATAGCCGTCGGGGTCGAATATAAACCCGGACCCCATGGAAGGTACCTCTTCCTCGTATTCCTGGAAGGGCGGGCCCATGAAATCGCGGTAGAAGTCTTGCCACAACGGGCTGAAGAACGGGTTGAAGACGCGGCGCCGGACCGTCTGCACCGTGTTTATGGTAACCACGGCCTTGCTGCATTTCGCGGAGGCGGTGACGATGGCGTTATTGCGGCTGGCGGTGACGGCGGCATCGGCCGCCGCCAGGGAAGGTTCCTTCAGGCCCGCGGGGGTTCCCTTTCCGGGCGGCTGCGCGCAGCCGGGAATAGGTACCAGCGCGGCAACGGCGAGCGCCGCGCCCGCCGCCGTTATAATTCTACGTCTCAATTGCGTTACCTCTTAAGTACTGGCGCGGTCGCTTAGCGAATAACCGCGAGTTTACCTATTTTCCGTTCGCCCGAGGGGGCTTCGATTACGTACAGATAGACGCCGCTCGATTTTATCGTTTCGGTCTTTAGCTCGAGCTCGAGCGCCCAGAGCGGTTCGGCGCCGTTGGCGCCTTCGTAAACGAGCTCGCCGGCGACGTT
This sequence comes from Candidatus Zixiibacteriota bacterium, assembly GCA_030613505.1. Lineage (GTDB taxonomy): Bacteria > RBG-13-66-14 > B26-G2 > WVWN01 > WVWN01 > WVWN01. The sequence continues at coordinate 4,889 of JAUWLW010000020.1, forward strand.
ATAAAAATTTATCTTCGAGTAAGGAGGAAGGTCGGCGAAATATACACGTCCTTTGTGTTTACCGGGTTTATAGGGATTCGGATATACTTTGACGGCGTCGAGCGAGCTTGTGGCCGGCGTAGAGGTTGGGGAGGCGAGGGAGGCCGCGGCGGCGACGACTCCCCGGGTCATCGTCGTCGCGACGTCGAAGTTTACTTTTTCGATCGTGTCTTTGCTGGTGTTAGCGTATTTATAGATTAGGGGCCAATCCTCGATGACCAGGTTGGCGGTGTAGCCGAACGCCCAGAACGGCGCGTGGTCGCTATACCACATCTTCTCGTCGACTATTACGTCCACGTAGAGGTCGGCGACGTACGTCGCGACCGCGGCGCGGGCGTACTCCGCGAGCCACACGCTGTTGCGGTCCGTAACGACGTCCGCATCTTCGGGGAATTTGCCCTTGTACCCCAGCATATCCATATTCAGGACGCCCAGTAGGGGTTCGCCGGCGGTGGCCATCTTCGAGGCGAAGTGCGACGAGCCGAGGAGGCCTTCCTCCTCGCCCGAGTAGCAGATATATATCACGTCGCGGCGGTAAGCGTGGTTCCGGCTCGCGCGGGCGAACTCGAGGACCGCGGCCGTCCCGGTGGCGTTGTCGTCCGCGCCCGGCGCCGGCGCGTCGGGTCGCTCGAGAGAGGATAACTCCGATACGGAGTCGTAGTGGGCGCATACCAGGACGGTCCCGGGTACGTCGCCGCTGCCGCGCTGTTCGGCCCAGACGTTGTCCCACACGAACTCGGACGCCGGATCCGCGTTCCCGGCCTGGTCTTCCCACGAATCGCCGCCGTCGGGGCTATAGAGTAGCGCGCCGCCCCCCGCGCCGCACCACACGACCTCCGGCGGTGCCGCGGCGACGGTGTATAACACGTACTTTGGCGCGGCCTTCTTTTGCCAGCTCGAGCCGTCGCGCGTGCGCCAGAAACCTCCTATGCCTCCCACGATGTATCCGTAATCCCCGGAGAAGCTTACGTCGCGTAAGAGCGTACCCGTCCTAATCTCGAGCGGCGTCCAGGTCGCGCCGCCGTCCGCCGAGCGCAGTACCGTTCCGTCTTCGCCGACGACGTACGCTTCGGCGGCGTTTCGATGAGCCACGGCGTCGAGTTTTAATTTGGGCGGAGCGCCGACCCGTTTCCAGCTCACGCCGCCGTCCGTCGTCCGGGCGAGGTAACCGCTTGCGCCGCATATCAGGCCGTTGTTGCCGTCGCTGAACGAGACCCCCCACAACCACTCGTCGACGACGCTCAGCCGTTGCCAATTGTCGCCGCCGTCCAGCGTTCGAAAGACCGCGCCGTACGACGTGACGGCCCAACCGCGGCTACCGTTGAGGAAATATAGGTCGGTGATGTTATCTTGCGTTATGGTTTGCTTATCCCACGTTAGGCCGCCGTCTTGAGTGCGCCAGATCACGCCGTCCGCCCCGCCTAGCCACGCCACGTCCGCCGAGGCGCAGGCTACGGCGCTCAACTCGTCGCCGCCTGCCCGGGTCATAACTCGCCAACGCTTACCGCCGTTGGTCGTCTTGGCGACGACGCCGAGCTCGCCCGCCGCCCAGGCGACGTCGCCGTTGGCCGCGGCTACTCTTTTTAACTCCGGCCCGAAGTAACGGTCCCGCTTGACGTCGAGGTTAACGGCGGATAGGGCGTCTTCTATGTAGTCGGCGACTTGCTTGCACTTATAGCTATAGGAGTATCGTGTGCCGAAGGCGACTAAGTCGCGGACGGTTCTTTCGTAGCGGCCGCGGTTGACGGCGGCTACGATTTCCGCTACTTCGTTTCGCGCCTCGAACGTGACGGGCCGCGGCTTTTTAGCAAAAGCCTCGAAGTCGACGGCTATGGGCCGGAGTCGCCTGGCGCGGTCGCGGGCGACGACGTCGACGTCGCGAGGGGTCGCGACGATGTAACGCGACGGGCCGATGGTAAGTAGGACGTCGGCGGCGGCCGGTAGCGCGGCTACCGGCAGCCGGACCTCCCAAATATTCTTTTGGGACGGGTCTTCGGCGATAACGTCGAAGCGGAAACCTCGGGCTTTCAGTCGCTCGCCGTAGCCGATGCTCACCTCGCCCACGGCGTAATCTTCGTAAGCCGCGTACGGCACGAACGACGTGTTCGCCAGGCGCGACGGCGCGCCGTCGTAGTAGACGCGGATTAAATGGTCGTACGCGCCCGGCGCCGGTACCGCCCCGACGGCGAAAACCGAACAGGCTATAAAAATTATTTTACCGATGCGCATAAGCGTACCACCCTATATTAGTGCGATTGGGACCCTCATCGTTAGGTATATATTAGCATAGGCCGGTTTCGGGTGGGAGTATAACTTGGTCGCCGGCGCGTTTACGTCGACTCGGGAATGAGGTTCCGCGGTAATCGGGAGTTAAGGCCGGAGTTTTTACTTGACGTAGCCCATCGTCTTCATGGCGTCGCGGATAGCGCCGTCCTCGCTTGCGGCGCGATAACGCTGCCGCAGCCTGGCGTTGGCGGCGCGCCAGTCGGTCAAAAGCTTCCAAAGTTCGACGGCTTCGTAGTCTGAAGGGGGCTTGGGCCAAAGCTCTCCCGGGTCGTCGGCCAGGTCGTACCACGCGGCGGCATCCCGGTATTTGTAGTTGTATATTAACTTATTGCCTTTATAGTACACCGCTTCTTTGCTACTTCCCTTCAGCTGCGTCGGCCCGGCGAAAGAGGGGCGTTCGCATCCGAAGTCGGATATCGCCGGAAGCAGCGAACGACCTTGGATGGAAATGGGTATCCCGACGCCCAGGTAGTCGAGCACGGTGGGGGCTATGTCGATGAGGTCGACGGGCATGTTTATATGCCCCGAGCCGTAGCCGGGCAATTTTACGATTAAAGGTACGCGTAGCAATTCCTCGTATACGGTGTGGCCGTGGTCGACGCCGCCGTGCTCGAAAAACTCCTCGCCGTGGTCGCTCGAGATGATGACGACCGTATTCGGCCGGCCCTCGAGCACCCGCAGTATCCGGCCCAACTCGTGGTCGACGTACCGGACTTCGCCGTTGTAGTTTTCGCGGCGGAGGCCGCCGTCCCCGGGCATTTTCCGGCTACGTCTTTTCGCCGATTCGATAACGGCGGCGTCCACGTATTCCGGGGGCGGCCAATACGGCGCGTGGGGGTCGAGGTAATGAAGCCAGAGGAAAAAGGGGCGGCCGCCGCGACGCTCGAGCCGTTTTAACGTAGCGTCCGTCAGGACGGTCGTAATCCTCGAGTCGCGCTTCTCCTCGCGGCCTTTGCGGAAAGCGGGAAAGAAGAGGTTGGTGTCGTAGTAACCGATGGTTTTGAGCCAGCCGACCATATTCCAGTAGTGGAAATCTCGGAAGCCGCGGGTAACGCCGGTGAAGGGTAGACATAGCTCGTTGGCTACGACGGCTCGCGTGTCGTAACCGCGGGAGGCGAGGATTTCGGCCAGCGTGGGTTGGCTCGTCCCGAGCGGGCGATTGGCCGCGGCCTCGTGCACCGCCGGATACTGGGAGGTGAATATCGTCGCGAAGGACGGCAGCGTCCAGGAAGCCTGCGAACGGGCATAGCGGAAGACGTAGGTGTTTTCAGCGAATCGGTCGATATTGGGCGTCAGCGATTTGGTGCCGTCGTCCGGGCCGAAGGCGTCGGCGCGCCAGGCGTCGAGCGTTATGAGGAAAACGTCGGGGTAGCCAGCCGGCGGTTCCGGCCTGGCCGTGGCCTGGGCTACGTTCCATATTAAAAGGATACCCCAACCGGCTAGCGCGGCCGCGGCGGCGGCCGCCGCGACGCGCCGCGGCGTTTTTATTTTACCCGACAGTTTGTAGAGGATTAAAGCCGTGGCGACAATCAATACGACCATCGGCCCGAATAAAAAGGCGAAGAACCCGGCCGGTTCCCAGACGTTGAACTCCCGCCCCCAAAGCTCGAACCTTTTTAATTTCGAGATCGCGATTGCGGCCCAAAAAAGGTTGGTCGCCAACGCGCACCCGAGCATCGCCGCCGCGGCCGCGCGCGCCGGCGACGGCCCTCTACGCCTGCGAGCGCGGGCGACCACCGCGGCGGTTAAAAAGGTTGAAGCGCCTACTACCGCGGAGAGTATCGCGTAAAAAAGACAGCGGTGGACAAGTGAGAGGGGGAAGTTTTCGACGGGCGTAACCCCGCCCGGCCTAAAGCCTAGGGCGAGTAACCCCTCGAGAAGGCCATACGCAAACCCGGTCGCCAGAACGGTGGCCGGGTATAAAATTGCTCTCTTCATGCGTGCGGTTTAGGAATCGTCAGCCGGCGCGCCGGAGCCGGGCCGACAGCTGGTCGGTCGCATCCGCGGCAAGGCCGGCGGTCATTGTGCGGCGGTACGGCTTTAACGGTTGGTCCGCCGGTACCATGCCGAACTGGGAGGTAACGGCATATAAGGCGACGTCTTCGGGCTAATCTTCCCGGACCCTCAAATCTTGCGCCGAAGAGAATAAAAGCCCGTCGAAAAGCTCGACGGCGGGCGTCTCGCCTTCGGCCCGGTCGCGTACGTCGCCCTCGGCTATTATCAATACCCTCCGCGCCACGCGTCCTTTATACCATAAGGAGCGCGGCCGGCGCCATAAAAAACCGGACGCTGACTTCGTCGGAAACATCTTTGTACGGCTGAAGGTTTTTAGTCGTGGCCTTTGAACTCCCGCGGCGGGTACGTTTCCTCGTCGTCGTGCTCGACGTAGGAGGGGGCTTTCGGCTCTTCGCCCCGGCCCGAGGCGGCGTACTTCCGCCCTTCGCCGAACTTCACTTTCAGCTCGTAACCCTCCGCCTCGGAGATGGCACGGCGTTCGCGGGGCGTCGTGCCGGTAGGCGTATAACCTTCGCCGCTTACGGCGTGACGCGGCGGCTTATAGCCCGCTCGTAGCATTCGGTAATACTCTTCCTTGGTGGGCGGGTGGAAGGGCTCTTTTTCGGGGGTTTCGGCGGTCGGGGCCGCGGCGACGGTATCCCCGGGCGCGGACGGTTCGCTTTCGGCTCGGCCCCAAAGTTTCTCGCAGCCGCAGAATGAAAAGGCGATACCTAAGGCGAAGGCGAGGGGAACGTATTTACGCATCGTACCTCCTGAAGACATTGTTTCCAAAAGTATTACGCCCGAAATGGCGAATTCGGGGAAGGTATTACTATCTTATTTGAGTAGTAAAGAGGAAGTTTGGTTTAAGCGATAGGCCGCGCTCGCGTACAAAGAAAAAGGGCCCGAAGGCCTTTTTTCGCTCTTGTTTGCCGCCGTCCTTACTTGAACAGCGCTTTGACTTTGCCGAGGGACTCGACCGCGACCGCGACAAACAACTTCATTTTATGTAGTCGGCAATTTAAGACCCCCACCTATAGCCGAACGTGACCAGGAACGAGTTCGGCAGCTCGGCCTCCACTTTCTTGGTTTGTCTGAGGTTGTTTTCGTATTCGTAGACGGCCTTGCCAGCGGGCGCTACGGGGCCAAAGCGCCAGAATATAGTACTCGACGGCGTGAGCGTTATCTCGACGCCGAACGGTACCGCGTACACGGGCTTGAAAGCCGTGACCGAATCCTCGAAAATGCCTTCTTTGGCGGAGCCGGGGAAACCTTCAATTTTATCTATGGAAGTGGGGACGATCGCGACGCCGCCGCCGATGCCGACGTACGGCGTTATAAGGCGGCTGCCGGCGGGTATTTTTAACCTGAGGATGAACGCCTCCACGACCGTAAATTGGTAAAAAGTCTGCTCCCATCCCTCTAAATCTTTGGTGCGCCACTCCCGGTGGAAGTGGGTGAAGCCGCCGTCCGTATCCAAACTCAGCGTCGGGATAATCCTTTTTTGGCGGAATTTCGCCACGTCGTACGTCATGCCGCCGCCCAGGTAGAACGTATAACCGTAAGACGCCGGGTAGAGCCTTTCGCCGGTTTCCTTGATAAAGGTCCAACCCCCCGGGGCTATGTCGGCCAGGCCGCCGTGGACAAAGGGTGCTAGAGCCGCAGCCGAGGCGGCGCATAGCGCAAACGCCAAGCCGAATACGACTATTTTCATAAGGGAATCACCTCTCGCTATCTTAACTCGCTCTTAATCATTCCGCAATTACTTTTTACGGCATATAAAGAAAAGCCCGCCCTGGAAGGGGCGGGCGATTTTTTCTCACTATCTTTTATTTTACCACTACCATCTTCCGCGCGGCCGACCTAGAGCCCGCATCTAAGCGGTAAACGTAGACTCCCGGGGCAAGATGAACGTGGAACGCCAGGTCGTGGCGGCCGGCGGCGAAATAACCCTCGGCGACGGCGGCGACCTTTCGGCCCGCGGCGTCAAATAAGCCGAGCGTTATGTTGGCTCCCTCCGGTAGCTCGAAAGAGAACGTCGTAGCGCCCGCAACCGGGTTGGGAACGTTGGCGTAAAGCGCGAAAACCCGGCTTTTTACGGCAGGCGGGACCGTCGCGGGGCCGAAGGTTTGCCCCTTCCCCGTGGCGGCCACGGCCTCGAGCCAATAGCGACATTCCGTTGCCGGCGCGCGGCCGTCGGCGTAAATGAAAGGCGACCGCCCTTCGATAAGGACGTCGTTGATTTTACCGCGTCCGGCGCCGGCCGCCTCGCGGTAGAGGTTATAACCGGCGACGGCCTCGGCGCGGCCGACGGCCCAGCGGATGTCTACGCCTGCGCGCGAACGCGTTGCCGTGAATGACGTGAGCTCTACGTCGGTGAAGTAGTGGTGGGCGAGCATTAAATCCCGTTTATTGCCGTGGTAGTAAGCGATTAAAGGATAGCCGTCAGAGCCGAGGGCGGTGGAGTGGGGGCCGATATATACGGCCGCGGCCACCGCTTCGCGGGTCCACGAACCTCCTTTCTTGGTAACTACGCGGAGATTCGATTTGGCGAAGCTGAAGTAAGAGATGAAGACGTCGCCCGCCGTATTAACGCATATCTGAGTGAAGCCCGGCGTGCCGAGCGCGGCCTTCACGTTTTCAAATTTCCAACTCCCGCCGGTAGTTGAAACGGCGTAAATTATGCTGGCGTGGTCGGCCGTGGCGAAGCTGACGTGGAACTTGTTGTCGGGCCCGACGATAGCGTCGCAATCGGTGCCTTCGGCTATGTCGTCAATGACCCATTCTCCGGTTTTGAGTACGGCGTGCTTAACGCTGTCGCTTTTGTCGTGCCAATATACGATGTTAGGGTTACCGCCGTCGTCGTCGTACAGCGTATTAAAATAGCCGCTGCTGTATGCCACCGTCTCCGTATGCCAACCTCCTTCGTCGCGGTAGCCGTAGTACAAACGAGGATTCGTACCAGACGCTCTGTCGCACGAGATGTGGGGGTCGGTCGGCCACACGTTGATGGAAAGGTAGTTACCGTAGTCGGACCCTGATGCCACCCTCTCGGTCCGCCAATTGGAGCCCGAGCGATAGGCGTACGTTAGTTCTCCCGCTTTCATATCGCAGAAGAGGACGTACGGGTTATCAAACGGGTCCAACGTTAAAGCGGTCGCCCCGTAGACTTCAACGTCCTCCGCGACGTCCTCGAATTCCCAATACGAACCCGTGTACCGGGCGTACACGACTTTACCCTGCGTTTTATCGACGTAACTGATGTGCGGACGTTTCCACCGGTCTGTGGCGAGGGAACACCCGTAGCCGACGTCGCCCTCCGATGCTACGGTCTCCGATTTCCAACCGGCCCAAAGTGTGGACGGGGTCGTTAGAACTATTATTAGAAAAAGGTATCTCATCTTGAGTCCCTCCTTATTTTTACGAGGATCACTTTAGCTTTCGAATAATAATAGCCCTTTTCGAGGCCGTGGCCAATTATGGCGTCCTAGTTTCGTCGACCGCCGGCGGCGGTTCTATCCGGGGAGCGCGAATATTCGGACGCCCGCCGATGAGGGGGGCTAAGCGGTAGTAACGTCCGGTTATCTAACTATTACCATTTTACGTGCGGCCGTCCTCGAGCCGGCGTCGAGGCGGTAGACGTAGACTCCCGGGGCAAGATGAACGTGGAACGCTAGGTCGTGGCGGCCGGCGGCGAAATAACCCTCGGCGACGGCCGCGACCTTCCGGCCTGCGGCGTCAAATAAGCCGAGCGTTATGTTGGCTCCCTCCGGTAGCTCGAAAGAGAACGTCGTAGCGCCTGCGACCGGGTTGGGAACGTTCTGGAAGAGGGTAAAGGTCCCCGGCTTAGCGTCGCCCGGGTGGCGGTCGGCGGGCGGCCTCGGGCCGACGCCCAACGTGGGTTCGTAACGCGCCCACCGCAAGACTTTCCCGCTGGCGGCGTAGAAGACGATCTGCGGGTTGTCGCTGTTGCCGATGGCCATAACGTGCGCCATGCCGGTGAAGTTGGTATTCGTTATTCGTTTGTGCGTCCATTTCGTTCCGGTTTTCTTCACCACGTGAAGTTTCAGGGTGTCGAAGTTATAGTAGGAGATGAACACGTCGCCGGCCGGCGTCACGCAGATCTGCGTGAACGCGGGGGAGCCTTTCGCGTTGGCCACTTCCTCCGTGGTCCACTCTTCGCCGTCGTACACGGCGTAAACGAGGGCCGTGTTGTTGGTTTTGGCGAAACTTACGTGGATCTTACCGTCGGGGGTTAGGTAGGCGTCGCAATCCGTCCCTTCGGCTACCTTTTCGAACTCCCACGCGTCGCCGTTCAGCATGGCGTGCATTATGGCTTGTTCGTCGTAGTCGAGGTATATTGCGTGCGGCACTTGCCCGTAGTCGACGATGAGCGTGTTGAACCCACCTTTGGAGCCGCCGGTAGTTACGTTTTCCGCGGCCCAGGTAGTGCCTTCTTTGACAGCATATTTTAAATTCACGGCCATTGCGGACGGTCGGTCATAAGTAACGCAGGCGTACCCGGTGGGCCATTGGCCGAAGGACATGTGGTTCCCCAAGACGCTGCCGTTATCAATTGTTTCTTTAACCCAATTCTGTCCGACATCTTTGTAGACGTAGATTAATTTTCCTTCTTCCTGGTCGTGGTACATCACGTACGGCCTGTCGTAAACGTCTAGCGTTACGGCCGTGCTGTCGCTGGACGTTACGTCCACCGCTACGGTTTCATAATGCCATTGTTCGTCCTTCCGGGTGGCGTACGTTACCCAGTCTTTGCGTTGAGTTTGGTCGAGGAACGTGACGTGGGGATTGCCCTTGTTATCGATTTCGATGCAGCAGGCTTTGCCGCATTCTTTAGGGGTGATTTTCTCGATGACCCAGCCGTCTCCCCAGGCCGTCGCCGCCGTTACGAGCCATACCGTCATAACTACGGGTAAGCATTTCGCCTTCATGGTACCGCCCTCCTTAGCGTTGTGGTTAACTCATTTCCACGCAACCCTAATACGTTCACCTGACGATGTCAATCCTTTTTTTATGTATTAGTCGGGGTGTAGATTTTTTTAGTATTTGTGACTAAACGCGGATTCCATCACCTTCGGACACGCGGAGCTAAAACGCTTGTCGCCGCCGGAGCTAAAACGACGGAGACGAAAACCCCCACGGGCAACCGGCGCGCGGCGAAGAACTTTTCCGTGGGGGATTATTAGAAAGGTACAATCGGTGCTTGTTGTTTCGCGATTATTTCGTGACCACCATCCGTTTCAAAGCCGTGTTAGCGCCGGCCTGTAGGCGGTAGACGTACACACCCGGCGCTAAGCGGTTTCGGAAAGTAACGTTGTGGCGGCCGGCGGCGAAATAACCCTCGGCGACGGCCGCGACCTTCCGGCCTGCGGCGTCAAATAAGCCGAGCGTTATGTTGGCTCCCTCCGGTAGCTCGAAGGAGAACGTTGTCGAGGCCGAAGCCGGGTTGGGAACGTTCTGGAAGAGGGCAAATGTCCCCGGCTTAGCCTCGCCCGGGTGGCGGTCGGCGGGTATGGGCGGTTCGATACCAGAGGTGGGGTCGTAACGGGCTAACATCAAGTCCTGTTTGTCGCCGTGGTAGTACGCGATCATCGGGCGGCTGCCGCTGACGCCGGAGGAGTGGGGAAGGCCGACGTACGCGCTGTTCGCGACGACTTCGTGGGTCCAGGTTCCGCCTTTCTTGATTACGACGCGCAGGTCGTGATTGTCGAAGTTGAAGTACGAGATGAAGACGTTGCCCGCGGCGTTGACGCAAATCTGCGAAAATGCGGGAGCGCCTTTGTAGGCTTTTACGTTTTCGATACTCCAACTCCCGCCGGACGTAGAGACGGCGTAGTTGAGGCCGTCGTTGTTAGGTTTGGGGAGGCTGACGTGGACCTTGTTATTGGGGCCTAAGTAAGTGTCGCAGTCGATACCTTCGGCGATATCGTCTATCGACCACTCTCCGCTCTTACGCACGGCGTGCCTAACGCTCATGGTTCCGTTGTTCCAGTATACGACGTTGGGGTTGTTGTCGTTGTCTATGAACAAAGAGTTGAACATTCCGCCGCCGCTGGAGACCACCGTTTCAGTTTGCCAATTCCCACCCTCGCGGTAGGCGTACTTCAAACCGACGTTCATACCTACCGGTCGGGTGTACGCGATATGGGGCCCGGTGGGCCACGCGCTAATGGAGACGTACGCCCCGTAGCCCGAGCCGCTGTCGATCGTTTCTGTATTCCATAAGGGGCCGGAAAGGTAGGCGTACGTCAATTCGTCCGTTTTGTTGTCTTGGAAGACGACGTACGGTTTGTCGAAAGCGTCGAGCGCGAGGGCGGTATTGCCGGCTACTTCAACGTCCTCCGCGATGGTCCAGAAGTCCCAGGTGGACCCGGTATAAACGGCGTAGTTAACAGATCCGTTGGTCTTATCCACATACGAGATATGGGGCCGACCCCACCGATCTACGGCGAGGGAGCAGCCGTCGCCGACGTCGCCGGCGGACCGGACCGTCTCGGATTCCCACCTCGCCCAACCCGTTACGGCCAGCGCTAAAAGAAATGCGCCGATAATCGACACCATTTTCATAGTAGCTCCTCCTTGAGAAATTCGAATTTACTCGTTGAGTCTATCACTTTTCGCGTGCGGTGTCAATTTCCGATTATAGGCCGAGAAGTGCCGGCAGGTGACGTCGAATCGGCGGGTGAGCCTTGTCAAGGCTAAAAGATATAATTAATTGCCCGGTGTATCCCTACGTTATAAACTGCAGTCGATTCTGATTTGAACTGTTCCTTTCGGCTTATAAAAAAGCCCCCCCGGCAGTCAAGGAGGGAGGGGGATGTCATTATTTTTTATTTCAGACCGCCGGAGAGAACTTATTCGAGCGGTTGTCTTATTCGGCGTCGTCGGTTGAGCATTCCGGCGAATGTGAACCGGAGGTTGGGGTACCGGAGGCGTTTGTGGGGCCGGGCGCCGCAGGCACGAGGTATGCGTCCGTTAGCGGCCCCTTCGAATCCGAACCGCGGCCGGCGGCGTAGAGCGCCTTAACGCGCCCGAGCGACGCCGGCGCTATATTCGGCTTGGTCGTGTAGTGTAGTATTTTATTGTAGGTGAGGGCCCACGCCTCGACCGGCGAAACGAACTCGATATTACCTAATGCATACCGTACCGGGCACGCGCATTCGTGCCACGTCCCCTCGCGGCAACGCCATAATCGGCCCCCGTAATCTTTGCCTTTTCGATAGTATCCGACGGCCCACCCGTTGTCACCATCCCACATCGCGACGTCGTGGATAGCGTAATGGTACCCCGGCCTGAAAACTTCGCGCCACGACGTGCCGTCGAACCGAAGCACTCTGCTTCCTCGAGAGTCGTTCACCCGCGGATATCCGACGGCCCATATTTCCGTCGGCGATTTGAAGTCGCAGGGTTTAAGGGACACTACGTCCGGTACCGAGGTCCAATAACGCCAGCCGTCCGGCGTAAGACGATACATATCCGTGCCGTCGAAACCCAACCCCTCCCCCGGGGAAAAGAAATACAATAAGTCCATGCCGTAGCGGCCGGGGTCTTCGTACCAACTCCATTCGCCGCCTTGGTAATTGAAAATGTAATACGAGTAGGGGTCGAAATCGGGCCGCCCTACGAACCATATGTCGTCGGCCGAAGTCATCGCGAGGGCGCGCATTTCGCGCATGTGCGGGGCTTCTATCTTTCGCCCGCCCGGATTTATATTCGAGGCCGAATAGATCGTGACGTACGCCGGGTATCTTGGGCCGTCCAGGTATTCCGGGTAGTAGTGGCCGAAGGCGGCGTCGCCGTTAGCGGCTACGTCCAACCCGCCGAAGCCGGCCCCCCGTACGCTTTTAAATATGCAGGACCAAGTCCCTTGGCCCCGGAAGATGTAAAACCAGTACTCGGGTCAATCCGGACTGCCGCGATCGTCGAGCCGATTTTCGTAGCCGGCGCAATACCCGGTAGGTCGGGCGTCCAGGTCGAGGTCTCTCAGCGCTGTATATTCGGGCGCTTCGTAAACGACCTCCCACGCCGCGCCGGCGGCCGAAATAAAAATGGCGGCGCCGAACAAACCGGCCCGCATTATTATACTTTTTCTTATCAGCAGGTACCCCCTTTCGACGCCATTTTACTCCTCGGTTGTACCTTTGTCAAGCACAAAAAAATCCCCCGGCAGTCAAGGAGGGAGGGGGATGTCATTATTTCTTATTTCAGACCGCCGGGGGAAACTTTATATGAAGGCGTGCGTCACGTCGCTTCGCTTAAAAAGTATCAAACGCGGCGTACGTTAAGCCTATGCCCGCAGTCACGTACGGCCCCGGCTTCCAATTGTTGGAGAAGGTATCGAGGGAACCCTGGTACGAATATTCGGCGCCGAATAACATGTTGAATTTGACCGGGAAGTTTAAGATTATCTTGTCTGATAAGTATAGCGCGGCCCCGGCGCCGGCGTACCAACCGAACGCCGGACCGGCCGAGCGGACTTCTACTTGTTTGCCCTCGAGGTCTTTTAACTCGTATTTGCTTCTACCGAATATTATACCGCCGGCGGCGAAGGGCCGAATCTTTCCGCGCGAGCGGAAGCTAAAGCGGGGGCCGGCGTAGATATCGATAAGCGACCATTTCACGTTATCTTCCGGCTCGAGCCATTCCGAGGGTTGGTCTTCGCCGTTTAGCGTGTCTGTGGTTTTAATGGTCGCCTTTTTATTTTTATAGCCGGTATGAACTTCGAATCCGGCTTCGATACTCAGTAAAGGCGTGACCGCGGCGAGCGACGTTAGGGCGAAGTTGGCCAGGCCCATTTTAAACGGCCAACCGTCGGTCATATTAACCGGCGTCGTTTCTCCGTCGACGTGTACCGCCGTGATTTTGGATTCGCCTACGGGGATTCCTAAAAAGTAAGTACCGCCGAAAGCCAACCCGAGGGCGTAGGATGTCCCTGCGCTGAGTACTACCGCCACCAAAGTTACGAACGTTACGCGTATCATTCGGCGCCCTCCTCTAATAATGCTTGCATTCATATGGATTATAAGTTCGTTTGCGGGATAAGTTAATAAAAAAAATCCCCCGGCAGTCAAGGAGGGAGGGGGATGTCATTATTTCTTATTTCAGACCGCCGGGGGAAACTTTATATGAAGGCGTGCGTCACGTCGCTCTACCTAAATCGACCTAAAGAGTGGGGCGCATTTGATGCCGGCTTTTCCCGGTTCGCCCAGAACCGGTTCCGGCCGGCGCGCCCGGTAACTCCCTAGAAAGGAGGTGATCCAGCCACACCTTCCGGTACGGCTACCTTGTTACGACTTCACCCTCCTTACCAGACACACCTTCGGCGCCTTCGTCCCCTAAGGGTTAGAGCAGCGACTTCGGGTGCACCCGACTCGGATGGTGTGACGGGCGGTGTGTACAAGGCCCGGGAACGTATTCACCGCGGCCTGCTGATCCGCGATTACTAACGATTCCGCCTTCACGGAGTCGAGTTGCAGACTCCGATCCGAACTGGGGCCGGCTTTAGGGATTGGCTCCACCTCGCGGTATTGCGACCCTCTGTACCGGCCATTGTAGCACGTGTGTAGCCCTGGGCATAAAGGCCATGAGGACTTGACGTCATCCCCGCCTTCCTCCGGCTTAACGCCGGCAGTCTCGCTAGAGTTCCCGGCCGAACCGCTGGCAACTAACGACGAGGGTTGCGCTCGTTGCGGGACTTAACCCAACATCTCACGACACGAGCTGACGACAGCCATGCAGCACCTGTCCCGGACGGGAGCAAGCTCCCAGTCCCACTTTCGTGGGGTTTTCCCGGAATGTCAAGCCCAGGTAAGGTTCTTCGCGTTGCATCGAATTGAACCACATGCTCCACCGTTTGTGCGGGCCCCCGTCAATTCCTTTGAGTTTCAACCTTGCGATCGTACTCCCCAGGCGGGGCACTTAATGCGTTAGCTTCGGCACGGAAAGGGTCGATGCCTCCCACACCTAGTGCCCATCGTTTACGGCCAGGACTACCGGGGTATCTAATCCCGTTCGCTACCCTGGCTTTCGTGTCTCAGCGTCAGTATCGGGCCAGAGAGCCGCCTTCGCCACCGGTGTTCCTCACGATATCTACGCATTTTACCGCTACACCGTGAGTTCCACTCTCCTATCCCGTACTCAAGGTCGGCAGTATCGAGAGCAGTTCCACGGTTGAGCCGTGGGATTTCACGCTCGACTTACCGTCCCGCCTACACACCCTTTACGCCCAGTAATTCCGGACAACGCTTGCCTCCTACGTATTACCGCGGCTGCTGGCACGTAGTTAGCCGAGGCTTTCTTGGGAGATAACGTCAGCTCGAGCGGCTATTAACCGCCCGCCTTTCTTCTCTCCCGGCAGAGGTTTACAACCCGAAAGCCTTCATCCCTCACGCGGCGTCGCGTCATCAGGCTTGCGCCCATTGTGAACGATTCCCGCCTGCGCCTCCCGTAGGGGACAGGGCCTTGTCTCAGTCCCTGTGTGGCCGTACGCCCTCTCAGGCCGGCTAGCCATCATAGCCTTGGTAGGCCGTTACCCCACCAACAAGCTAATAGCCCGCGGGCCCATCCTCCGGCGCCGGCATGCAAGCAGAGGCCGACTTTCTTCCCCAGCCGATGTCGTCTGGGGACCGTACGCGGTATTAGCCCGCCTTTCGGCGGGTTATTCCCCACGCGGAGGGTAGGTTACCCACGTGTTACTCACCCGTTCGCCGCTTTATACACTCCCCGAAGGGAGCTTTAACCGCACGACTTGCATAAGCTTAAGCGCGCCGCCAGCGTTCGTCCTGAGCCAGGATCAAACTCTCCATGGCAACTTTACTCCTCCCCCGAGGGGGAGGGGAATTAGCAAGGTACTACAGGCCGCCGGAAATGGAAATACTACCCCGACGACCGCTTGGGCCTTTCAGCGGAGCTTGATGAACTGCACGCCTTCAGTTTTCAAAGATCGTAGCGCCCTCTTAGGGCAGCTATATATATAACATAGGGGTGGGGGGATGTCAAGGGAAATGTGCGCCATTTATGGGGTTTCACCCAATCCGGGCTTTTAATTTCTTTTGCGACTCCCGCCGCGCAAGCGCCAACCGCGCGCGCTCACCTCTTCACGCCCGCAACTCCGGATAACTTACCCGAGCGGCGCCTTCGCGCTACCCAGCGACGTCGCCGTTTTAATTAACGCCGGTGAAGTGCAGTATGTACGCGTGGCCTTCTATGCCGCCGGTACCGGCCCAGACGTCGTCTTCGCCGCAGGCGCAGAATTCGATCCAACCGAGGTTGTCCCAGGGCCACGGGTACGACGTGAACAGGCCGTCGTCGTACAACCAACTCTTCGCGTAACCGGACCCGGAGTCGGTCAGCCAGCCGTACGCGGGGGAGACGAAGTCACAATCGCCGCCGCCGAGCAAAGGACAATCGACCTCCCGCCACGAGGAACCGTTGTAGTGGAAAAGGGCTCCCGCGCCGGCGTCCCCCGAGCGCGAAGCGAGCAGCCATCCGTCGTTGGGGCCGGTGAAGTCCAGCGCTAGGTATTGGGCCACCGGTTCGCCCGGGACGTTCACTTCCAACCAGCTCGAGCCGTCCCACCGGTACAAACTTTCCGCGCCTTCGTATTGGCCGCACCCCCAACCTTCTTTCTCGCTTACGAAATATAACTCGCGGATGTCGGGGCCGTCGAGTTGGAGAGTCCAGCTGTTGCCGTCGTAGTACAAAATTTGGCCGTTATCGGGGTTCTGCCAATAATGCGACGTCGCGATCCACCCTTTGTCGGGCGCCAGGAAGAACGCGTCGTTTACGTAGACGATGCCGCTTACGCCGGTAGATACGACCGTCCAGGTCGAGCCGTCGTAATGGAAGAGGTGAGGGTCGCCGGGGCCGGATATGTCACCGGCCACCCACACGTCGTTGGCGGTAGGAGTGCTTAAGGAAAACAGGGATACGTTACAGGAAGGGAACTCCTCCCCCAAGTTGGTATGTAGCTGCCACCCCCGGCCGTCGTAACGGAAGACGCGGTTTTTGGCACAGGCCCAACCGTTGTTGGGGCCCGTAAATTCGAGGCCCGCGAAACCAGCCGTGGCACCCGGTTCGCCGTGGTAGAAATCTAACGCTACCTCCCAGGGGCTTTGAGGGTCGGGCGGCGGACGGCCGGGCGGTTGCCCGTCCTCTTCGGCGCACCCGGCGAATATTAGCGCTAATGTAACAGTAACGCCGATAACCGTTGCCGTTTTCATCTTCCTCCTCCTCCTGTGAGTGTATTATTTTACTCGTACCGATTACGTTTTTAATAAGTGTAAATATTGTACTTTAGATGGAACCTTAATTCAATGCATATTAGCGCCTTAGGACCCACGCCGCGGGCGCCGCTCCGGCGGCTTCTTGTATTTTTTCTTAACCTTGAAGACGCGCAGGCGGCTTTGGGCGTGGACGCGCTTATAGAACCTTCGGAGCTTTTTGGCGACGGGTTTTCTTTTGGGCAGCTCCCACGTGACGACGTAGTCCACGGCCGGCGCGAAATTTTTAACGCGGTATTTTTCGGGCGGCCGCAGGTCCGACGGCAAAGGTCGGAAGCCGGGGTAGTCGAAGTTCACCGGGAAATTGGAGACGTCGGCCTCGTAATTGTTGAAGTTTAGGACGTCGCGGCCTATTGCGTAATAGCTGATCACATGCGCGAAGACTGAGATCCGGCACTGCCAACCCGAGAAGTACAGGTACGCCACTTTGGAGCCGTCTTCCACGTATTCGATGCCCGAGCAGAAGTCCCGCAGCTCGCGGTTGAACCTCCTGTAGCGGCATAACGTATCGACCCAAAAAGTGAACGCGAACGCCGTCGCCGCCAGCAATAGGACCCACCGGCCGCCGCGTTTGAAGTCGTCGCCTGCCCAAACGAAGAAGAGCGGCCAGGGGATTATTAGAAGCCGCGCCGAGAGGACATCGAAGCCGCTGCTGCCGTTAGGCGCCAGGAAGTACAGCGCCAACGTTCCGAGGGCAAGGACCAGCAGGCCGTTGCGGGGGGCGAGCCAGGATTTCGTCCCCCGCTTACGCGCGATAACGCGGAGCGAGGCCGCGGCCAGGACGACGCCCAGCGACGCGACCCCCAGGTACAGCTGCTGCTCGCTGAAGAAGCGGAACGACGAGCCCGTAATGAAACGATGGACGACGTCGCGCCAGGGCAGCCATTGGGGAGCTGACGGCGGGTGTACGACGATAAAATAAGCGGGTAGTATGCAAGCGGGCAACAGCGCCGCGAGAACGGCCAGGCGCTTTTTCAAGTTCTTTTGCCGCTGTGGCCTCTCGCTTATAGCCAGCCAGCCGTTCAGTACGAAGACGCCGGCCACTAGTACAACGGCCGTAGCGACGTGGGCGAAGTAGGCGAATATGCCGGCGGCGTTTAATATTATAAGGTCCCGGATTCTCAGGTCGTCGCGACGGTGCCAGAAATAGGCCCAAGCCGCGTAGGTGATTACCAAACCTACGCAGTAATTAAAGAAGCCCATATGGAACGGGAACGCGAGCGCGTAGGGGAGAGCGGCGACGGCCGGGATCGCCGTGCGGGCGCCTGCGGCCCGGGCGAAGGCGTACGTCGCGGCCGCGAAACCTATGACGTAAAGGGAAAGGAAAAGCCGTTCGGCCGCGAACGGAGGGAGGAAGGTGGCGAAGGCAGCGACGGTGGCGTGGCCTAGCAGGTTGGAGCCCGGGCTCCAGTTCAGGCGGTAATACTGCTCAACGCCGGTACCGCCGGGGAGGCACAGGTCGCGCAACAGCAGCGCGTTCTCAAGATGGCTGGGGCCGTCTTGGGTCGGCACGTATTGGTTGAACCAAAATAAGCCGAGGTAAAGGGCGATTAGAAGGAGGAACGCTATCCACGCCGTTTTTTTAAGGTTCATCGTATAAACCGCGCCGTATAGCCTACTCGATCGTGTTAGGCTCCCTGTTTAGTTTCTTAAACCAAGAACGTTGAAAAGGGCGAGCTGCGCGCTCGCCCCGTTACGTACGTACGTAATCTTCGCGTTCGGCCTGGTTAGTTAAACAGCGCTTTCACGCGACCCAGCGACGTCGGCGAAACAGCGACGCTGTACTTCTTGGCGCCGATGTCCTTGCTGCCCTCGCCCGCGCCGCGGCAGGGCGAACTCTCCGACAGGTAGAAGTTATTCTTGTCATAGCCGACGAAGAGGGGGTCGGCATGGATCTCGCCGGTCCCCGGTGACGGGTAGAACACACGCCACGAACCGCCACCTCAACCCGGGCACCAGTACATGTAGTTTCCGCCCTTGTTGTTGTCCACGTCGTTGTAGAGGATGTTCGTGGTGCCGGTGTATTCGTGCTTGGCGATGCCGTAGGTAGCGTTGCCCCAGATGATGTTGTTCTTGATCGTGGCCGTTGAATATTCCCAAACGCGGACGCCGGCGATGCCGTTGCTCTTACAAATAGTGTTGCCGTCGATAGTGCCGCTGGCGCCGTTTGTGATGTTTATGGCGCCGTAGTAGCCGGCTTCAATGAGGCAGCAACTGGAGATGTCGAGTTGCGTTCCGCTGCCACCGGCTTGGACGTTGCCGCCGTCGAGGTCGACGAGGGCACCGTTCCCGCGTATGCAGGACTTCTTTCCTATCATGACGCCACAGCCGCCGGTGTACGTCTCCTTCGGGTCGAGAATTAGGAGCTTGTCGTAGCCCTCTCCCGGGCCGGCCTTGTCGTAGGCGATTTGTAGTTTGACGCCATATGCGGCCGCGGCGGCGATAAGAAAGCAAACCGTAACGATTAGCAGTTTCTTCAAGTTCTCACCTCCTCCTTTTTCTCAGTATAACACTTTAGTTGTGTATGTCAACCTTTTTATTTAAACCTGGTATAAGTTCACAGGTTTACGCCGGGGCCTCGCGCCGCGGCCCGAGGCGGTTGACGGCGTCGCACGTGCCTAATATGGTGGCGGTGACCGCGTCGTACCGTAAAAACTTTATAGCTTTCATACTAATCTCCCCAATAGGTTTCGCGGGTCGTAAGTTCCCGGTCCGGCGACCGGGTCGCCTCTCGCACCCGGTCCCCGGGATCGCGTTCAGTTCGTGTAACCCAATGACCTTAGCGCCTCCGCCAGATCGCCGCCGGTGTGGCCGGAGGTTTCGACGACCGTCTTTTTAATATGGTCGGCTAATTTGCCGCGGTAAAGCTCATACGCGGGATCGTCCACGCGCCCCCCAAGGTCGCGCGTTTCGGCGGGGTCCGTCACGAGGTCGTAACATTCGTATCGTTGATCGTCGACGTCGAATATAAGCTTCAACGAGCTTGTCCGGAGGCAATACTTCCGGCTCACCTCGGCGCCGGGAGACAGCGTCGCTTTAACGTTGGTTTGCGAAAACCCCCAGGGGGGAGGCGCGGCGGCCGGGTCGTCGCGGACGGTTAGCAGGTCGAGGCGTCGGCCGCGGTACGCCTCCGCGGGCGCGCCGGCGGCCGCGAGTATCGTGTACGCCAGGTTCAACGTTTCGACCTGGGTCCGGACGTAGCGGGGGCGTAGAGGGGCAGCGGGTTTGATCATCAGGCAGACCCGCGTTTCCGAGTCGTAAACCGTTCCGCCGTGTAATTTGGCGCGATGCTCGCCGAAAGACTCGCCGTGGTCGCTCGCGACGACGACTAGCGTCCGGTCGTAATCTCCACGGCGCCGTAAGCCGTCGAGCAGATTACCTAAGGCCCGGTCCATAAAATGGATCTCGTCGTCGTAGAGGGCCTCAATCGCCGCCGTATACGCGGGCCGGGGGTTGCCGCTTTTGTATTTACGCCACCGGTGTCTCAACTCGACCTGCTCACCTACGAAATCCACCGGGGGGACGCCGTCGTAGAATCGCTCCGCGGCGCCGCGGTATCGGTATGGGGCGTGGGGATCAAAATAATGGGCGAAGAGAAAGAGAGGTCGATCCCGCCGCCGGCCCAGGAGGCGGAGGGCGGTCGCCGTTACCGCCGGCGCCGGCCGTAACGTACCGAATAATTTTTTATTAACCGCCGTGGCGGACCGATAAAGAACGGCGTGGCGGAAATAGGACCACCGATTTATATAGTCGTTGTAATACCGGAATCCACGCCCGAGACCCGAAAGCCGGCGATCCAGCGGGAAGCCTCCCGTGACGCCGATCGTTTCATAGCCGTAGGCCGCCAATAGTTCGGCGAGCGTGGGCGCGTCGGATCGAAAGGGTATAAAATTGGAGACAACGCCGTGCTCGGCGGGGTACAAACCGGTGAACATGCTAACGTGGGAGGGGTTGGTTGTCGGCTGCACGCACAGGGCGTTCTCGTAAAAAACCGTCTCCCCCGCGAAGGCGTCGACGTAAGGCGAGGTGTTCCGGGGGTATCCGTAACAACCCAGGTGGTCGGCGCGAAGCGTATCGAGAGATATGAATATGACGTCCGGGCCGACGGCCTTGGGAGGAGTGGCTCCTCTAATCTCGGGCAGTACGAAAAACACGGCCGAGGCGGTAACGTAAACGAAGGCGGCCGCGATCAGGACCGGTTTCTTCGCGATTTTGCCCCTAAGCACCCGCCACCCGACGGCCGCGGCAAGCGCGCCCAATCCGCACGCGGCGAATACGCCGAGTTTATACGGATGCGTGAAACGCAGGCCGTGAAAAAGCTGACTTCTAACGGTAAGCGCGGCGTATGTTGCCCATACGACGGATACGAGACCGATTTCGGCGAGGGCCGCGGAGCGACGTTTTGCGGCCGGTATTAACTTTCCGACGAATAACGCGGTTCCGTAAAGGGCAATAGTAAGGGCGGCGACTGCGGCTAAATCGCTCGCCAGCGTCGCGCCGTAAACGAGGGCCCGAGAACCTGCCGGTACTTGCCCGCCGTGCCCGGCGAGAAAAAGTAGCGTCTCGACGGCGCCGAGGGCGAACCCGTAAGCGACGGCGATTTTTAATACCCCGTAAAACTCGCGCAAGTTCGTACCTGCTGGTTTTAAGGCCATGAGGCTTTACCTCGCTGCTCTACGCGGGTTTCGCCGGTAGCCGGTTAACGGCCCCGCACACGAGCCAAATTATGACGGCGTCGAATAGGAGTTGCGCCGTCTTAGTCGTCTGCGATAAATATAATAGCACTAACTCGCGGCCGTAGAAATCTATTTTCAATATATGTCCTGGGTTAACGGCCACCGCGGCGACGGTGAATATACAATAGGCGAGGAAGAGCTTATCGTTGATCGGCGCGAGGTTCAAACTTTTTTCGCGAGCGTAGCGATTGTACGCTTTGGGCCAGCCCCACACGGCCCGGAAGAACCAGTATAGGTTGTATAACGGTACTAGTAAGAGAAGGGCCATCTTGGCGGCGTTAAACTTTTGTGCGCCGCCGGCGATAGGCCTCCAGGCGCGATACCACAGGAGGATGAATATCGCGAAGGCGTAGAACGAGGCTAACATACTCCACGCGCGGACGGGCGCGGCGTCGAGGCCTAACGCGTCGACGTTTACGACCCACGAAGCGACCATAAAAGCCGCGGGAATCGCTACAATCGACGCCAGATAGAAAGGTTTCGACATCCGGGTCACGGCTCGCCTCCTCTATCTTTCCTAAGCCGCATTAGGGAACGTAGGTTTTTTCTATCCCAACCGCTCTCTTGCGGCGTCTCCAACACCATGGGGAGGTCGCGGAGCGTCCGGTGGTTAATGATGCGTTTGAATCCTTCGCGGCCTATGGTCCCGTGCCCTATGTGCGCGTGGCGGTCAAGGCCGGAACCGGCCGCGGCCTTGGCGTCGTTGAGGTGTAGTAGTTTTATTTTGTCGACGCCGACGAACGCGTCGACTTCAGCCAGTATGTGTTCGAGGCCGGCGCCGCCGGTGGCCAGGTCGTAACCCATGGCGTGGGCGTGGCAAGTGTCGACGCACAGGCCGACGCGCCGCTGACCTTTCTTACCGATCATTTTATATAGAGTCGTGAGCTCGGTAAAGGTGGTTCCGACCTGGTTCGATTTACCGGCGGAGTTTTCCATTAAAATCGTGACGTTGGCTCGGGCCGTCTCTTCCGCGGCGCGGCGAATCGCGGCCGCCGCGCGCTCCCGGCCTATTTTCGCGCCGGCGCCGCGGTGGCTGCCGAGGTGCGTTACGAGGTATCGGCCCCCCAGGCGCGCCGTCGTCTCGACCGCCGCGGCCAGCGCCGCTACCGACTTTTCGTAGAGCTCGTCGTCGGCGGCGGCGAGGTTGGGGAGATACGGTAGGTGGACGAAGAACGGCTCGAGTTTCGCGCGCGTGACGGCGAGCTTAAATTCCTCGACATCTTCGGATGGGTGGGACTTTTGCCGCCAGCCTCGCGGGTTGGACGGGAATATCTGGAAAGTGGTACAACCTAACGCCGCGGCGCGTTCGGGGGCGAGGTAAACGCCGCCCGAAATCGATACGTGTACGCCCAGTAGGAACTTGCGCTTGGACACCGTCGACGCCGCGAAATCAAAAAGCCGCCCCGCGGGCGGCTCGAGTGAAATTCTACGGTTATTCCGGAGAAGGTGGTGCTTCTTCCGTAGGTTGTTCTGTTTTCGTAGGTTCGCTCGGTTCGGTCGCTTTCCAAGGGCGCGACGGCTTGCCAGGCGTTTTTTCCGTCGTCTTCGTTTTGCTATCTTCCATCACGGACTTTCCGCCGCGCGGCATCGCCGATAACTTCGCGAGCACGAGCGACGTTACCATAAACATAATGGCTGCGGCCGTCGTAAGCTTTGTCAGGAACGTCCCGGGGCCCCGGCCGCCGAAAAAAGACTCCGAGGCGGCGCCGCCGCCGCCGAAGACGCCGGAAAGGCCGGCGCCTTTGCCCTTTTGCAGGAGGACGATCGCGATCATCGCCACTGCGAAGATTATGTGTGCCGTAATGGCTATCGGGTGAAGTGTATCCATTTCAAACTCCTACGCGGAATATAACATATTTTGGACCGACGGTCAACCGGCTTTCTATTCTTGGAACCTTATAATAGGGACGAACGTCTCGGCCTTAAGGCTCGCGCCGCCCACCAACGCGCCGTCGATGTCGGGTTCGGCCATGAGTTCCCGAACGTTGTCGGGCTTGACGCTGCCGCCGTAGAGGATCCGCGTCTTCTCGGCCGTCGCAGCGCCGAAGGTCTCCGCCAACGCCTCTCGGATCATGGCGTGAGCGTCCTGGGCGGCCTGGGGCGTGGCGGTTTTCCCGGTTCCGATGGCCCAGATCGGTTCGTACGCGATCGCCACCGGCCCCAGGTCCTCCGCGCCCAACCCCTCCAAGCCGGCCCGGACTTGGCCGCGCACGACCTCTTTCCAGCTCGCGCCGGCCTCGCGTTCTTCCAACTTCTCGCCGACGCACAGGATTGGTTTTAGGTCGTGGGCGAGCGCGGCTTTCACTTTTCGATTAAGCGTTTCGGCCCTCTCGCCGAAGTACTGGCGGCGTTCGGAGTGGCCTACGAGGACGTAGGAGACGCCGAGCGCGACCAGCATGAGAGGCGAGACCTCGCCGGTGAATGCGCCCTGGTCTTCGTAGTACATGTTTTGGGCGCCCAGCGCGATAGGGGTGCCGGCGAGTTCCTCGGCCACCGCGGCGAGAGATGTAAACGGCGGACACACCAGGACGTCAACGCCCTCGACGCCGGCGACGCCGTCGCGGAGCGCCCGGGCGAGATCCCGGGCCTCCTCCGGCGTCGTATACATTTTCCAATTTCCGGCTAAAAACGGCGTACGCGGCATTTGTTCCCTCCGGTTTGTGTTAATCGCAGTCGTGCTATGCGAGGGCTTAGTCGCGGATCATAATTAACAGCATTTTGAATCGGCCCCGGGCCTGCAACGCATGCGGTTTGTGCGCGGGCATAATAATCATATCTCCGGCTTGGAGGTGGTGCGGCTCCCCGGCGATTGTGATTTCAACCTCTCCCTCGGAAACGTAGACTAACGCCTCGAACGGCGCCGTATGTTCGCTCAACCCCTGGTCCGCGTCGAAGGCGAAGAGGGTTACGGTCCCGATTTTCTTGTCTACGATGGCCCGGCTGACGACGGCGGCGTCTTGATACTCCACCAGGGCCGCGAGCTTTTCGACGGTTCCCGGCGTGACGGTTTTCGATCGATTATTCAATTTCGGACTCCTGAACGCTATATAAGGGAGTTGAGGCGCCGCGCGGCGCTTTCGCGGACGGCACGCGCTAGTCGGCGTGCTTCCTCCGCGTTCGTATGCATCTTCCAGTTCGCGGCGACGAGCGGCTTCCGTAACATAATGAGCGTTACCTCGTTTCGGGTTTGCCGAAAATCTTAAATGGGATCGCAAAGAACCGCGGGTAATATAATTAAAATCGTATATATTTTCAAGCTTAAAACACTCGGCCGAAATTTCCTTTTAATTTTAGCTTTCATCGGTTATATTTACGAGTTCGGTCGAGAATGTTCGGAACGAGCCGTTGAAGGAATCGTCTTTGGAACCCCGGATAGAAATCCCGACGCGCAACGTCGCCGCGGAGTTGACCCTCGCCGAAGAGCTTACCGTAGACCCGGGCCTCGCGCAAGTGCTGTACGCCCGCGGCATACGGGATGCCGACGCGGCGCGACGTTTTCTTTTACCGGACGCCGCTTCGCTTACGCCGCCGTCCGATTTCCCGGACCTGGGGGAGGCGGCCGAACTCATCGTAGAACGTTGCCGCGACGGAAAAACTTTCTTCGTCGCCGGCGACTACGACGTCGACGGCCTCGCGGCCACGGCGCTTTTGGTTATCGTACTCCGGCGATTAGGGGCGACGGTGCGTTATTACATACCGGACCGTCTGAGCGAGGGTTACGACGTTACCGCGGCGACGGTCGCCAGAGCGGTCGACGCCGGGGCGGACGTTTTGATTACCGCGGACTGCGGTAGCCGCGCACACGACGCCTTGGCGGCGGCGCGGCGGGAAGGCCTCGCCGTCGTCGTAACCGACCATCACCGTTTGGACGAAACGCTGCCGCCGGCGGACGCCGTTATTACGTCCCAACGACTGGCCGAAGGCCACCCGGCGCGCGGCTTCGCGGGCGTCGGCGTCGCGTATAAATTGGCCGAAGAAGTTTTGCGCCGAAGCGGCGCATCGCTGGACGCTGCGTCGCTTCTGCCTCTGGTAGCGGTCGGGACCGTTTGCGACGTCGTGGACCTCAAAGACGAAAATAGGACACTCGTATCCGCCGGCTTGAAGAGATTTCCGGGCGAATTATTCCCCGGCCTTGCGGCCCTTTTGGCCGAGAGTAGCGTAGAGGCCCCCGTGACGTCGTGGCACCTCGCTTTCATGGTGGGGCCGAGGTTGAATGCCGCCGGCCGGCTGGGCCACGCGACGTACGCGTTGGAACTCCTTCTCGCGGAAGAAGATGGGCGTGCCCGCGCGCTCGCCCGGAAGCTTGAGGATTTCAATACGCGGCGGCGGGCTTTGGAGAAGCGGGTCGCGGCCGACGCGATGGAGAAAGGCGCGGCGCAAGTAGCTTCCGGGGGGCGTTCGGTAGTACTTTGGGGCAAGGGGTGGCACCCGGGCGTCGTCGGCATCGTGGCGTCGCGAGTGGTCGAGCGCTTCTTTCGGCCCGCCGTGCTAATAGCCGTAGATGGGGGCGTGGGGCGCGGGTCTTGCCGGAGCGTCCCGGCGTTCGACGTACACGACGCACTTGCGGGTTTGGAGCAATATCTGGTACGGTTCGGCGGCCACCGGCTCGCGGCCGGTTTCGAAATCGAAGAGGTGAATATCCCGGCGTTCGCGGACGCATTTGAGGTTTACGCCGCGGAACGCCTTGACGACGAGGCGCTGCGCCCGGAGGTACGCGTCGACGGCTATTTACCGCTACAAGCCGTGAATGGGGCCCTTGTTTACGACCTTGGGTTGCTCGAGCCGGTGGGTCAGGGCAACCCGGCGGCGGCCTTCTACACCAAGACGCTTGTCGCCGAGGAAACGCAGCGCGTTTTTAAGAACGCGCACCTCGAGGTTATCGCTGTGGCCGGGCCGGCGAAGGTTCGGGCTATAGGCTTCAACCTCGCTCGCGACGGCGAGATGCTTGAACGCGGCGAATACGGCTTAGTCCACACGCCGACGTTGGACACGTGGCGGGACCGGGAAAGGGTGGAGTTAAGGCTCGAACATATATTACCGGTTCCGCCGGGCGGCAGCGAAAGGGAACCGGCAAAAATCGTGGACGAGAGGGGTCAACGCCGACCGCGTGGGGAATGGGCGTGCGAGCCGACGGCGGACGTTATTTTCGGCTTTCCGAGCCAAGAGCTTCCGGCTTGCGGGTGCGAGTTCGTCGAATATGCGGGTATCGTCGAGGCGAAGCGTCGGTATTGCCGGGTATGGGTGGCGGCGCCGCCTTTCGACGCGCACCGGTTGACGATGTTGTTGGACGCTGCGGAAGAAGCCGTTCTGGCGTACGGCGACGCCGAGGCGCAGGCTGCCCGAGAGTTCCTCGCGCGGTATTACCCCGACCGTGATATGTTGGCCGTGTTGTATCGCGAGCTGCGGGCGCGCGGGCTTTCGCCGCCGGAGAGTGAAGACGCGGGTGTGCGCCGCGCGCTCGAGGTATTCCGCGAATTAGATCTGATCGAGGACGTTGACGGCGGCGTGATCGCAATCGACGACGGTTTGTCGCCGTCCGCGGGCCGAAAGGCGCTCGATGATTCGCCCTTGTTCCGCCGGTGCCAACGTCGGCGGGAGGAGGCCGAAAGGTTCGTCGCGGCTATGTGCGAGTGGCCCGTCGCGGCCTTGGAAGATTTCGCGCGGGACCTTTCGTTCGCTGCTTAACCGCGATAAGTCGCCGGGTCTCCTTTGGGATATATGGCGTTCTATTTTGAAGGAATAGCTAAGTGATACGCATCGCCGCCGTTCACCCGGACGTAATCGCCGGCGAACGTTTGAGGTTGGGGACGCCTCGCTTCAACGCCGAATGGCTCGAGCTTTTCAACGCCGGCGGCGGCCCGGCAGACGTGTACGGGTACTTTGTAGTAAACGGCCGCGGCGAAGGGTTAACCATCGAATTGCCTCGGCGTAAAGCGTTGGTATTGGGGCCGTACCAAGCGTTGGTGATATTCTCGGGTTTCCCCGACAACCCCGCCGACCCGGCGGTATGTTACCTTGCGAACCAGGCGACGCGGCTTTTCCTCAAGCGCGATTCTTATTTCTGGGACGCGGAGGAAGATAACGTATACCTCTACTCGTCGCGCGAGGCTTACGCTGAAAACCCCGAAGGGTACGTCGACTATTACCATTATAAACGGCGTTCCGCCAAAATAATCATAAAACAGAAATCTTCGCGAAGGTGATAACGTATGGACGGCATCGATTCGGCTTCGTTCCGGCGCCGTTTCTTCAGGGAGAAACGGGCCCAGCTCGAGCGCTTGCTCGAGCAGCCTTTGCTTTTATATTGGGGCCGGTGGGATGGGCCCAACGTCCGCGCGCTGACGTTGGCCGAGGGGTTTACGAGGCCGACTTTTCTTTTATGCGAGGCCGGCGGCGCGACGACGGCGTTCGTTCAAAAAATCGAGGTCGACGAGCTGGCGCCGTTGTCCGGTGAGATGGAGTTGATTACGTACGGCGCGGTCGCCGAACTCGAAGAAAAGCTGGCGTCCTATCTTAAAAAGTTCGACGACGTTGTGGTCGAAGCCTCGGCGAATTTTCCCGCGCTCGACCGTCTGCCGCCGCATTACTTCAAATTCGTATCTTCGATCGCGACGGTTCGAGAGTGCGACGACGTGCTCGTACCGTTCCGGGCGTTGAAGTCGCCGCTCGAGCTCGCGTTGATGAAAAGAGCTTCGGACGCTACGTTGGCGGTTTTCGCCGAACTCGAGGAAAGGGTCCGGCCCGGCGTGGCGGAGGAGGACGTAGTGGACTTCGTCCTCCACAGGGCGATCGACGCCGGCGGCGCTCCGGCGTACTTCCCGATCGTAGCGTCCGGCGCGCGTTCGCAGTACCCTCATCCGCAACGGCGTTCGGGGAAGAAAATCGAGGCCGGCGAGCGCGTAGTCATCGACTACGGCGTCGACGTGTGGGGCTACAAAGCGGACGTTACGCGAACGTACGTCGCCGGCGGCGACGCGAGCGCGGACCCGTACTACGACATTAGCGTGGAATTGGTTTCGTTCTTGCGCCGGGCCGACCTTAGCGCGATGACGCCGCTCGAGCTCGGCCGGGAGGTCGCGCGCATGGTCGAGGAAGCGGGGTTGAGCGACCGCGAGCGCCACGGCTACGGCCACGGCCTGGGCGTAGAAACCCACGACCCTTATCCGTACGTCGTAGCGAAGGCGATGCCGTGGTTGGACCGCCCGTTCGAGGACACCATGGTCTTTACGTTCGAGCCCGGCTTCTATGACGAGCGGGGCGGCTTCCGCATCGAGGACGACTACGTCGTGTCGGGGGGGCGGGCCGTTCCGTTCCAGGAGTTCGAGCCGCCGACGACGCTGCCCGAAGGACTATAATTTCGGGCGTCGTTTCTTCCACGTGACTTCGGTACGTTTTATTTCGTGGTGCGGGAAACCGTCCGGGCTCGCTAGGTAAAACCGTTGTAATACGTTATTATTTAAAAACAGGTCATGGGTGACGAGCAAGTGAAAAGGAACTGCCGGAGAAGTATTCGTGGGCGAGTGACCGAAGGGGAATTCATTACTTTTTTTCTTGACATAAAGGTTTCGCTGGGTTAGGTTAACCGCGAACCTAACCGCTACCAGCGACTAACCGAAAGTTAACCCGTGCGGGAGGTATAATAATGCCGTTTTATGTGCGTACAGGTAGCAAGACGTACCACTCCCAGACGAGTTGTTCCAGAGTACCGAGGAACGTCAAGACCAACGCCGGGTGGGCGGTACGTACCCGCAGACCGAAGGCCAAGATGTGCATCGAGTGCGCGGCCAAGGCGAAGCCGAAGGCCAGGCCGAAGAAGAGGGTAACCGGGAAGAAGTCCGTAGTCAGGAAGAGGACGCGGAGAACTAGAAGGAAGTAGTAGCGTTGACATTACGGTTTGGTTAAGTGCCGAGGCCGGTGGCCTCGGCTTTTTCTCGAACTTGCTAGCGGTTGCCGGGATCGCGGTAAGCGTTTTCACTTGATTAAACCGGCGCCGTGTGCTATAAGTAGAAGGAAGGGCCTATAGCTCAGCTGTGGTTAGAGCGCGCGCCTGATAAGCGCGAGGTCACAGGTTCGACTCCTGTTAGGCCCACAGGGCCCGCTGCCGGCGGGCTTTTTTACGTGAAGACATGAGTCGCTATGATAGGTAAGCGTTTAAAATGGGTGGCGGTCGCTGCGGCGTTGGGCGCGCCGTACGCCGCGGCACCCGCCCGGGCGGACGACGGCGCAACCACCGTGATCGTAGCCGCGGCTACCGCTGGTGCTACCGCGCTCGCCACGATCCTCGTGAAGGATTACTTCGACGGCAAGAAGGAGTCGGAGAAGATTGAGCGCGAAACGGCGGATATTCTCGAGGAAGTGAAGAGGATCGAAACGCGGGCCGAGGCGCTCGAGAAGGAGAACGAAGCGCTGGCGGCCAAACTTGCGGCGGCGGAAAGCGTAAACGAGTTTTGGTCCGTATTGATTGGCGAGGACGAGGAGTTTTTCAAGCCGAGCCATATTACCGAGCGCGTGATGGAATACGAAGACGGGTTGGAACTTCTATTGGTGAAGGAACCGACCCTGGTCGAGAAGATCCACCGCGCGATATCCCGGCCGGATAGCGATTGGGCGCGCGCCATCCTCATCCGCGCGTACGGCGCGGGCATCCCCGGCGCGGACTTCTGGGAGTTGAAGAAACGGATCGACCAGGGTTTGGAGGGGGGCGTCGTTTTGGTCGCCGGCGAGCGGCGGGGGCGGTACGTCCGGGGCGCGGAGAACGTTATGGCCATCCTGGATTACGTTTGGGAAGTGGCCGGCGCCGACGGATACGAGGAGACGCTGCAGAAGTTGTGGGGCTGTACGCCGGAAGAAGTGGAAGTCGCGCTGGCCGCGTTCCCGCAACGCCGATAGCGACGGGACGCGTTTAACGGTAACTTTTCGGCCGGCACCGAGTCGTAAACGGAGGAAATATGCCGGACAATAAATTGAGCGAGCTCGAGCAACGGATCGACGTGCTGGAACGGCGCGTCGGGCTGGTGGAGGAGGGTTACGTCGAAGACGAGAAGCGGAACCGCCGGGCGCGCAAGATGAATATGTGGCTCCGTATTACTATCTACGTGATGTTCCTTTTGTTGATGGTGCTCTTCCTCGTCGTCTTCAAAGTGCGCTTCTGATCTGCTATGAGACTCGCCGTAGTTTTCATAGTATCGTCGATCGGATTGCTGGGATGCGCCGACGACGGCCGACCTCCGGCGCCGTACAACGTTACGGCGGAGACCGGGGGCGGCGCGGCGGAGTTGCGGTGGAGTTACAAGGCCGCGCCGGGGTTGGACTGTTTTTTAATTCAACGTTCCGAAGGTTTCAATTACAACTTCCTCGACGTAGCGAAGTCGCCCGCGGGTAAACTTTACTATTACGACGGCGACGTAGCCGTCGGCGAGCGGTACTACTATCGCGTGGCCGCTTTTTTCACGACTTGGAACGACGAGAAAGACGTGTTGAGTAGATTCTCCCCCGAGGTGGCCGTTAAGATTGAGTGACCGCTTTAGGAACAGGTTATGACGCGGGCGGACTTAAAGATCGCGGCCGCCCTTTTTTTGACTTTCGTCGGCCTCTACGCGCTGTGCGCCCCGGGGCACTTCTATCTTCTCGATTCCTCCTTTAAGCTCACGTGGGCCGAGAACGTCGTCGAGCGCGGCCAGCTCCACTTCGACCGCGACCAGATCGGCAAAGAGTCCCGCATCGGCACGTACTTCTACCCGGGGCGCAACGGCGAGCTCTACATCCACTTCCCGCTGGGGAGTCTCTTCTGTTTCATACCGGCGGCACTCCTCGGCGCCGCGGCGACGAAGGCGTTCCCCGCGTTGGCCCAATGGGACGTCGGTTATTCGCTGGCGTCATTCAACAACGTTTTATGGGCGGCGGCCTCGGCGGCGCTGCTGTACTGGTTAGCGCGTCGACTCGAGCGGCCGCCGCGGCGTGCCGCGGCCGCGGCCGTCATCTTCGGCGTCGCAACGCCGCTGCTGCCGTACGCGACGTACGACTTCAACGAGCCGGCGGCCGGCTTCTTCGTCCTGCTCGCGGCGGCGTTGATAATAGCGGGTTGGGAGAAACGCTCCGTTAAGTATCCGGTCGGCGCCGGCCTGGCTCTCGGCTTCGCCTTTACGATACGCTACGAGCTGCTCGCGTTCGCGGCAGCGGCCGCGGCGTTGTGGTTCGTCTTTACATTGGCCCGCAAGTCGCGGTGGCGGGATTTCTTTGCGTTCGCGGTCGGCTTCGCCGCGGTGGCGGCGGTCGTGCCGTTATACAATTGGTACGCCCGCGGCAGCGCCGACAACTTCGCGTACAACACGCTGCCGTTCTTCACCAACCTCATTAAAGCGCGGTTCGAGCCGCTGGGGGGCGGCGGGCCGCTGCTCTCCGTCGGGCGGTTCCTGTGGGTCTATTTCTTGTCGCCCAACATGCACAACGTTATATTATACTGCCCGCTCGCGGCGTTCGGCGTGGGCGCGACGGTGGCTCTCGTTAAGTCGTACGGCCGCCGGGTTTTATTCATCATAGTGCCGGCGTTGGGCCTAGCTGCGGCGGTACTCTTCACGACGTACTCGAGCTGGGCGTGGGGGCTGCGGTACGCGTACGTGTTCTGGGTTATTCTGGCCGCGGCCGGCGTTCTCGCGCCGCGGCGGCGCCGATGGGTTAAAATAGTCTTCGCCGCCTGCGTGGCGTGGGGGATAGCGCTCGGCGTCGTCGCCGTCGCCGCCGACTACCAGCTGACGCAGAACGACATAGCGGTCGACGTAATCGGTGACTCGAAGAGGGTTAATTTCCGCGGTTGGTTGCCGGCGGGGCGGGCCGACCCGCGGTACTCGCAAATACTGTGGCATTTTAAGTACGCCGGCCTGGCCGTCGCGCGGACCGTCGACTACTACGTCCACCGCGGCGAGCTGCGCTGGCTCGACAGGCCGCCGCCTGGCCTTAAGGGCGACGACCGCGCGCTGCTGGATATTTGGCCGGTATACGCGCAGGTGCGCTGCGAGGCGCCGGCCGCGGCCGTCTGGCCGCCGTACCTATTATTATTAGTAGGCACCGTCGCCGCGGCGCGG
This sequence comes from Candidatus Zixiibacteriota bacterium, assembly GCA_030613505.1. Classification (GTDB taxonomy): domain Bacteria; phylum RBG-13-66-14; class B26-G2; order WVWN01; family WVWN01; genus WVWN01. Next base: position 37,328 of record JAUWLW010000020.1, read on the forward strand.
TGGCTCAAACGCGTAGTCGATGCTTCTGCTTGACCGCGTCTCGGCATGATATTAAAATATATCTGAAAGGGGGCGTAGCTCAGTTGGCGGAGCGGCGGCTTTGCAAGCCGCAGGTCGGCGGTTCGAATCCGCTCGCCTCCACATCGACGATACGATAACGGCGGCCTTCGGGCCGCCGGTTTAATTTAGAATCCCCGGTGCAAACCCAGCGCTCGCGCCGCGTCTTTCACTTTTTCGATCTCTTCCCACGTCGGCGGCCTCATGAGCGCGGGTACCTCGTCGGCGCGGTAGCAAGGCCGGTACTGCGCCATGATATTCACGTACGAGTCTGGCGACAGCTCCTCGGCGATAAATTTTAAGACCGGCTCGCTGTCGGCGAGGCCGTTCGGCAGGACGAGGTGGCGGATGAGAAGGCCGCGCGTCGCGACGCCGCGGCCGTTTACCTCCAGATCGCCCACCTGGCGGTGCATCTCGCGTAGCACCTCTGTCATCCTCTCGAAGTAGTCGGGCGCGGCCGAAAGGTCCGCCGCCGGCGCCGCGGGGCCGTACTTCGCGTCCGGCATATATATATCTACGTGACCCTCGACCAGCTTGAGTGCCTCGACGCCGTCGTACCCGCCGGAGTTGTAGACGACGGGGACCGTCAGGCCCCGCGCCCGGGCGAGCTCGATCGCTTCCGCCACCGCCGGCGTGACGTGCGTGGGCGTCACGACGTTAACGTTCTCGCAGCCCTGGCGCTCGAGCGCGAGCATCATTTCGGCTACCTTCGCCGGCGTTACCTCCCGGCCCGTGCGTAGGTGGCTGATGTCGTAGTTCTGGCAGAAGATGCAGCCCAGGTTGCAGCCGGCGAAGAAAATCGTGCCGGAGCCGCCGCGTCCCACGAGCTCCCGCTCCTCGCCGAAGTGGGGGCCGGCGGATGCGACGAGCGGCAGTACGCCGACGTCGCAGGTGCCGCGTTCGCCTTCGGCCCGCAACGCGCCGCACTCTCTTGGGCAAAGGCGGCACGGCGACGCGAGCGCGTAGAGCGCGTTGACCAATTCGCTTCGCGGCGGCATTTCGGTACGAATTTACCATAAGAAAGCGGGAGCGGCGAGAGCTTATCGGAAATGAAGCCGATTGTGAAAGGGCGAGAGGTGTGTTATTTTAGGTTGAATGTCGCTTACGCGACGGCGATAGCGAGGAGGTTCAGTCATGCGCGGCGCAGTGATATTTGTAATAATGTGTATCGCCGCGGCGGCGTACGCCACGGGCGGCGGCGCCTGGGTCGGCGATACCTGGGGCGGCAGGATGGTCAAGCTCTCGCCGAGCGGTTCTATCGTGCGGACAGTGGGGCCTTTCGTTTACCCGTACGGCGTCGCCGTTGACCCCAACGACGGTAGCGTTTGGTTCACCGTGAACGCGCAGACCGTCGTGAAGATGACGGCCGAGGGTCAAGAGTTCTTCCGCCGGAGCTACAATACCGAGCAGATATCGGTGAACCCGGGCGACGGGGCGTGCTGGATCCGCCTTCATAACCCCCGCGGCGTCGCCCGGCTGGATAAAAACGGGACCGAGACGGCCAACGTGCCGTTGGGGCGGGCGAACTGGGTGTCTTCCGCCGCCGCCGACGGAACGTGCTGGGTGACGGACGGGACGGCAGGGGTATTGCTAAGGGTCACGACCGCCGGTTCGGTTATCTCGTCGTTCGGCGGCTTCAGCTCGCCCGGCGGGTGCGCCGCCCACGCCAAGGATAACTCCGTGTCCGTCGTCGAGAGCGGCAACGTCGTCCGGGTGAGCACCGCGGGGAGCGTCGTCTTCCGGACGCCGCTGGCGAGCGGCTTCTGCGTCGACGTAAACCATTCCGACGACTCGAGCTGGGTCGGCGCCGGGAACGCTCTTTACAAACTGAACGGCGGCGGCTCGATCGTGAATACGATCGGCGCGGGCGGCATGGTAAACGTCGTCACGGTCAACAGTGGCGACGGTTCCGCGTGGGTCGCCATTTACGACCTGAACTCGATCGCGAAGTACACGTCGACGGGATCGATGGTCTTTCTCCTTCCCGGTTTCAACAAGGTTAAAGGGATGGCCGCCGAGCAGGAGCCCGCTTACCCCGGCGTAGCGCCCGCGAGTATGGGAAAAGTTAAAGCGCTATTCCGCTAAATGGGCGTCGTTTTGATTTGCGTTTACGCTACCGGCTAATATTCACGTCAATATTTATCGCGGCCTGCGCTTTGGCTCGAGCCGAAGTGGTAATATGGGCCGAGGGCAGTACCGCCAAGATTAAACCGGACGCGCCGCGGCCCGCCGAGACGTACGTCTGGGATGGGGGGCGTATTGCCTTGAAGGCCGCTCGCGGCGAGTGGGCGCCTTTCCAATTAATTATAAACTCGGATCAGGCGCGCGTCGTTTCTTTCGAGATATATGATCTCGACGGGCCCAGGGGCAAGGTCGCCGCGGCGAACATTTCCGTCTACCGCGAATTATACCTCCCCGTTACATGGCCCTCGGTCGATTTGGCTACGAATTTCACGGTGGGGGAGGGGCGCGGCCGATGGCCCGACCCGCTGGTCCCGGTTATAGGGCACGCGGACGTCGCCGCCGGCGAGAATACCGTTTTCTGGTTTGACCTCTTCGTCCCGTCGGATACGCTGTCCGGTAAGTACGTTGGTAAAATTACGCTCAGGTGGTCCGGCGGCGAATACTCCCTCCCGCTCGAGCTCGCGGTGTGGGATTTCGAACTGAGCCGCGACGGCGCGTCGCCGTTCGTTGCCGCGGTAAACGCCGGCGAAGTATGCCGCCTTTACGGCGTTAAGGCCGAGGCCGAAGACGGCCGGGCCATATTAAGCAAGTACGACGCTATCGTTAAAGAGCACGGCCTGCGGCCCTTTCGACCGGCGGACGATGCTATTGGGGCCGAAGCAGCTTTGCCCGCAGAATTCCCGCCCGGCTACGCGTTTCGGGATTACCGCCTCGAGACTTTCGCCGACGGCGAGGCGTACCGGGAATTATTCGCCCGATTACGGCGCGAGGGCGTCGGCGTGACGTTTAAGGCCGGCGGCCTTGCCGGCTACGTCGACCGGCCGGCCGGCGACCATCGCCTCGTCGGCTGGGCGTTGTGGCGTTTCCGCGGCGACGTCGTAACGTTGGGCGACGTGTCGTATTTCCCCAGGAAAGATGCGAAGCCGCTATCCGACGACCCGCGCAACAAGTGGGGCAACGGCGCGTACGCGTTGACGTACCCGGGGACCGGGTTGGGTTTGAACAAACCGCTGCCGAGCGTGCGGCTCAAGCTTTTGCGCGAAGCGGCCGAGGATTACGCGTATTTATCGATGCTCAGTAGCGCCGGCTTGGCGGCGTACGCGGACGAACTTGCGGCCGGCGTCGTACCGACGTTGCCGCCCGCCGGGGGGAGCGGCGTTGAGGCGGATGGTTTATACGGGGCTCGCGAAGCTGCGGCGGTGGCGTTGGTCAAGAGCGAGTGGCGCCAGGAAATAGCGGAGAAAGTGGTGCGGGGCCGCGCGGTGAGCGACGACGGTACGGCGGTTGCGCGCGCGGTGGTACGCGCCGGGCCGTTGGCGTCGGTGACGGATCGAAACGGCGACTATGAGTTACGTTACGTATCCCGGGGGCGGACGCTGGCCGCGACGGCGCCCGGTTACGAGAGGGCGGCCTCTTCCGGCGCGGGCGGCCGCGGCGACTTCGTCTTGAAGCAACTTCTAAGGCGTTATGTCTTGAACGGCGACGAGGAGCCGGGAGATTTTTCGGATAAAGGTTTCGACCAGGCCGACGTTTTAGCGGATGCGAACGTTGCGGGCGGGCCGGCGTTCGTTGCTCGGCTTAAGGCGAAGCGCACGGGCGAGCTCGAGTTCAGGCCGCCGCTCCGGGATTGGAGCACTTTCGGTTCGCTCGTTCTCGAGTTGTACAACGGCTCGGGAGGCCGAGTTAGCGCGAAGGTACGCGTGACCGGCGGAGGGGGCGCCTTTTACGAGGAGGTTTTCCTATTATCCCCGGCGTGGCGGGCGCAGGCTCGAGTCGATTTGGACCTGGCTCGCCGGCGTTTTTATCTCAAAGCGAAAGGACGCGAGGGCGACCTCAAGTTCGCCGACCGGCCTCGGGTCGATTTCGGCGACGTTCGTGACGTGGAGATAGCTTTCGAGGGTCCGGGCGGTGCCGAGGTCCGCGTGGGCCGGGTGTGGCTCGAGGCCCGCGCCGACTGAGTACGATAAACCGGAATAATGTAGCGGGTCGAAAGTACCGAAAGTTCTATCAGGGCCGGGCCGCGGCCCGTTGGCGGTTGCGCAACGGTATGATATAGGAGTCTTGCGTTAATATGAGCGATTTAAAGACAGTATTAATTATAATTTGCGCCGTCGGTATAACGTGGGGCGGCGCGGCGGCCGTCGTCCCGTTGGCGGGCGAGCCGGCGTGGGAGTCCGAGGACGAGGACTACGCCACCGGCGGCATGTTGTGGGACCTCGACGGCGACGGCTACCTCGACCTCATCGTGGGGAACGGCAACGACATGGATATGGAGAAAGACGCGGTATTCTACAATCGACGGGGCGAGCTCGAGCGTTCGGCGGGTTGGCGCAGCGCCGACCTCGGCTACGACGGCCACCTCGACATGGGCGACGTCGACGCCGACGGCGACCTCGACGTCGTCATTACCGGTTTCCTCACCCCCCACCTGGAGCAGTTATACCGCAACGACGGCGGTCGCTTGACGTCGTACCCGGTGTGGATGAACGGCGACGCCGACGATAGCTTCTCGTGCGCGCTGGGGGACGTGGATGGCGACGGCGACCTCGAGCTCGCGACGATATCGGGGTACTTCGATCCGGCGCCGGTACGGCTTTATATGAATGACGGCGGCGTGTGGGAGAAGTACGCGAGTTGGTATACGCCCAAGGCGTACAACGCCAACGACGTCGGCTGGTGCGACGTGGACGACGACGGCGACCTCGACCTCGCTATCGCCGGTCACGGAGAGCCGTGCTACTTGTTTAATAACGAGCGGGGCGTACTCCGGAAAACGCCGTCGTGGCGCACGGACCTGGTCACCGAGTTTAACCAGTTGACCTTCGGCGACGTCAACGGCGACGGCTGGCGCGACATGGTAGTTTCGGACAACTCCGGCGGCCGCGTCCTGTTATATATGAATAAGGCGGGTGTGCTCGCGTCGGCCTACGAGTGGTCGGCGCCGCTGCGCTACGCGTCGTGCGTGAAGCTGGCGGACGTGGACGGCGACGGCGACGTAGACCTGGCCGCTGGCGGTTGGTGGGCGCCGATTCAGGTTTACGAAAACGTAAACGGCGCGTTCGGCGCGTCGCCGGCGTGGTCCTACTACCCGCGGAGCGGCGCGTTGGTGTGCGAACAGGCGGTTTGGGGCGACGTCGATAACGACGGCCTTCGCTTCGTAGCCGCGGAGCGCTACGACGGCGACGGGACCCGCAAGCTCTGGTACCTGGAGCACCGGCCGCTACACGCGTTCACGTACGCGCGGGTGGAAGGAAAGACGCTCGCGCCGACGGAGTTTTGTTTCCATCCCGAGGAGGGCTGGGTCTCGTTCGCGCGGGCGCCGCGTCCCGGGCGCGGCAACGTCGAGTTCGGATACGTTTATTCCGCGGACCTGGACCTAGCCGTTACGAATTGGGACGAGGGTACCGGCAGTTACCTTTTCTTGAACCAACGAGGAGGCGTCGTCGCGATATCCGGATTCGGCGTCTTTCCGGCCGCCGTCGGCCTTGTAGTTAATTGGAAGGTAACGGCCGGCGGTTCGCGCTTGTCGGGCTTCAACCTCTACCGGCGGCGCGTGGACGTCGGCGGTTACCGCCCGCTGCTGGTTAAGGTAAACGAGGGGTTAATAACGAGCAAGACGTCGTCTTTTTCGTACGACGACGACGGCGTCGTCGGCGGGGCGGCGTACGACTACTGGTTAGAGGCCGCGCTTACGGGAGGCGGTACCGAAACGTTCGGCCCGAAGCGCGGTTGGGTCCGGAAGACGCTTTTCGCGCTCGGCCAGAATTACCCCAACCCGGCGCGTACTTCTACGACGATACCGTTCTCGCTCGAAATCGGAGCCGACGTTTCGCTCGCGCTCTACGACCTCGCCGGCCGGCGGGTGGGTACGTTGTTTCGCGGCTTCGCGCGTGCCGGAACGCACGAGGTCCGTGCGGACGTGTCGTCGCTGCCGCCGGGTGTTTACGTATACCGGCTTGAGGCCGCGGCCGACGGCGCAGCGAAGAAGATGGTTGTCACGCGCTAAAGGCCAGCTTGACTTTGCGCCGAGGCCGTCTTATATTGGCGCGTACCGGTTCCCACAACGTTCTTTTAAAACAAGGGAGTCTCCGTGAAAGAATTAGATTTCCATACGCTGGCCGTGCAGGGCACGGCGCCCTGCGACGAGAAGACCGGCGCCGTGGCGACGCCAATATATCAGACTTCAACATTTTCGTACTTCACCGCGGATCGGGGTGCGGCTCTCTTCGCGAAAGAGGAAGAGGGATACATCTATACGCGTCTCTCGAACCCGACGAACGAGAAGCTCGAAAAAAACCTGGCACTTTTAGAAGGGGCGGAGGCCGGCCTGACGCTCGCGTCGGGGTTAGCGGCTATAAACGCGCTCGCGCTCTACCACTGCTCCGCGGGCGACCACTTCCTGGTCCAGAAAGAACTCTACGGCGGTACCTACGAGCTCTTTACGAAGCACTTTCCCCGGTTGGGGATCGAGATAACTTATTTGACGGAGATGACGGCCGACGCGGTCCGTAGTAACCTCCGCGACAATACGAAATTGATATTCATGGAGACGCCGTCGAACCCCCTCCTTCATATCGTCGACATCGCCGCGGTCGCCGAGATAGGCGACGGAGCGGGCGTCCCCGTCGCGATCGATAACACGTTTGCCTCGCCCTACCTTACGCAGCCGATTAAGCTCGGCGCGACGTACGCGGTCCACTCCGCGACGAAGTACATCGGCGGCCACGGTGATGCCATCGGTGGCATGTTGGCGGGGCCGGCGGAGGCGATGGATGCCATTCGCGCGAGCACCTATAAAGACCTCGGCGCCACCACGGCGCCCTTCAACGCTTTCCTATTCCTGCGCGGCTTAAAGACGTTGCCGCTGCGTATGGACCGCCATTGTGCTAACGCGCAGAAGGTCGCGGAATTCCTGGCGGGTCACGAGAAGGCGTTGAAGGTCTATTATCCCGGCCTCCCAACTCATCCGGGGCACGAGCTGGCCGAACGCCAGATGCGCCTCTTCGGCGGGATGGTGGGTTTCGAGGTAGCGGGTTTCGACGACGCCAAAAAACTCCTCGACGGCCTTAAGTTATGCGTTCAGGCCGTGAGCCTGGGCGACGTCATGACGCTGATCGAACACCCGGCGTCGACGACGCATCACGGCTACCCCGAAGAGGAGTTGGCCGAAGTCGGCTTGACCGAGGGTTATATCCGGATATCGGTGGGCTTGGAGGACCCGGGCGACTTAATAAACGATTTAGCGGCGGGCCTGGATAGGATATAGACGTAGTTTATATCGAAGACCGCCCCCGAGGGGCGGTTTTTTATTTTGGCTTTTCGCATCCATTTGGTGCGTCGGGCGCGTCGGCCGGCGGCGCGCAGTCCGAGGGGTTCGAGCCGTAGGGGCAAGCGCTACACGCCCCGGCCGCCCCTCTCTTAACTTGGCGCTTAATAATAAGGAGTAGGGCGACGCTGCCGATAACGACCGCCGCCAATATAGTTATAGTTTCCCACATCTCGTCTTCGCACCTAACCCAGGCCCAAGAGGCGGCCGCCCTGGTAGACTAGCGTTGCCACCAGCCAACCTAATATAATAGTATAAGCTGCGGCGAACAGCGCCCACCACCACGAGCCGGTTTCGCGGCGAATGACCGCTACCGTCGCGACGCACGGTATATAGAGGAGCGTCATTACTAAAAAGGCGTAGGCCGAAAGCGGCGTAAAGGTACCGTGGAGCGCGCTCGCCAAACCTTCCTCGCCCGCGCCGTATAGGACGCCCAACGTCGATACCACGGCCTCCTTTGCCATTACACCCGCCACTAGCGCGACGGCCGGTTCCCAGTCGCCGAAACCGGCGGGCCGGAACGCCGGCGCGATAACCGCGCCCGCTCTCCCGAGGAGGCTGTCGCGACTCGCGTACGCTATGCCCGGGGGGAGGTTGGCCAAGCCCCAAAGCAGGACGGAGGCCGCGAGAATGATGCCGCCGGCTCGCGTCACGAATTCGCGGCTTCGCTCCCAGGCGTGCAGCAGCGCGCCGCGAAGCGTCGGTACGCGGTACGGCGGAAGCTCCATCACGAAATGAGCCGACTCGCCGGGGAACAATATCTTGCTGAATACCTTCGCCGCGGCTACGGCGAGGACGATTCCCAGAACGTACAACGACCAAACGACCAAACCCCTGCGGCCCGCGAAGAACGCGCCGACGAAGAGGACGTATATCGGCAGGCGCGCGGAGCACGACATAAGCGGTATGACCATGATGGTTATCATACGCTCGCGTCGCGTCTCGAGGGTCCTCGTGGCCATCACCGCCGGCACGTTGCAACCGAAACCGAGTATGAGCGGGATAAAGCTGCGGCCGTGGAGGCTCAACTTGTGCATGAATCCGTCCAGTATGAACGCTACCCGCGCCATATAGCCCGAATCCTCCAGGACGGCGATGGCCATGAAGAGGAAGAATATGTTGGGGACGAAGACTAAGACGCTGCCGACGCCGCCCAGTACGCCGTCGACGACGAAACTGATGAGGAGCGGGGGAGCAGTCGCGGCCCACGAGGTGGCCTGAGCACCGAGCCAACCGAGAGCCGACTCAAGGGCGTTCGCTACGGGCTCAGCGAGTTTGAACGTAAGCTCGAAGAGGGCGAACGCCGCGGCGAGGAATATCGGGATGCCGAGGAAACGGTCCGTTACGACCTTGTCTATTTTATCGGAAGCGGTGAGCCGTACCGGCGACGGTTCCTGTGGCCGTACGGCGTTTCTTGTCAGCCCCGCGATGAAGCCGTAACGGTAGTCGGCTACGGCTACCGCGGCGTCGTCTCCCACGACGCCCTTTAAGTGCTCGGCGACGGCCTCGGCCTTGCGGACGACCGCGGCACCGTTCGAGGTTTCGTTTACCAGCGCTCGTATCTTTTCGTCGCCCTCGAGGAGTTTAAGCGCGAGCCAACGGCGGCCCAACCCCGACGGTAGAGTGCCCAGGGCCGCTAACTCCGCGGCAAGTTTTTCGACGTGAGGTTCGATTTCGTGGCCGTAGTTGATGCGCAGCGGGGATACCGGTCGGCCGTGGGCGGCGGCTGTGGCGACGGCGGCCTTGAGCTCAGCGATGCCCCGGCCGGTGGTTCCGACGGTGGGGACCACCGGCGCGCCCAAGAGGTTTGAAATTTCCGTGACGTCGAGGCGGAGGCTCTTCTCGGCCACGTCGTACATATTGAGGGCGACGACGACGTTGGCGCCCATCTCGAGGAGCTGCGTCGTGAGGTATAGGTTGCGCTCGAGGTTGGAGGCGTCCACCACGTCGACGACGACGTCCGGGCGGCCCGTCATTACGTAGTCGCGGGCGACGACCTCGTCCAGCGAATACGCGCCCATGGAATACGTCCCAGGGAGGTCGACGACCCGGACCGTCGTCCCGTCGTATTCGTAAAGGCCTTCTTTTATTTCGACGGTTACGCCGGGCCAGTTGCCGACGTGCTGGCGGCCGCCGGTGAGCTTGTTGAACACCGACGTCTTGCCGACGTTCGGATTGCCCGCTAGCGCTATGGTTATTTCCTTAGGCAAAACAAGACCTGTTTGTTAGGTATGCCTAACAATAAACTAAAAAATTTAACCCTCGGGGCAAGATTCGTCGGGTTCGCATTCCGGGCATACGGTGTCGGGAGCGGCCGTCGCCAGGATCTTCGCCGCGACGCCGCGGCCCACGGCGATGCGCGAGTTATTGAAGCAAAGCTTAACGGGGCCGTGTCTGTTGTCGAGTACGTATATGTCGGCGCCGGGGACGAGGCCGAGCGACAGGAGGCGCTGCTTCAGGCCCCGGCCGGCGTTGATCCTGACGACGCGGACCGTCGCGCCGCGGTCGAATTCCAACAACGATTTGACTTCCGACAAGTTAAAACGCCTCCGTTATTTTGGGACGGGGCCGCGTTGCCGAACCGTATTTAAATATTTAATGCCTAATCTTTAGGCGTCGGTTTGCGGCGGGTTTTGCGTCGGCTTTTCCCGGCCCGAGTCAACGCCAACGTATAATCGGCGAGTCGTTCGGCCGTTTCGTCGCTTAAGCCGTGCTCGAGGGCGCAGGCGTCGCGTTCGGCGACGGCGCCGGGGACCCCCAGAACGCTCTCAAGAAACGTTAAAAGCGTATCGTGTCGGTTGCGGACCTTGCGAGCTAACCTAAGACCCTTGGCGGTAAGGTTTACGCGGCCGTAGCGCGCGCATTCGACGAACCCTTTTTCGATCAGGCGTTGGACCGCTTGCGTGACGGAGGCTTTGGCCACGCCTAAATGCTCCGCGATGGAGGAAACGCGCGCCGGCGGCCCGAGGTCGAATACGGCCTCCAGGTAATCTTCGAGAGACGGACTCAACTTTTTACGGGAAGACGCTACGGAATCCGTTGCCATTGTTAGGTAAGCCTAACATATTCCTGCGCGGTTGTCAAGGTTTTACGGTTATTTTGACGGAAGGCGAGCTGCCGAACTGATCGCAAACGTAACCCTTTTCACTAATATCGCGCGGGAGGTGGCAAAAAAGCCTTGCCCCGGGCGCGAGTTGGACGTATACTAAAAAAGGTCCGAAGAGCGGGCGCAGAGCTGCTACTGGTGGGCAGGTCGGACTTCAAATTCGTACGGCGGCACTAAACCTGTCGCCGGTACTCGAGAGACAGCTGAGAAAGTTGGGTTACGTAAAATAAGGAATCTATACCCCGGGGATATAAAGGGCACGGCCGAAATTTAAAATTACTTTGACCTTCACTTCTTCATGGAGAAACCTTATATTATTGCAACGTAGGCGGGAGCCTTTGCTTTTTACGCTACCAAACGTTTAATGGTTCGGTGGAATGAGCGCAAAGACGTTAAAGGGGTACGGTCGCTTTACCGCGCAGGTCTTCGGCGCTGGTTGTTTGGGCGGCGTCCTCGCCGCGGCCGGCGAGTATATCCTCGGCGCGGGGTTAGGTCGGGGGGCTTTTTGGGGGCCGCCGAGGTTGTTTTTCCAGATTTTGTTTGGCGCCGAAGCGTTATGGGCGGCCGCGGTAAGCGGCCTCGTTTTTGCGGGCGGTTGCTCGATATATTACTTCTGGGCGATTAGGAGAGGACGAGTCCATTTAGCCTCGCCGCCTTTACTAATCGCCGTAATCGCGTTATTCGGCGCTCCGTTTTTTTATTTTTTAGCGACAGTCGATTTTGTACCGTTTTATGGTAAACCGAACGTAGTCATTTCAGCCGTATTCTTGCTTACGGTAACCGTGTGGTTTTGCGCGGCCTGGGGGATTTACGGGTTGGTAAATAAAATACGGCGCCGGTTGCCGGCCGGGGGACCTTTGCCTGTTAACTTCTTGCGGTTATTAACTCTTGGCTTATTGGCCCCCTTTATCTTCGTCGAGGCGTGGGCCATCTGGCAGGCGCGTAAGCCGCCGCCGAGGCGGCCCGATATATACCTCGTCGTCATGGACGCGTTTCGCGCGGACCGGCTTAGTTATTACGGCGCGGAACGCTATTTGGCTCCTACTTTGGAGATCTTCGGCGTGGAGGCCGTGGTTTTTAAGGAAGCTTTTACCGTTTCGACGTGGACTAAGCCGGCGGTAGCTTCCATTTTTACCGCTACCTACCCCAGCACCCACGGCGTCAACGCCCGTTTTCTTCCGCTTCCGGACGACGCGGTCACGTTGGCCGAAGTCTTGCGCGAAGGAGGCTATAGGACGATATGCGCGTCGGCGAACCCGAACGTAACTCGGCTGGCGCGGATGGCCGACGGTTTTGATATAATGGATGACGTAAGCCAAGGGCCGGTATTCAACGGCGCCGGCCCGCCCATCTCGTGTGCGCGCCCTTTTATGGCTTTCCTTTGGATGAGGCCGTTTTTAGGGTCGCTTTTGAATACGACGAACGACGGCATTAATATTAACGCAAGGCTAAAATTTTGGACCCGTTTCGCTCGGGGGCGGCCCACCTTTTTTTACATCCATTATATGGAGCCCCATACGCCGAATCTACCGAACCCCGAGTATCTATACGTGTTTGAGCCGTATCTGGCAAAAGTCGACAAGGAGCGCCGGCTTAAGGTAGCGGCAGGGCCTTTTTTCTGGTACGAAGTATTGAATGACCCCTCGTTCGTACCGGACTTCAACGCGGACGAGTTGGCTCTAGCCCGGGCGTTGTACGACGCCGACATTCGCCGGATGGACGTCGTCATAGAGGACCTGCTGGAGAATATCGTTAATGGTTCCGGGGGCGAATCGGAGGCGATAATAATGATAACGGCCGACCACGGCGAAGAGTTTTTAGAACACGGCCGTTGGCTTCACGGCGCCGGCCTTCATCACGAGGTAGCGCGGGTACCGTTTATAGTTAAAGTGCCGGGCTGCAAGCCCGCCGTCGTCGAAGGACCGGTCAATTTGGTTGACATTGCCCCGACATTGGTCTCGTTCGCGGGCCTCGAAACCCCGCGCGGCTGGGAAGGCTTAGATTTGGGGCCTTATATTAAGTCCGGTTCCGAGCTGCCGCGGCGGGAGCTAATTTTGGAAGGTATCCACACGATACTCATGCCGTCCGACGAGGAGGGGGTTGAATCCAGTGTAGAGTTAAACGGTCTAGTGGCGGGAGATTATTATTACCTTAAGGACGAAAACGCCGACGTCGAGTATTTGTACGACCGGGGCCGCGACCGATGGCAGAAAGATAACCTCGCGTCCAACGGCGCCTTTGCGGAGGCAGGCGGCGTACTCGTGGAAAGCCGCGACGCGCTGGCTCGCTCGATAAACCGGGTTGAGGAGAGGGCCTTCACCCAGGGCGAAATTTACCTGCCGCCGGCACTCGAGAGACGGCTGAGAGCGTTGGGTTACGTGCAATAGGGGGACGGCGTCGGCGGGTAATTCTTAAAGTACGGCCGTAACCCATCTGAGCAATAGCCATTTAAAAGAAGCGATTCAGAAATTGGCGCATAAACGGCACAGTGACGAATCCGAAGACTATGACGGTAACGGAACTTCCTGAAAATATTACGGGGGCGGAGCTGCTACTGGTGGGCAGGCCGGACTTCAAATCCGTGCGGCGGCACTAACCCTGTCGCCGGTGGGTTCGATTCCCACCCGCTCCCCCCAAAATTACCGCCCGGCCGAGCGCCGGGCGTAAAAATAACTGTGGTGCGTCGGTACCATGCGGCGAGTGCCACGGGTGTTGGAGGGTTTGGACCGTAACGGCTGGGCTGGGAGCCCTTGACCTACGGGGCCTTATGCCTTATATTTAACCGACGTTAACGATGAGGTTGCCGGAGCCTCAACATGATTACGGCGGTGAAGCGTTTATGATAGAGGACATTCTATACTACACGTTGTGGGAAAACCACGTCGCGGATTATTTAAGGGTTTTGGGCGCGGTGGTAGGCGGCGTTATCGTCCTCCGGATCATAAAATACGTCGTCGTTAGGCGCGTAGCGGCGTGGGCGAAGAAGGCGGACGTCCCGATCGACGACGTCTTTGTAAAAAATATTTCAAAGCCGCTCCTGCCTTTACTCTACTTGGGTACGGTTTATTTGGCGCTGGGGTGGTTGACCATAGAACCCGGCGCAGCTCGCGTAATCGAAGTCGTTGCGAAAATTTTACTGACCTTCCTGGGCGGCCGGTTCGTTATCGCGGTACTGGTAAATACCGTAAAATATTATTGGGTAACCAAGAGGGATGACGAGACGCGGGAGCGGACGTTTAGGGCGCTGATGCCCATTATCAAGATAACGGTATGGATAGTGGCCCTAATCTTCCTGCTCGACAATCTCGGCTTCAAGGT